>NHEP01000208.1 GCA_002171515.1 bacterium TMED88 | reverse complement strand
GGAGGAGTTTACTGCGCCGGACAATTTATCGATCGAACGTTTGAGTCGGCTTCACATGCCGATTCTGGCGATGTACGGGTCCAAGTCTCCCGCGATGTACACGGGAGAGAAGCTTTTGAGGGTATGGCCGCATGCTCACTTCCGGCAGGTGGTGGATGCGGGTCACTTCTTTCCAATGACCCGGCCAGACGAGCTTCTGATGAATCATGCGGCACTGCTTTCCGGCGAATTCGATCAGGTGGCGCGGCATCGGCAGGGAGAGGAGCCGAGTAACCATTTCCGGAGCGACCGTTTTCTGCTGCGGGACGGATCTTGGTACTTCCATACCAGAGAGAACACCTGGCAGGGTCCCTTCTCCACGAAGCGGGACGCGGGGCAGGGGCTCGCGCGCTACCTTCGGGGCGTATCAGCCGCCTAAGCGAGCGAGCCTTGCCGAAAGTAAATCGTGTTGGAGTCGAGAAGGGTCTCGGAGCGAGAGACTTTCGCCTGATCGCCCAAGGGGGATTCGGCGACGGATTGAATGCCTACGCGCATTCAATGGCTTGGTTTAAAGAGCATCTCTATGTCGCCACGATGCGGGCCAACTTTCCCCTGATGAAGCGGAGGTTGCCGATCGGGATGGACCCTTGGCCTGTCGAGTGCCCGGAGAATCCCTTCAGCTTGGACCTTCGGGCAGAGGTGTGGCGCTATGCCCCGCTCTTGAATCAATGGGACAGAGTGCATAAGTCACCGTTGATTCAGGCGGCGGACGGCGAGATGATTCCCCGGGAACTCGGGTGCCGAGGCATGCGGGTCACCACTTCGGAGGGGGGCGAGGACGAAGTGCTCTTCGTTTCCACTTGGTCTCCGGCTCGGGGTCCAGGGCCCAATATTTTGGCGACGCGCGATGGCGTGAACTTCTCCACGACGTGTGAGCCGGGGCTCGGCGGTCTGCCGGTGACCACGATTCGAAATTTGACGGCCTTCCGCGGCCGGCTCTACACAACCCCCGCCGGCTCTCGAGGAGGCAATCCCAACGTTTCCTCTCACTCTGTCATTTACGAGAGCCGGGACGGAGAGGAAGGGCATTGGGAGCCGGTGTGTGATTTCGGCTTTGGGGATGAAGGCAATAAGACAATTTTTGAGATGGTCGTTTGTGGCGATTATCTGTATGCCGGCACCTTTAACTTGGAAGGATTTCAGATTTGGCGATCGACAATGGAGGGCGATCCGCCGTATTCGTTTGAGAAGGTCATGGAGCGCGGAGGAGGGCGCGGCCCCCAGAACCAGATTGCGCTGAGCCTCTATCCCTTTCAGGGTGATCTCTACGTGGGGACTGGCATTCAAGGCGGTGGGATCGACCGGCAAAACAAAGTGGGGCCAGCGCCTCCGGAGCTCATTCGGATTCGTCCGGATAAAAGCTGGGACTTGATCGTGGGTAACCCGCGTTCCACACCCGATGGCTTCAAGGAGCCTCTTTCCGCCTTTATGCCCGGCTTTGACAACTTCTTTAACGGTTATTTTTGGCGCATGTGTGAGCACGAGGGCTGGCTTTATTTGGGGACTTTCGATTGGAGCATTGCTCTGCTCTATGCCCGACGCAGCACTTGGCCCCAGGTTTTTGCCGACTTGGTGAATGAATTAGGCCTTGAGTTCATTCTCGAGAACCATGCTGGATGCGATCTCTACCGATCGCGCGATGGCGAAAATTGGATGCCGGTCACGACGAGTGGCTTTCAAAATCCCTACAACATGGGCCTGCGGACACTGGTCTCGACCCCCTACGGTCTATTTGCCGGCACGGCGAACCCCTTTGGTCCGAAAGTATGGCCGTTGGGGGGCGATCGTTACGTGCCGAATCCCCGAGGTGGATGTGAAGTTTTTTTGGGGAACCTCACGGCGGATGAGAATTCGCGTTGAGTTGGACGCATTTGAACGGCCTCGTTCGATCATCACACTGAGGGCCGACTGCACTCCCTGGCCAGACACAAAAAGCCCGCCCTGCCTCGGAGAGAGGGAGAGCGGGCTTTCAGGTGTTGCCCAAATGAAATGGATTGTCGAGCGGGGTTGCCTATTCCGCCGCCGCCGTCGCCGCCGCCGCCGCGGCTTCTGCGGCCTCAATCAACGGCCCCATGGGCACCTCGATGACTTCGAACCCCGCGTTTCCTGGGAAATAGGGGTTCTCGACATTCGACATGCTGGCCGTGCCAACATAGAGGGTTTCGCCATCAGCAGAGACTGCCATCGTGCGGAATCCGTAGTTTCGGAGGTTTCCGAGACCGTCGTTCGAGAGCAAGAGCGCGGGCTGGTCTGCGCTCCTGATGAGCCAGAGGTTGGCCCCAGCGTTCTCAAAATCGCCTACGAAGAGGCCGGTATCGAGGGTGCCGACCACAACGCCGTAGTTTGTCGTTGCAGCGACCCAGGTGTATCCCGTGTTGGGAAAACCATAACCCGAAGCGCCCCACTTGGGCGTCCAGCCTGTCGGGGTGTCTTGGAAACTTCGATCCCAGAACCTGTACCGAGGAAGCGTTGATTCACCGTAGAGCAGTTCGAATTTAGGCTCGTCTGTGCCGAGATCCGTGCCCGCGAAAAGAACGGTGTTGCGGTCAGTCCCGGCGGCGACGGTGGCGTACTCTTCCTCCGTCTCGGGGGTTCCGAAACAAAAGAAGCGAAACTGGCAGAGGGTATGAAGATAGGTGGTTCGACCCGGCACGAGCACGGCGCCAAAAATCAGCGTGCCGTCATTCAGGCTCGACATGCCGCCGCCCCCATAGGCTATGCCTGAAATGAGGTCGGGTTCGTATGACCAGGGTGTCCACTTCTGTTCCCACGCAGCATTCGCAGGAAGGCCAATGTCCGCTTGAACGGCTTCGCTGATGAAGAGGCCTCGGGCATTGGCTGCGATCCGGAGGACGCCTTGCTCGTCGGTGAAACTTGCAAGCTCCCGGGGTACGCCGGAAAGCTGGCCGACGGTGACGAATCGGAAAACGCATTCAATGCTTCGATTGCAGTTCTCGGTCTTGCTTCCTGCGTGCTTGAAGACCACACCCTGTCCACCGGGCGTTCCTGCGGCGAGGTACATGACGCCGTCTACATTGATGGATTTGCGAGAAGTCTTATATGAGGGAAAGCGTCGAGAACCGATATATTCCCCGGTGTTCGCGTTGAAGGCCAGCATCGCAAAGCCGCCTTCTTTCGTGCCTCCCGCCAAGAACGCCATGCCGTTCACTGCGCCTGCGGAGCGGAAGCCGACGATCTCGTCCATGATGGGAACGTCAGGAGTACGGTCGGTTACCTGCCCGCTTTCGGTGTTAATCGTGTAGACCTTGCCGGCGACCCAGTCGCCCAGTTGCGGGAGATAGTCGGGGGCGACGCCATCGTTGGCTAACGTGGCGGCGGCGGCAAAGTCACTGTCTCCAAATTCGCAGGTTGAGATGTCGCTGATGAAGCTTCCTGAGGAAGCGGCATCGACAAAGGTGGCCGCGGTGGTGCACAGCACGTTCGCCCCAGTCCCCACCCAAAGCGTCTTTCGGTAGCGCACCATACTCCAGGCGTAGGTTTGATTGGTTTTGCGGAAGCTGCCCTCGGGACAGTTCAGATTCCCGTCCTCGTCTCTAGTTCCAGTGGGGTGAGGCGCGCCGGCCAGCGAAAGACAGGCATCGGGTTCTGCGCTGGCGATGACTTTGGTTAAAGGCTCGGGAGCCGGCTCACCTTGTGCGTGGGCCTGGCTGCTAAGACCCAGCCCAAGGGCGAACGACAGGAGGGTCGCCGGCAGGATCAAGCGACGAATTCGGGTCAGTTTTGTCATCTGCGGATTCCAATCTTCATCAGGTGTGGGCCAGCTGGGGCCGGGGACTTCTGGGAGCCGTTAAGAAGGTCTCCGAACCTAAATGGGCCTAAAAGACTTCAGTGCGTCGAATGTAAAGTGGCCGTATCACCAACATTTGGGTCAGTATTTATGCCTCGATTATTTTCTTCTGACTGTTGCTTTATTGCAACAAAATAATTGGATTCTGGGGGATTATTGTAGGGGGCGGGGCACATGCGGGGTCTTGTTCCTGGGCGCTTTATCGAGATATCAAGCCCCTGGGGGCAACCTGAAAGCGCACTCAGGGCTACGGCGAAGTCCCATTTCGTCCGATACGCAACTTGGGCGTAAGTGGCTGCCGACCTTTGATCGCGCATCAGCACCTCTTGGGCGGGAACCGAGCGCCTTTTCATCACCCCGGCAGCCCCCGAATCAGAAAGATCACCGATGGCCAGCGAGCTAAACCGCACCGCATTGCCCACGATCCTGAAGCCTCGGCTTCAGGCCTTTCGGGCGGCTGAGGAGTCCGATGGCGACGTCTGTCTCAAGGACCCCCGAACCGGAAGCGAGGTTTGGCTCAACGATCAGGACTTCTTTCTGGTCGATACCTTGGATGGGGTCGAGTCATTCGACGATCTACAGGCCGTCTTCAAGGGCCGTTTTCATCGCGAGCTGGAGCGCCCTCGCTTTGACGATTTGTTTTCCCGGCTCTTGGCCCTGAACTTCTTGACGCGGCGCGCCGAAGCGCACGTGTTGGTCGCACCTCTGGCCGAAGCTCCGGCGACGGTGTCGTCGCCTCCGCCGACTGCGGGAAAGTCCGAGCAGCCTGTCGCAGCGGTTGGCGAGGACTGGGCCAGTCGGGCAGGCGTGAAAGATGTGCTTGGCTTGGATGATGCGGTCGGGCGCCTCGCTTGGCCTCTTTTTGATCCTTCCCCGGCTCTGCGTCGGTTGGTTCCGCTCCTGCAGCCCTTGGGCTGGACGGTCTACGGCCTTCCCGTTCTCACTGTTCTGGCTTTGGGCATTTTGGCGGCGTACGCCCAGATTTGGTCGGCGGATTTGGCAAGGATCCTCAGTCAGACGACGATCATCGAGCACGTTCTGCTGGGCTTGGTGAGCGTAAATCTTTTGGTCACCGGCGTGACGGCTCTGACCGCCCAGCGGTTTCGCGCCACCGTTGAAAGCATCGATCTGGTCCTGGCTTTTGGCTTCGTGCCCCGCTTTATGGCCCGAGTCGGTCACACCAATCAGCTGCGCAAGCACGAATTGGCCTGGCTCCACGCTGCGCCGCTCCTGGCCAGATTAGGCTTCTTCGCGGTCATGACATTGATTTGGTACGGCCAGTTGGGCCAGGCAGGTGTTTTGCGGGATTGGGCCGCCTCGCTGAGTCTGATCGGAGGCGTCTCTTTCCTGTTTGCGGCGAACCCCCTGACCAAGGGCAGCGGCTATCACCTGCTGGCCACACTGCTTGAAGAGCCGAATCTGCGCGGGAAGTCCCTTCAGGCGCTGTTTAGGGTCGTGGGTCGTCGCGGGTATGCGGCCGAAAACGATTCCGCCTTCGCGGCATATGCCTTGGCCTCCGGCACGTTCATGCTTCTGCTCACCTTCTTGGTGACGGTGAGCGTAGCGGGGTGGTTGAAGCTGCATGTGGGCGCCGGCGGGGTTCTTTTGATCGTTCTCTTGGCGGGGTTCCTGGCCTTTAGGACCGGCTCAAAGGTCCGCTCCACCTCTCGTTCTTTGGACCGAGCGGACCGATTGGAGCGGTGGCGCAGCCGTACGCTCCACAAGCAACCCGACGGGACATCCATTGAGCCAGAAGATCGCGACCGGTGGCGATTTGTCCGTCGGGCTTCGATTCCCTTTGCGATTGCGGTTCTATTTTTGCCTTATCCCTATCGTCCCAGCGGCGACTTTGAAATCATTCCCTTTGAAAAGCAAGCGATTGCTACGGATATCAGTGGGACCGTCGACGAGGTTCTCTTTGACGGAGGCGATTGGTTGCAGCAGGGCGAGGTGATCGCTCTATTGGCCCATGACGATCACCGCGCTGAGTTTTTGATTGCCAGCCAACGAATGGCCGAGCAGAAGGCGATTGTCGAAGAGTTGCGCGCTCAACCTCGTGCGGAGCAGCTCAGTTTGGCGCGCAAGCGAGTCGAGGTGGCTCAGGTCCGAGCCGAGTTCAGCGAAGCCGCCTACTCCCGTGAACGGGAGGTGTATGAACAGGGAGCGGGTTCTTTGGATGAGGTTGAGGCCGAGCGGCGTCAATACCAGCTGGATCTTGCTCGGGTCGCAGAAGAACAGGCCTCCCTCGCGCTGGTTGAGGCCGGTGCTCACGAGTATGAGATTGAAGCGGCTCAGGCGAAATATGAGCGCTGGCGAGAGGAAAGGGACAGCCATGCCAGTCGGATCGAACGCTCGACCCTCCGCATGCCCTTTGATGGTCGGCTCGTCACCCTCCATCTGAAACAAAAAACAGGTGAATTTTTGGATCGCGGTGAACCGTTTGCCGATGTCGAAAATACAGCTCAGGTCCTCGCACGGATCCGGATTCCGGAGTCGGACTCGGCTTTTATTCATTCCGGTTCAGAGGTTGAGCTTCGCACGTGGGCCTACTTCTCTGATCCGATTCAAGGTGTGGTCGTCGACATGGAGCCGAACGTTACTCACGAGGAATACGCCAAGACGATGACCGTCGTGAGCCGAATTGACAATCCAGACGGTGCCTTGAGGGCTGGGATGACTGGATACGCCAAGATTGACGGAGGGAGTCAACCCGTATGGGAGGTGTTCAGCCGAGCGTGGATTCGATTCTTTTACGTGGAGGCTTGGTCGTGGATTCCGTAAGGGGTCTTTTAGTCGGTCAGTGGCTCTTCGGCGATTGATTCAGTCGCGAGAAGAAGTCGACGATCATGGCTGAAGCGGACGAAGGCCAACGATGGCCCGTTTGCTTGAATACACGAAGTTCAATCGGCGCTCCGGCTTTGCATCGCCAGTTCCATCCGCGATCCCCGTCTGGAAGCAAATTCGGGCCGGTTCTTTTGCATTTTCGCGGGCGGGCGAATGTGGCCAGTGAATCGAGCACCGAGCGGTAATGAAGGCGGGTGCGGGTTCGGCTTCCCTTGCCCCCGGCGAAGGGAACGGACTGATCGTCGTCTCCGTGCAGGGCGAAAATGGCCACCTTGGAAGAGGGGTGAGAACAGGTCTCGGATACGAGGCTCGCCCCCACCACGGCAATGGCCCGAACCGGACTACTGGCGTCGCAGGCCATTGAATACGCCATCATCCCGCCATTCGAGAAGCCCACGACGTAGATCTGATTGCGATCGATGGACTGTTTGGTCGCGATGTGGTCAATCATATTTTCGATAAAAAGCTGGTCTTTCGAGTTTGTTCGGGCTGCGCGGCCGCAGCAGAGACCTGCATTCCAGGTTCGTCGGTCGGGCGAGCGAGCTGGCCCGGCAGCCCCGTTGGGCAGTGCGACAAGCCAGTCGGCTTCAACCGCTAAGGGGACGAGACCCGTGGAGTCCAGGAAGGATCGTGCGTTCCCCATCCCACCGTGGAGCATGATGAGAAGCGGTCGAGGTTTTTCGTGTTGCTGGTTCTGGGGTGTCGCGAGCAGGTAGGTTCTCTCCGTATCGGGCAGAGTCCACAGCTTGACCATCGCATCGGAGTCGTTGGCGGAGCTCGTGTGGGCGAGGACGGTCGTTAAGCACGCCAAGAGAAAAACGCCCAAAGGGCGTACCGCTCGGAGGGAATCTCGCATCCTTCCTTTTGCGCAAGCCGGCAATCTAGTCTTGACCGAGAGCCGCGAGAGCGGACTCTTCGATTTCTTTCACGCTGCTGAGGCGGGATCGTAGTTCTGCCGTAAGGACTTCGAGCCAGCGGATTTGGCCTTCCAGCTCTTTTCGTCGTCGACCTATTTCTTCAAGGTCCATATTGGCCGGCGGGTTTCCGTGCTCGTCGAAGAGATACTCCATCGTTTCCGCAATTTCTTGCTTGCCGCTGATTTGGTCAACGTGGTGTTCGAGATTGCGGCGGAATTTCTTCAGAACAAACTGTCGAACGAGCTCTCTTCGGAGCTCTGTTCGAAGCGGGTTGTCGTCGGAGGCTTCTTGAGCCGCTCGGGAGATGGCGATGTCCCCGATGTACTGACGTTCGGAAGCAGGCGTTTCCTTCGGCTGGGGAGACGCGGCCTGAGTCGGTGCGCTCTGCTTGTCGTTCTTCTTTTTGGCCATCTGCGCTCCCTTGTACCGGCTCATTCGTAGCCAAATGTCTGAGCCAAGTCGATGACTTCAGGTCGAAGGGGTGCCCTGTCTTCTCTCCATTCAAGGGGCGAGTCAAGCGCTGGCAGCTGAGGCTCATGGGGCTTGAAATTGGGCCGACGCAGGAAATTGGGGTCATTCCCGAAGAGCGCATCGACCGGTCCGAAGCAAGCGAAGGGAGAGTTTTCGGGATGCATCATCGCCGTCATGGCTGCCTCGTCGTCGCGGAGACCAATCCACCGGCAGATCTCTCTCAGGTGGCGTTCGGGTTCAGCCATCAGGAGTTCCCCGCGGAGTCGGAGCTGCCTCTCGGGTGAGACCTGCTCGAGAAAGCGAAGAATGTTGATGTTTAGGTCGTGCCAGGCAATTTGCGGTTCGATGTTCGCGGTGTCGTCTCCGTACTCGATGGCGTTGACGAAGAGAGCGAAGATGCCGTGGTTGAGGTTCATAACGGACTTGCATTGGGGAATGGGGTGTCGGACGAGGTGGATAAAGTAAGCCTCGGGAAAAGCCTCCAGCATTTTTTGCATTCGTCGAATTTCGATGGTGTAGGCGGGGCTCTTTTCAACGATACGCAGCGGTGCGATCTGGTCACGAATTTCACGGTAGACATCGCGAGTATCCATTTGGCGTCGCCGAAGGGCCCAATGTCCCGCCATTTCAATTGCGTCGGCTCCCTGCTCTCCAGCGTAAATCTCTGCCACGGTCCGCAGCAGTCCATGGCGACGATTGCTGTCCGCACCGACTTCGTCGGAGGCCTCTTCCCATAAATCTTTCAGGTGATCGACGTTGAAGAGCATGAGTTCGGGGAGGCCGAAACACTCAGGATGCTGACCCAACATGGCGTTGATGAGGGAGGTGTAGGACCGAGGCGGCGCAAGAATGAAGATCGGAGGCGGCTGATTCATTCGCAGGGCGCTTTGGCTGAGGGAGCCATCCTTTCTCAGGCTAGGCCAGAAAACCTTCCACGAAGGGCACTTCGAAGCATTTGGTGTGCATGATGGGGCCGTGGCCGAAGAATCCGTCCTCGCCAAAAAGCTCGCCGTGGTCGGCGGTCACGATGAAGTAAGTGTTCGGCGGTGATTTTTCCATGAGCTCACCGATCTTGGAGTCGAGGTATTCAACGCATCGAATCTGTTGATCGTGGAGTTCGCGCATCTGCTCCGGGTCAAAGAAAGCCGCGTCTTCGGAGCTATCGGCGGAATCGCTTCCAAGCCCTTTGAGGACGCCATGAACCCCCGAGATATGCGGCAGGTTCTTGCCGCTGAGCATGTAGGGATAATGGGTCTCGCCCAAGTTGAGGAAGTAGTAGCCGGGCTCTCCGGGGGCGAAGTCGATCTCCTCCACCATGCCAGAAAAATTATTGTGATGATCCATCAATTTATAATCATCGAAATGCTGCGCGATGTTGGTGGCTTGATTGATCACCGGCATCGAGACTTTGGCAATCGTGCGGTATCCGAGGCCGCCGAGAACCTTGGGGAGCGAAATTTCCGGAAGGAAGTCGCGAAAGGATAAGCCCTCGGCGCCAGTCCTCAGAGTCCAAAGCCCGAATTCCTCTTTGTACACCTCTGAGGCAAAGACGTGGCGGGGGTTTTGGTGAGGCAGCATTCCCATCGTAAAGGCGTAGTGGGCTGGCGCGGTCCAGGAAGCGTACGAGAAACGTTTCTCGGCCTGACCGATTCGGTCAATATTGGGCGTCCGGGCAGCGGTGAAGGAGTCAAACCGGCAGCTATCCATGAAAATGGAGACGATGTTGTTCAGCGATTTTGAATGACTGGCCAATGTTCTCTCTTTTCCGCTTCGTGATTCCCGAGTCGACGCCAAACACTAGCCGAGTGTGGGGGGCGAGGGCGAATTGTGTTCGAATCACTGGCACTTGGGATGGTGACCTCTCGATCTTGCCCTGTGAAAAAAAGGCCTCCTCTCGGCACATGAAGGACGAGAAGAGGCCTCGGGTGGTCCCTGGTTTTGGCGAGTGGCCTAGTTGACTCGGTAATGCCGTCCCATTTTGATCCGACCCGAGTTGATCTCTCGAAGGGTCTCGGTGGCTGCATCGGCCACTTGGCTGCCCGCAACTTCGTCACTCTCTCCAGCCAGTTCATCCATATCGACCCACTGGGCGTAGACGTGCCGAGTCCGGTCCGTAATGATGCCCGCCTTGAGGAGTGTTTTGATCAGGACGCGAAAGATATTGGTTCCTTCCGTCATAGATTGTCGCCTGTCCTCCTCGGAGAAGGCCTCCAGGACTGCGCTGCGGACCCACTCCCAATCCAAGTCGAACTCGTGGTAGATCTCCTGCTTTTGCTCTGCATTGACCAGGTTGAATAGGAGAATTTGGAAACTTTCCGCGGCCCAAAGCTCGACGTGCTCGTGTTCTTCAGGATTGAGCTTCGGAATGGTTCGATCAGCCCAGATTTTTCCAAATTTGTGGTGGGCGGCTTCGTCGGCCATTGTGAACTGGATCAGCCGTCGCAGGGTTGGGTCGTTTGTCTGCTTCTGGATGGTCGAAAACGCTCCCATCGCCAAGCCTTCAACGAGCATCTGCATGCCCACGAGTTTTTTATAAACCGCTCCGGATCGAACAATTTCGCCGAGCAGGGCTTGGAGCGTTTCCCCTGAGCGAAGCGGAGTGCCCCATCGACTCCCAATATAATTAGAAAATCCCGTCACATGGCGGGCTTCTTCTCGGGTTTGATTGGCGGCGTACTCCTGCGCCCCCGGGTCCCGGAGAACACTGGTCAAGCTGGCTGAGAGTGAAAGCGCCCCCTGTTCACCATGCAGAATGCTGGACAGCATGAATCGAGAGTTTTGATTGGCGAGCCGAATTTTCTGTGATTCGTCGAGCTTGTCGGCCACGGAGGTCTGTAACTCAATGCAGAATTCTCGCGGCATGATGGTCTGCTCAGCGAGATCGAATGGCTCTTTTTCGAAGTCGATGTACCGCGCATCGGTAGGATCCCAAAAATGGTCCTCCGTTGCCGAGATGATCGAATTGAACGCGTCCGTGCGATCCGCGTAGCGATCGACTTCGATGAGTGAATCGAAGTCGTCTCGGTTGACAACATTATAGATTGGATCGTAGTTGATGAGTCTTTCAGTCATTGACTTTACTTCCATCTGTTGCGGGTTGTTTTTGATCCGGATCGACCACCGATTGAGCGGGTCGGGTTCCGTTGAGTTGAATCTGGGTCAGGGTCTCGATGACCACTTCAGCCGATACGCGATCTGGGTCTTCGGCCCACCATGCGAGGACGCGGGACCACATGCCCACGAGGGCTTGGGCCAGCACGGCCGGGTGGATTTCCGCGGCGGCAGCATCCAGCTTCTGGGCTTGCCGTCGAGCCTCTTCGATTCGCGAGGCGAGGCGGGCGAGGACGTCTGCTTGGACCGCGGCGGCATCGGTATCTGGACTAAAGAGGATCCGCATCAGATCTCGGTGGTCAATCGCGAAGTGAACGAGTGCCGTCGCGTGCTGCCGGACATCGTCTGGGAAACTGCGAGCTGGCCCTGAATCGAGTTGGAGCCTGCGATCAAGCTCCTGCAGGGCTTGATCGGCAATTTCTCGAAAGAGGTGGGCCTTATCGGGGAAATGGTTGTAAAAGGTGCCCGCGGCGACGCCTGCTGAAGCGGCGATATCGTGGCTCGTCACCCCGTGTAGACCCCGCTCGGCGAACAGCGATTCACCGGCCGCGAGCAGTCGCTTTCGGGTCCGTGCGCGACGGGGCGGAAAGCGCGTAGAAGTCGCCGGATTTGCGGGGGTGACATTCATGTCAGAAATGACATTAACGTCAGATGGGCGACTCGACAACCCGGCCTTCACGGCTGCTTTTCTTAGGCGGGCAGAGGGGTATGGTGTCCGGGGCAAACCGAGAAGGGTAGAACCGTTGCGAGAGAGGGAGTCTGTGGGGCGGATTCGCATGGCCGCGAAGGCGGTCATCGTCGAGGACGGCCGAATTTTACTCAATCACTGCCGAGATTCCTCTGGGGAGTGGTACGCACTCCCGGGCGGAGGCCAAGAGCAGGGGGAAACTCTGGCCGAAACCTTGGTTCGAGAGTGCCGAGAAGAGATCGGCACAGCGGTCGAGGTCCAGCGCCTGCTGTTTGTGCGGGAGATTATCGTGGCCAATCACTCGTTTACCTATCTCGAGGAGGCGGCTCATCAGGTCGAGCACCTCTTTGCATGCCAGCTGCCCGATGGTTACCGGCCTCACTGCGGGCCCGGGGCGGATGCGGCGCAAATTGGCGTTCGCTGGATGGATCGGTCGGCCTTAGAAGGTGCTCGGGTCTATCCCCGGCGCTCACGGGAATTGATCGATCCCGCACTCTGGTCGGAGTGGCCGGTTTATTGGGGCGATCTCGAGTAGGGCGAACTCTGGATAAGGTCGGGCCTCTGCCTTATTCCGGGCAGGCAACCTCGCAAACGCTTTCCTCGCCGTCGGTCTGGGGATCTTCTCGGTTCCGGGTTTCGACCTGAATCGTGGTATGGGTGATCGAAAACTTCTCTCCCAAGAGTCTTCGCATGGCGTCGAGAACCTCCGTGTTGGTGGCATCGGTCTCTGCGACCACGTGGCTGGCTAGGCAGACCTCTCCGCTCCCGACGGTCCAGATGTGTAAGTCATGGGTTCCCGAAACCAGTGGGAGCGCGTTCATCGCACAGCGGATTTCGTCAACGTCTAGGTGCGCGGGTGCTGCTTCCATTAAAACATCGAGCGCCTCTCGCACCAATCGCCAAGCGGATACGAGAATCAGTACGCTGATTGCGAGAGAAGTGACCGGGTCCGCCCAGCTCCAGCCGAAGAGCCAGATGCAAAGCCCCGAAGCAATGGCGCCAAGGCTGCCGAGGGCATCGGTGAGAACGTGAAGAAATGCACCGCGTACGTTGAGGTTGTCTTGTGCACCCCGATGCAGGATCCAAAGGCTAATGCCCTCGTAGACCAAGGCCGCGGAGGCGAAAGCGACGACTCCTAAACCATTGATCGCCGTGGGGTGGCTGAAGCGGCCAATCGCGCTGTAGATGATCATGCAGGACACGAAGGCGAGTCCGACGCCATTGGCTAGGGCGGCAAGAATTTCTGCACGGCTATGCCCAAATGTGCGTCGAGAGCTGGATGGGCGGCCACTCATCCAGGCTGCAAAGAAGCTAATCGCTAAAGCCGCCACATCCGAAGCCAAGTGGAAAGCATCGGCGAGGAGGGCCAAAGAACCGGTGAGCCATCCCCCGATCAATTCTGCGACTGCAAAAAAAACGGCGAGAGCAAGAACCCACAAAAGCCGGTTTTGATGACCAGTCGAATTCGAGCCGAAGCCGTGCGAATGAGGATGTGAGGAGTGATCGTGACTCATGGTGGACTTCAGGGGGTCTCCGTCGGAGTCGACGTTGAAAGGGCCTTTTCCATCCGATCGAAAATTTCCGCCAGGATTTCCCGGGAGGTTGCAAAATTGAGACGCACCCAGGACGCGAACCCGGGACCAAACACTCGCCCCTCCGAGAGAGCCAGTCGACCATGCTCATAGAAATGCTTAGCGGGGGACGGCCCGAGGTTGAGAGCGCTGCAGTCAAGAAAGGCCATGTACGTACCCTGGGGCGATGCAAATCCGATCGAGGGCCATTTCGCCCTCAGGGTCTCGACCACAAAGTTGCGGTTGCCCTCAAGGTATTGGACGACCTCGTCGAGCCAGTCCTGACTCTCTGTCCAGGCCGCCAGGGTGGCGTAGAGCCCCAAGATCCCCATTCCGCCTCGAACATGACGCGGGACGGCCGTGTTGAAGCGGTCTTTCAGTTTCGGATCGCCGAAATGGGCCAGGGCACATCGAAGGCCGGGGATGTTGAACGCCTTGGAAGCTGAGGTCAGCGTAATCGTTCGGGCTCCGATCTCGGGGCTTAAAGATCCAAAGGGAATATGCTCTCGCCCGTCAAAAAGGAGATCCGCGTGGATTTCGTCGCTCACGACGATCAGATCGTTCTGAAGAACGATCTCCGCGATGGCTTTGAGCTCGGGTCGGGTGAGAACGCGGCCGCTCGGGTTGTGGGGGTTGCAAAAGAGGAGCACACGGGTGCGGGGATCAATTGCGGCCTCGAGTGCCTCGATGTCGATCGTCCACTGGCTGTCCCGAAAGAGCAGTCGATTTTCACGCAGTTCGCGGCCGGTTTCTCGGACGGCACTCAGGAACGGGGCATAGATAGGTGTCTGCACGACAACACCGTCGCCGGGTGCCGAATAGGCGAGGAGCGACAGATACATACCCTGGACAACCTCAGTCAAAATCTCCACATCGACTGGATTGATCGCCCAATCGAACCGGTCCGACATGCGCTCGGCAAAAGCTTCGCGCAGGCCTGTGTCCGTGGGGGCGATCGGGTAGCCGACATCCCAGCGATCAATTGATTCCCGGAGCACACGGTCGATGGCCGGTGCAACGGGGAAGTCCATTTCGGCGACCCAGGCGGGCAAGATATCCGAAGGATAGGTGTGCCACTTTTCGCTTTTGCGGGCTTGTAGGGTCGCGCGATCGATTTGGTCAAGGTGGTCCGTCGGCATGATTCCAGTGCTTTCGAAATGGGGGCGGGGAGTCGGGGAAAGTAGCTGAATCGATCCAGACCCCCAGAAAGAATGGTCAAAGCCAGTCCGAATCCGTCCCGAGATGCGGAACGCGGTATCCTCTTGGCTGGAGGCCTCGTCGGGCCGGCCGGTCTCTTTGCTGCCAGGCGAGAGGGAAACCGGCGCATGGGCGGATTGTTGCACGAACCGAGGGGGGAAAATGGCTGAATCAACCTATGACGTGGTGGTGATCGGAGGCGGCCCGGGCGGCTATCCCACGGCGATCCGGGCCCGCCAATTGGGCCTGTCTGTGGCCTTGGTCGAGCGAGAACACCTCGGCGGGATATGCCTGAATTGGGGTTGCATTCCCACCAAAGCCCTTCTTAGATCCAGCGAAGTGGGCCACTTGTTGGGGCGGATGGGCGAGTTCGGGTTCTCCGCGAAAGACGTTTCCTTCGATATCGGAGAGGTCGTCAAGCGCTCTCGGAAGGTAGCCAAGAGACTGAATACCGGGGTCAAGGCCCTGTTGAAGAAGAACAAGGTCGATGTCATAGACGGCCGAGGTCGGCTCGATGGAAGTGGTCGCGTGGTCGTCGAAGACGCAGAGGAACGCGTTCAGGCCGAACTGTCTACCCGGCATATCGTGATCGCCACCGGGGCAAGGGCGCGGGTGTTACCCGGACTCGAACCGGATGGAGAGGTGATCTGGACCTACAAGGAAGCAATGGTGCCCTCCGAGATGCCTGGGTCCTTGTTGGTGGTGGGCTCTGGGGCCATCGGTATGGAATTCGCCAGTTTTTATCGGGATCTCGGGGCCGAAGTG
>NHEP01000207.1 GCA_002171515.1 bacterium TMED88 | reverse complement strand
TTGATCTGGATTCTGGCCACGGGCTTAGGCGTTTTGGCGAATCCGCCAGCCGCCCGGGCTGAGTGGTTGACCGGCGCAACGCCTCAGCTGCTGGCCTATAACCGAAGCAACTATTTTCTCGCCCGCTATCTCAAGCAGAACACAGATCCCACCACATCCGTGGGAGTCTATTGGGCTGGGGTGCCGATCTATTTCAGCGAACGGCAAGGTGTCGATGTTTTGGGGAAATCGGATGCCCATATCGCGCGGCTTCAAGTCGACCGATTCAAGCCCGGCCATTCGAAGTGGGACTGGGACTATATGCTGTCGACAGTGCAGCCTGATATCTTTGTGGACGACTCTCTCGGCTTGGCCCGTCACCCGATTTTCCGGAACGAGTACCTTCGGGTCGAAAAGGGAAATCGTTTCTTCTTCATGCGACGAGACGCAATAGAGCAATTGCAGGATCCGGCGACGACCTTGATCGATCTCAATACGGGCCGCACGCTCAATCGGGACGAGGTCCTGCGACCGAGTGCTTGACGAACGGGGGAAGCCGACACCTGGATCGGGCCCCAAGGGCCGAGTGCTCTGGGCGATTTCGGGTTTGACTCTTTGGGTTGGCTTGTGGTTCGGAGACTTGCTCTTCTGGGCTGAGGGTCGGATCGCCTCGCATGCTCAAGGCGATGCCGTCCGGTCCTTTGTCTATCTGCGCCAGTTTGGATTCGATCAATGGGCGTCGGGAAACTTCCCTTTGTGGAACCCGCATCTCTTCTCAGGCACCCCTTTTGTGGGCAGTTTTCAGTCTTCCATGTTGTATCCGCCGACCTGGGCGCACTGGGTGCTGCCTTTGGATGTCGCCATCAATTTCGAGATGGCGGTGAGTGTGTATCTGCTCATGCTCGGAAGTTTTTTCTGGGCGCGCAGTCAGCGGCTTTCGGTCTCGGCTTCCTTTCTGTCTGCGACGATGGTGGGCTTGGGCGGTACGGTCTCCCTTCGAGTTTTGGCGGGGGCCCTGACGGTGCTCGCGAGCTACGCGTGGTTTCCATGGCTTTTGCTGGGTCTTGATCGGGTGGCTGAGCGAAGGAACCTGGGAGCCTGGTTGCTCGTGACGGGCGCTGCCGCCATGGTGCTCCTGGCAGGACATCCTCCGACGGCTTTCATGATATTTTGTGTGCTGGGGCTTTACTTTTTCCCCCGCTGGCTCGCTCGGCCTCACCCGGGGCGAGGACTCGGACTTCTTGTGCTGGCTGCCAGTCTCTCAGTCTCCATGGCTGCTCTCCAGCTAGCCGTTGGCTACGACACCGCGATGGAGAGTGTTCGAAGGGGTGGAGTCGGCCTCGATTTTGCGACGGCTTGGTCCTTCCCACCAGAAAATTGGCTCACCCTCTGGGCCCCGACTTTCTTTGGGGACGCGAGTGCCACCCGCGTGGACTACTTCGGGCGTTGGTGGTTTTGGGATGACGTCGCTTTCGTCGGGGTCACGGGCACGGCGTTGGCGATTTTGGGTGTTCTGTGGGGTCGCCACTCATTTCGAAAGCAGAGCGTCATCTTGGTGTTGATTTTGGGGATGCTCGCCATCGGACGCTCGACTCCGGTTTTCGGCTGGGCCTTCCATTGGGTGCCAGGCTTTGATCTGATTCGTGCGCCTTCGAAATTTATGTTCTTCGTGACATTCTTCCTCGCTTTCTGGGCCGGGCTGGGCTGGGATCGTCTTCTCGGGACCGACCGTGAGGCGACTGCACCGGAAGACACTGATCGGTCCGCCTTGCAGAGCTCTGTGCTGGGGCGATTTGCGTGGCTCATGTTGGCGGTTGGTGTTCTGCTGTTATGCGGGGGAGCCTGGATCGGGCTCGGCGTGGGGCAGGGGAGTGACGCGTTGATGCGCTGGCTGGCGCCGACTCCGGCCAAGGAGGTCATGGGTCCAATGATGCTCCGACAATGGATGGTGATGGCGTCCTCGTCCTTCTGGATTGCGGGAGGAACAGCGACCGTTCTGTCGGTTGTTTTACTTGCGGCTCGACGCTTCCGTTTTCTGCTTCTTGGAGTGCTGGTGTTGGCTTGCATCGAGTTGTTTGGCTTTGCGTTCATGCATCGTGGGGGGGTTTTGGCCGACGCGGGGATGCGTCAACGCCATGGGCAAAAGCCAGTCTTTGATCGTCTGAATGATCTTCGTTTGATGGAGTCTGGCATCGCGAGTAATGCCGCCATGGGTTTTGGGATCGGGGGCATCTGGGGATATGACCCGGTGGTTTTAGAACGCTACGCGATGCTGGTGGCCCGAAGCCAAGACCGCTCTGTCGAGCAACTCGACAACGTCCGAGGTCAGCCACCAGATCGCGACAACGGGCTGCTTCGGCTTCTTCGACTCGGTGCGATTGTCGAGGCCGATCCGGCGCGACGCTTGGTTCAGGTTGAGTGGCCTGGGGACCCGCTCGATCGTTTTGAGTTTGTCTCGGAGTATCAAATCGAAAATGATCCTGAGGCTATTTTGGGGCTTCTCGAGTCGACTGCATTTGATCCGCGCAGTGTGGCGGTCTTGGAGGCTCTTCCTTCCGTGCAACCCTCCGGCGAGCTGCCCACGCAGGTCAGTCTCTCAATCGTGTCTAAGTCAACGGATCACGTCGAGCTGAAGGTTACTCTGGACCGCCCCTCTTTATTGCTATGGACCGATAGCTATGCAGAGGGCTGGAAAGTCGAGGCTCTTCCGGGGAGCGTTCAAGCGGATTACCGCGCCCAGCCCGCGAATCTCACGATTCGGTCGGTTTCGCTTGAAGCGGGGGTTCATCATTTTCGCTGGGTGTATCAGCCCGCCCACCTCCGGCTGGGGATCGTCTTGTCCGTTGTGGGCTGGCTGGCCTACGGGGGGTTGTTCGGTTTTTGGGCGCTTTGGAAAGTTTACGGAAAGGGGTCTGAGCCAGCTCCGGTCTAGCGTTTTAGGATCGCGGCCGTCCCGTTGCCCCCTAGGCCAATGCTTTGAGCCATGCCGACGCGGGCATTCGGAACTTGCCTCGGGCCGCATTCGCCTCGCAGTTGCCAACCTACTTCGCAAATCTGGAACAAGCCCTGGGCGGTTGTGGCCTCGCCGAAGCATAGAAACCCACCGCTTGGATTAATGGGCATTCGCCCAGTGGGCAAGGTCTCGCCTGCATGAAGGAGTCGTTCCGACTCTCCGGGTTTACACATGCCCCACTCTTCAGGGAAAGCGAGTTCATAGTAAACAGTGTTGTCTTGAAGCTCGACAAAATCGAGATCCTTCGGGCCAAGGTCGGCGGCCTCCAGGGCTTTGGCGACACTGATTCTGGCCTCGCTGTGGTGCGGTCGCCCCTCTCCGGGGACGCAGGCCAGGCCGCGGGGTAAGCCGTCATCGAAGCGCGCAGTGGCCACAGCCGTTGAGGCCGCCCAGATGGGTTGAGTGGTTTTTTTTCGGGCGAACTCGGCGGAGCAAAGAACCACCGCCGCTGCACCATCGCTTACGGGACAAATTTCGTAAAGGCGGAGCGGGTGGCTGACCATGTTTGAGTTCAATACGTCTTCCAGGCTAAAGAGCTGGCGAAAGCGTGCATTTTCATTGTGCGTCCCAACCTGATGGGCCTTGACGGCCACGGCCGCGAGGTCTTCCTCGGTTGTTCCATATTCTTCCATCCGGGCCCGGGTGAGCATGGCCCAGAAGCCCGGCCCGGGCAGTCCCACGCAGCGCTGCCGGAGATATTCCGGATCCGTCTCGTCTTCCAGCCCGGATGTTTGGATGAAGCCCTTCGGCATTTTTTCACCGCCGACCACAAGGACGACATCATGAATGCCACTCTTGATCATCGTGTAGCCGACGTTGAACGCGTTAGAACCGGCTGCGCAGCCCGCGGACATGTTGTAAACCGGGACGCCTGTTGAACCCATGTCCTCGACAACGTCGTTGCCGTTCAACCCCCAGCCCTTTCCACCGGAGAAGCGAGAACTGGCAGCGCAAACCGCTTCGACTTCTTTCCAGGCAATCCCTGCGTCGCCGAGGGCGCTTTCGACCGCGACGCGACAAATATCGTTGAGGCGTTTCTCGGGAAATTTGCCCCAGGGATGCATCCCAAAACCGAGCGCGGCCACATCGTTCATTTGAGACTCCGAGCGCCGGTGGCGGCGCATTGTCAGAGGTGGGGCGCGGGGGACCGCACCGTTCTCCCTTTTAAATGGGTTTCCACTGCCAGGACAACACTTCGCGCCCCTCGGCATCATGACCCAAGGGTGCAATCACCAAGGCGACGTTGCCTCCAACCGGTACCTGCTCGGGGTCATCGGCTAAGAGTCGACCGATCACCCGGAGACCCTCCGGAAGATCGACCAGACCGACCCCGTAGGTCACATAGGGGTCGGATGCGATCGTCGGCGGCGGCGGCGGGTAGTTCTGCAGCGCAATGCTGATCAGTCGACCTGCAGGTCCAAAACTGTCGTCTTGCATGTCTGAGCGTTCGCACTCGGGGTTGTGGCACGTTTCACTCCGAGGGAAATAGGGTGTTCGGCAGTTCGCACAGCGAGAGCCCAAGAGTCGCGGTCCCTCGGGTGTTTGTGAGAACAATCCCTCTACGGCCTGGACAGTGCTTGGCTCGCTCATGAGTTTCCCCTTCGAGGATCGAGTTGTCTACCCGGCCGAGGCCGCCCGGATCAACTCCGGGACGATTTCAAGCGCATCGCCCACAATGCCAAAACGAGCGTGTTGGAAGATCGCTGCCTCGGGATCTCGGTTGACGGCCACGATGGTTTTGGCTGCCGAGCAGCCAGCCATGTGCTGGCTGGCCCCGGAGATTCCGATGGCGACATAAAGATTAGGTCGAGTGATACGCCCGGTCAGGCCGACCTGATGGGAAGAATCCACCCAACCATCGTCGACCAAGGGGCGAGAGGCGCCCGCGATGCCGCCGAGGGCCTCGGCGAGCTGCTCGATGAGGCTGTAGTTGTCTTGGCTTCCGAGGCCTCTTCCGCCGGAGACGATGATATCGGCATCGTCGAGCCGCGGGCCATCGAAATGGGCGGGCTCAAGGACCTCGATGCGTTCTTCGACACCGGAAAGGTCGACGGCGAAGGGCTCTGCGTCGATCGCAGACCCCGAACCCGGCTCGGGTATCACCGCATTGGGAATAAAGGCCAGGACGGGTTTGGGGCCGACTTCGTAGATCACCCGTGTATCACCGCCATAGGCTGAGGCGGTGATTTCGAAATTCTGTCCAATGGGACTGATCGAGATTCCATTCATCACCACGGCGCCCCCCAGTCGGGCGGCCAATCTCGGTGCGACCGTTCGAGCCTCAAGGGTTTGATGCACCAAAATCGCTTGAGGTGTTTGCGCTTTTCCGTAGGCGGCCAAGGCGGCGACTTGGGCGTCGGTGTGATTCGCCTCCAACTTCGCGTCGTCGATTTGGTGCAGGTTTTGAACACCGTAGAGGCCGGCCGTAGCAGAGGCGCGCTCCGGGAGGGGGCCGAGGATCACCCACATCAATGGGGCCTCACAGGCTTGAGCGAGGTTCCGGCCAATATGAAGGACTTCTTCGGCACCGGGCGGGAGGCCGTCGCGGCCTTCTCCGAAACTACAGACGACGATGGGTTGCTGAGACATTGGGACCTCCTTGGGTCGCGGGCTGGGCGGTCGGGCGGTGGGGCTGCGCTACTGGAGGGTGCCTTCTGCGCGAAGTTTTTCGAGCAACTGGCCTGCAACCTGCGCGGCATCTCCTTCGAGGAACTCGCAATTGCCCTGAACTTCAGGCACGAAT
This sequence comes from bacterium TMED88, assembly GCA_002171515.1. Lineage (GTDB taxonomy): Bacteria > Myxococcota_A > UBA9160 > UBA9160 > UBA4427 > TMED88. Next base: position 25,257 of record NHEP01000207.1, on the reverse strand, counting down.
TGCTGCTTGAGCAAAACTTTTGGGGCGATCTCCTCGGCCGAAAGGGAGAGTTCGGCTGGGGTCACGATCGTTGGCTTCACCCGGCGCGCTTTGATTTTGGCCGAAGCCGTGGGGTAGCGCGGTTCTCCGAGTTCGTTGGTAATGGTCACGACCGCTGGGCAGGCGGCTCGGACAATCTCGTCACCTTCCGGTGTCGCCCGTATGATGGTGAGCGCATCGGATTCAAGTCGAATCTCCCGAGCCACTGTGACCACGGACATATTCAAGTGCTCGGCGATCAAAACCGGCACAACACCCTGGTCGTCGTCGGAGGCTTGGCGCCCGCAAAAAACCACTTCCGCGCCACCGGAGGCTTGGATCTGAGAGGCCAAGAGCTTTGCCGTGGCCTGGGGGTCCAGTGTGGCCGGATCCACTTGGATCGAAATCAACTCCTCGGCCCCCAGAGCGGCCGCATGTTTGAGCAGCTTGTCCGGATCACTTCCCACAGAGAGCACGCAGAGCGTGAACTCCGCACCCGCATCCCGAAGCCGCAAAGCCGCCTCGATGGCCTGCTCGTCGTACCCGTTCATCAGGCGCGGAATGGCCGTTTGGGTCAGGGTCTTGCCATCGGCACCGATTTCGAGCCGGCCCGCCACGGCGTAGTTGTTCACCGCATCGGGGTCGAGCACTTCCTTGACGCAGACCACGATCCTCATTTTCGCCTACCTCCTGCTCCGATTTAGTCCTGGAGCCTCTGCGATTTCGCTATTCGTCGATCAGGAAAAGACTTTCGGACTCACACCAGACCGCTTCAAAGGGGAAGTCGGCAGGCTTGCGGGTCAGAGATTCCATCCGATACCAGCGCCAGGGCGGACTGCCTTGGTCGTAGTAGTCTCCGGTGAGTGTCCCCGTGAACTCTTGGCGCGCGGCATAGCGACTGCCCATCACGAGTCCACCGCCGTCGCATTCCGCTCTTCTGCCTGCTTTTCCGGAGTCGAAGCCGTGGCGGACGTCCTCCTGCTCCTTCACAACTGAACCCCTTCCAGGTGGGCCGACATCACTCGGGCAGTCCGACGACGTCGTCAAAGGTGCCGAGTGCCTCCTCCACCATGTCGAAGACGATCTGGCGTGCAGGCTTCATCTCTGTGACGAAACCGACACCTTGTCCCGAGGCTTCCGTCATGAGGTCGGCTCGTCTTCCGTCGTTGGCGCCTTGGATGTAGTCCGAACTCAGAATCATCTGATAGGGTGATTCGAGAGGGCGGGGTGCATCAGGCTTTTTCCATTCCTCAGTCCACGGGCATTTAAGGACCCGCATCGTGAAGCCGGAAATGGAGTCGGACCAAGTGGTGTCATCCGCCGAGGCGGCGACCAAGCGTTCCTTGATGATCATGTCGACGTCCGATTCGCGGCAAGCCAACCACAATGTCCCGGTCCAAACCCCCGATGCGCCCAAGCAGAGGGCTGCGGCGAGGTGGCGTCCCGTGGTGATTCCCCCGGCGGCGATAATCGGGGTGTCGCCCGCGATGGCGGAGACTTCGGCGACGATCGAGAGCGTGCCCATATCACCGGTATGGCCCGCGGCATCAAAGCCTTGGGCGATCACGGCATCAACGCCGGCTTCGATTTGTCGCTTGGCCTGTCGAGTGCGGCCGACCAAACCCCAGACCTTGCAGCCGCGCTCATGTGCGGCATCCAAAAGGAAAGCAGGGCTGCCGAGGCCCGAGGCGATGACGGGTACACGCTCTTCGAGTAGGACCTCCAACTGGGCCCGGCCCAAGGATTGATTGAGCCCGCCCCACTGGTGGAGGTCGACAGCTTCCTTGGGCATGGGGACGTCGTACTTCTTCATAATCATCTGTTCGTATTCCCGATGACTCTCGGGAATTTTCGAGGTGATCTCGTCAAGGCTCGCTTCGGCGGGTGCAGATGCGGGGAGCACCAAATCGACACCGAAGGGGCGGCCGTCCACTCGGTCGCGAATCCATTTGATGTCCGCCTCGATCTCTTCCGGCGTGTGCATGGCCTCGCCCAGGACGGCAAATCCGCCTGAATTGATCACGGCCACTGCAACATCCTTGCAGTGCGTGAAAGAGACAATCGGGTACTCGACGCCGAGCTGGTCGCAGAGCTTCGTGTGGAGCGGGTCTTGGCTCATAACATTTTCCTTCGCTGGGGTCTGGGCGTCCGCCGGGTCTCGTTCGGACCCGCCCATTGCGGGTCCGCCCATCACAAAAGACTCGGCGACGTGGCGCTCACGGTGCCAGATCATGTAGGGTACTGCAACGTGTTCTACTTTGGTCCCGGCGGGGCCGGTGCTTGAGACCCTCTCCCCCCTTTTGTCTGTCCGTGGCACAGTGCAGGGGTTCGAGTGGCGGAAGGCCGGCTCGCCGACGGGTGTTTCCCGGCGGATCGGGCAGGCGCGTGTCTGGTCCGGGTGTTCCGGTCTGGGCTCCGGTGGGTCGCCACCGATACTCATAAAGAGATCCGATTTCTAGTCGAAGGAGGGCAGGCGCTCGATGTCTCGCTACCTCGTTGCATGTGACGCCGGCGGCACGATGACGGATGTCATCGTCGTGGATGAGGAGGGCCGGAGCGTCATCGGCAAAGCCCCCACCTCTCCCCAGGACGAGAGCATTGGTTACATGGAATCTTTTTGGGAGGCCCTTGAGTACATGGGGATCTCTCAAGAAGAGGGGGCGCAGTTTGGCGCCGATGTCGAGACCGCGATCTACACCGGCACCTCGATGCTCAACACCGTGATCAATATGAACGGTTACAAGACCGGCATTTTGACCACGAGAGGCTTTGAGGACATTATTTCTCAGGGCCGTGGGAAGCAAACGTTCATTGGGGCGCAGTGGAGTGAAATCACCCACATGCAGTATCGAAAGCATCGGATTCCCCTCGTGCCCTCGGAGCTGTCCAGAGGGGTCACCGAGCGGATCGACATGTTCGGAACTCCGGTGATCCCGATGTACGAAGACGAGGTGAGGGAAGGGGCGAGAAGCCTCATTGTCGACGAAGAAGTTGAAGCCATCGCGATTGTTTTTTTGCAGAGTTTTGTGAACCCCATGCACGAGAATCGAGCGGAAGAGATCTGCCGCGAAGTGATGACCGAGGTGGGGCGCGAAGTCGTGTTGGAAGTTTCAAACAAAGTGGCCCCGACAACTCGCGAGATCTCGCGCGCCAACGCAACAGTGGTGCAGGCCTATGCGAGCGATCCAGCGCGCAAGCAGCTCTATCGGATCGAAGAAGAGCTGCTGAAGGTCGGATACCCGCATAGCCTGAAGACGGTGCTTGGCTACGGCGGCATTACCAACATTCGCTACCCGCGGCTCTTCGAAGCTGCGATGAGCGGTCCAGTAGGCGGGTTGATGGGCGCCAAATACCTCGCCAGTGTGATCGGCGAGGAAAATATTGTCTGCTCCGATGTCGGAGGAACCTCCTTCGATGCCGGGACCATCACTGCAGGCGTTCTTCCCATCGATCGCGAGCCGGGATTTCAGGACATGTATGTCAATGTCCCGATGCTGGGCATCACTTCGATCGGTGCGGGTACGGGCACTTACATTCGGGTCGACCCCGCCACGAATCGCATCAAGTTGGGGCCGGATAGCGCTGGCGGAACGCCCGGGCCAACTTTTATGGAGGCGGGCAATACGACCCCCACCATCAATGATGTGAACTTGTTGCTCGGAATTCTTTCGGAGACGAACTATCTGGGCGGCAAGGTCAAGATCAACAAAGATGTTTCTTACCGCCTCTTCAAAGAAAAAGTGGCCGACCCCTTGGGTCTCGATGTGTACGAAGCGGCGGAGACTTGCCTTGATCTGCTTAATGTGATGATGACCGAACACCTCGCGAACGCGCTGATGGTCGGCCATGACATTCGCGAGTACATCCTGTTGGGCTACGGAGGTGGAGGGCCGCTCCACCTGCTGGGTTACGCCAGCGATCTGCCCTGGAAGGGGATCTGTACGGTGCCTCATGCCGGCGGCTTCTCGGCGTGGGGAGGCGCGTGCATGGATTACTCGCACCGGCGACACAAGAGCGTCGGCGCGGTCATTACCCCGGACCTCGATGACGCGACGAAACTTCAGTACTTGGCGCCCGTGACCCAGACTTGGGATGCCCTAGAAAAAGAGCTTGTCGAGGAGCTGAAGGGTGAGGGATTCGAGGAAAGCGCGATTTCGATTAGGCGCGTCGTTTACATGAAGTACTACGGCCAGCTCGATGATGTTGAAGTCGTCTCGCCGGTCGCTGATCTGGATTCAACAGGTCATTGGGAAGCGCTGGTGAAGGACTTCGAAGATCTCTTCACGAAGATGTTCACTCTGGCCGCCCGACCAGATGTCGGTGCCTATCACATCAACGAGGTGTGTGTGATTGCGAAGGTTGACACCGTCAAGCCGGTCCTCCGTGAATTCGAGTTGTCCGATCCCGCTCCGGTCGCCGAGAGCAAGAAAGGAATTCGCCCAGTCTTCATTCGGGGCCGATGGCAAGACGCCGACATTTGGGAAATGGAGAAATTGGTGCCGGGAAATGAAATCAATGGCCTCGCGGTCATCGAGGCCAGCAACACGACGCTTTTTGTTCCCCCGGAATGGCACGTCAAGATCGACGAACACGACATCTACTGGATTACGAGGAAGGATTCCTAACCATGTCCGCAACAGCATCCACAATGACGTCGAATACGCCGCTCAGAGATCGAATGCATGCGAATGACGAAGCCTTCAAGACAACTGGAAGTCTTTTTGGACTGACGGCTCTCACGCGCAAGGAAGACGATCCGGGAACCTACGAGGCGGTTTGGCATATCCTGTCCAACCTCTGCAACACCGCCTGGGCAACGGGCTGCAAGGTCTCGTCTTCTCCGATTGCTGCAGAAGGCGGGGACGCCCTGTGGGGGCTCCATACCGCCACCGGCGAAGCGGTTTGTATCAGCCGCGGAATCTCGGCCCATGCCGGCCTGTTGTCCGACATGATTAAGCACTTTATCGAGTTGGGTTACGAGGATTATCCTGGCTTTAAGCAGGGCGATATCTTCGAGAACAACGATCCCCATTACGGGGGTATTCACTCGCCAGATTTCGACATGTGCATGCCGATCTTTTACCAGGATAAGCTGGTGGCCTGGGCGTCGTGTGTTTCCCATGTTTCGGATTCAGGCTCGGTAACGCCGGGGTCGATCGGGTTCCTGAACCCGGACTGCTACTCGGATGGAATTCCGATTTCAATGGAGCGGGTCGGCGAGCACGACGCTTTCTATCCCTGGTACGAGATGCGAATCCGCTCAAGAACGCGAACCCCTGACTTTGTGATGGGGGATGCTCGCGGTCGCCTGGCAGGCTGCATCACGGTCAGAGAGCGTCTTCATGAGGTTCTGGATAAGTACAGTCTTGATTTTGTCTTGGATGCGATGAACGAATACGTTGAGGACAGTCGTCGGTACGCGGTCAAGCGCGTCAAAACTCAGACGGTGCCGGGTCGGATTCGGAAGAGTCAGTTCAAGGACTTGGCGATGAAGGGAAAGCGCGTTCTGCTTGCTAAGCAAGACATTGACTGCATGTTTAATCTGCCGATGGACCTGACAATTAACGCTGATGCCAGTGTGGACCTTTCGCTGGCCGGAGCTTCCGGAACGGTTCCATTCGGCGAGAATATCAGCCCGACTGCGCTGAAGAGTGGCCTGATGATGGGTTATTCACATGTCGTCGGCTTCGATATGTTCAACAGTGGTCCGACGACCGCCTGGAATGTCGAAATGCCCCCGGGTGGGTCTTGGGCCAACCCCTATCCGGTTGACTACCAAGCAGCGTCGGGTGTCGCGTGGGCACCGGCTGTGACTTGGCTATCCAATCTTTATGAGGTTTTTGGTCGCCTTTTCCAGATGCGCGGATTCGTTGAAGAAATGGCGGCGGGCTCGGGTTCGATCATGACCGCGGAGTTCGCTGGGATCAATCAGACGGGGATGTATCTCACCGGCTTGACCCTTGAGCAGGCGAGTCAAGGGTCGCCGGCTCGCGGTTACTCAGATGGCCAAAACAGCGCGTGGTGCATCTACACGCCTGAGGGTGATTTCGGCAACGCTGAGGTCGGTGAACTCTATTACCCGATTCTCTTCTTGGGCCGGAATGTGGCACCGGACAGCGGTGGCTTCGGGAAGTTTCGAGGCGGACTGGGCCACACCGCGGTCTGGATGGTCTACAACACTCCGGGCCTTGAGTATCAATGCGGTGATGCGGGCATGCGATCGAAGACGGTCGGCAACCATGGCATGTACGGCGCCTATCCGACGGTTCCGGATCGCCCGGGATATGGTCATAAGACCAACTTGAAGGAGCTGATCGAAGAGCAGAAGCCGCTGATTCATGAGCGGGGTGGGCCGGATAATCCGGCAGTGACTTCGAAAATCACAGCCGAATTGGCAGAAGACAGTGCAGTCGCGCCGTTCGTGACCCCTGAGGCGCTGGTCGATTACGACGTGATCGTGCACCCGATTTCCGGCGCCCAGGCGATGGGGGATCCCATCGAGCGAGATCCGGAATCCGTGGTGAACGACTTGAACGAAGGCTGGACGACCCAGCGCGTCGCCCGTGAGATTCACGGCGTCGTCACCACTCAGCCCAATGGTCATGTGGCCGCGGATCATGAGGCTACGGCTAAGCGTCGTCAGCAGATTCGCGAGGATCGAAAGCAGCGCGCTGTGCCGTTCAAAGAATGGTGGCTGGAAGAGCGGAAGAAGGTTGAAGCTCAGGAGAATATGGATAACGCGGTGCGGGTAATGTGGGAGAGCTCGATGCGCCTCTCTCCAGAGTACGGGGAAGGCGTTCGGAAGTTCTGGAATTTACCCGAAGACTTCACCTTTACGCCCGACGCAGGTTGAGCCGGACCCGACGAATCGAGTGCTCTCTCAGGAGCGCATACCTAGGAGTAATAGACGATGGCAAGCTTCGATAAGGCCGACATCGAAAAATTGATCGACGGGGTTCTGCCTTGGCCGGCGACCCAAGACATGCTGAAGAGCAGCAAGGATGAAGATCGATTCGATAAGTACGTTGAGATCATGCAGGCGCGCGTTGATTTCGAAGATCCGATTCTTTTGCCCCTGACGCCGATGCTCTTTATCGTCAACGACAACGGTAGCCGTGTGGTCAAGTGTAGGTGCGGTCAGTGCTTTGGTGACTATCGCGTCAACTGGAAGCTCAGCGCGTTGATTTACGTTCGCGATGATGAAGAGAAGATGGAGCAGGTCTATGTGGGTCGAGAAATGCCCGACCCGGGTTGGATCCAGTTGAGGGAATACATCTGCGCGGGTTGTGGTGCGCAGCTAGAGGTCGAAGCCGTTCCCCGAGGTTGCCCACCCGATTTCGAATTTCTGCCAGATCTCGATACGTTTTATCGCGACTGGTTGGGTCGACCCTTGCCGGACACTTGCGAATTCAAGGACGCCACCCTGGACCAAATTAATGAGTGGGCGAAGTAGGCAGGAGGCCCCATTCGATGAGTGGAGCGCTGAGAGGTCTTGTCGTGCTGGACCTCACTCGCGAAGTGTGGGGCGGGCTTTCGGCAGCCCTGCTGGGTGATTTCGGGGCTCGGGTCGTTCGAGTCGAGAATCTCAATGGGCCTCGGCCAGATTGGGATCGGGATGGTGAGCATCCGCCCGGGGAACACCAGGCTCTTGCGAAGCTCGTGCATCGCAACAAGCAGAGCGTCGGCCTTGCGCTGGCTCATGAGGCGGGACGGGCAACATTGGAGGCCTTGGTGGGTGCGGCCGATGTTTTCTTGACCGATTGGGGCCTCGACGAATTGGCGGCTCTTGGCTTGACGGCCGAGCGCGTCCAAACGCTTCGGCCTGAAATGATTTACGCCCGGGGGTCCGGGATGGGCCCCTGCGGTCCGGATGCCCTCGCGCCGGGACTCGATGAGATCGCTGCTGCGCGCACGGGGATCATGTCCAGCCTGCCGGAACCCGATCAGCCTCCTGTCTACACTGCAACCGGGCCGATGTATACGGCCGTGATGTTGGCGCTGGGCATCATGACGGCCCTTTACCATCGAGAAGAGACCGGGGAGGGGCAGAGCGTCGACGCCTCTCTCTATGCCGGAAATCTTTACGCCGCGACGCTCACCGTGGATGCCTATCTCGCAATGCGGGACGATATTCTCGGAGAACCTCGGAACCGTTTTGACGCTGCGAACCCCATGAGCGGCATTTTTTATCCTGCTTCCGACGGAAGGTGGGTCACCGTGACGATGCCCGATACGGATCGTTGGTGGCCTGTATTTGCTGAGGTGATGGACCTCGACGTCGACGATCCTCGATTCGATGACCATGAGAAGCGATGTGGCGAAAACCGCCTGGAAATGATGCGGGTGCTTGAGGAATTGTTTGGGGCGAAGCCCTCGAGTCATTGGAAAGCACAATTCGATGAATATCGACTCTCCGCGGACATTATCGAGCGCTACGACTATCCGGCGAGTCACATCCAAGCCGCCGTGAATCGATACGTGATTGATGCGCCGAATCGACATCAAGGCAACTCTCTTCAAGGTCTTGGTTTCCCGATTCATTTGGCGGACACTCCCGCCGAGGTTCGCATTCCCGCGCCTCGACCGGGTGAGAATTCCGTCGATGTGCTTTCGGATCTTTTGGGGTGGTCCGAAGAGCGCAGCCTGCAGCTCGCGGCGGACTCAATGATTGGGGAGCACTTCGATGACTCGCCGGTGAGTTTCGCGGGTTCCGGGTCGTCCCCGAGTCCGCCACCGGAAGTGCATCGCGTGGAGGGGGGGCGCCGGCCCCTCGAGGGTCTGCGGGTGCTGGATGCCACGGTTTGGTTTCAGGGGCCGGTCTGCGGTCAGTACTTGGCCGATTTTGGCGCCGAGGTGATTCACATTGAGCGTCCGGTGACAGGCGACCAAGCCCGAGGTGTGCGCAGCATTGCTGCGGTGCCGGTTGCTGACTGGAATCAGTACTTTTTGTGCGTCAACCGGAATAAGAAGAGCCTCGCGATTGATTTAAAGAGCGATGCCGGGCGAGAGCTGATGCATCGACTTGTTGAAAAAGCCGATGTCTTTCTCTGGAACCAAGGACTTGAGAGCTTGCCCGGTCTGGGGCTTGACCCAGAGACCCTTCTCGAGATCAATCCGCGACTGATTCACGCGACCAATAGCGGGTATGGCAACCAGGGAGACTTCAATAAGCCCTCCTTCGATATGACGGTTCAAGCCTTGACGGGCATCATGGCTCGCCAGGGGGAGCCTGGTCAGCCGCCAATCTACCTAGGGCTGGGGGCGGGTGATGCCTACGGGGGCTTGATGTCTGCTCTCGGGATCCTGCTGGCGCTTCAGGCCCGTCGTCAGACCGGCCGGGGGCAAAGCCTGGATGCATCGCTCTATGGCGCTCAGCTTTTTTTGGGGGCGCCTTCGCTTCAGCCTTATTTGGCGGAGCGGAATGAATGGTATGCCGATCAGCATTCTCGATCGGCGCCCCGGAATCCTCTGTGGAATCGGTTCCCGACATCTGAAGGCTGGCTTTTTCTTTGCGTTCCCAATGAAGATGATGCTTGGACTCGACTCTGCCATGCCCTGGGACAGGAAGATTGGGCTGGGGATCCGCGCTGGGCCTCCGCGACCGACCGAGCCGCAGACTCGGCGGTCCTGGTCGGTTACCTAGACAAATTGTTTGCAACGGCCTCCGCGGTCGCGTGGTGCGCACGCTTGGCGGATGCGGAGTTGACCGCGAGCCCAATCGCCCATCTCCGAAATCTCCCCGAGGATCGTCAAGCCTGGGCGAATGACTATCTCGTGAAGGCCCACTGTGATGAAATTGGCGAAGAGGTTGCCCTTCGAGGTCTGCCCGTGACGCTCAGTCGAACGCCCGGACGCGTCGACACGCTGGGTCCCGAGCTGGGTCAGGACACTGAGCTGACTCTTTTTGAGTTACTTGGGATCGACTGGGATCGCATCGGTGAGCTGAAAGAGCAGGGCGTCATTCCCTAGAGGCTCGAAAAAAGAAGCGATGAGTTAATCGGGTCCGGCCCCCGCAGCGCTTCGGATTCATCTATTTAAAGAGAACGAGAGGTCATTGTGCACCCCACGCTTCCCAATGGTCCCCTTGAAGGCCTTCGCGTTCTGGATATGGCCACAATGCTGGCCGGTCCCTACGGCGCCACGCTTCTCGGTGACTTGGGGGCCGACGTCATCAAGGTGGAATCTTTTGTGGGGGACGACAGCCGTCACTTGGGGCCCGGGCGCGGGGGTGAACGCACAGCCTTTATGAGCCTGAATCGAAACAAACGGGCGGTTGTGATCGATCTGACTCGAGGTGAAGAAGCGCGGGCTGTTTTGAAGAAGTTGGTGGCCACGGCGGACATCGTGATTACAAATATTCGCAGCGCAGCGCTCACGAAGCTCGGACTTGATTATGAGGCAATGCGGGCTTGGCGCGAGGATTTAATCTGGGTCAGCGTAACGGCTTTTGGCCCGGATGGGCCGTATGCGGGCCGCCCGGGGATCGACTTTCTGGCCCAGGGTTACGCGGGGCTTTTGTCTCAGAATGGGGACCCGGAAGGACCCGAAGTTCGGCTCACGATTCCGCTGATCGACGTGATGACCTCCGAGCTGGTTTGCTCGGGTGCGATGGCGGCGCTCATTGCTCGAGGCCAAACCGGTGAGGGGCAACGCATCGAAGTTTCTCTGCTCGACGCTTTGACTCACGCGATGTGCAACCCGATCGGTGCGCACCTGAATGCCGATTTCGAGACACCTCGAACGGGAAATCGAAGCCTCTACTTTGCCCCTTCAGGCCTTTATCGATGCAGAGACGGACGGGTTGTCATCACCTGTCCGTCGCAGAAGTTTTTCGTGAAGCTCTGTGAGGCTTTGGAGACCGATTGGGTGCAAGATCAGCGTTTTGCCACCATCGAAGCTCGAAAAGAAAACGAAGACGAACTCGACCGACTCATTGAAGCGCGATGCATGGAGTTTGACCGTGAGCCACTCGTGGAGCGTTTGGTGGCCGGGGATATTCTGACGGCGCCCATTAACAGCATTTCGGAAGTGGCCCTGGACCCCCAGATTCATCACAACCAGATGCTTGTCGAGGCGGAACATGCTCGGCTGGGTGCGATGTGGGTGACCGGCGTCCCGATCAAATTCTATGGGACACCGGGCGGCGTTCGTCGTCCCCCCCCCATGCTGGGCCAGCACACTCTCGAAGTACTTGAGGAACTGGGTTTCTCCGCAGCGGAAGTTGAGTCTCTGGCGGCGCAGGGCGTTGTGGGGACTCGCCAAAGGATCGAAGAGCGAGCCTTGCAGGAACGGTCGGCTCGCTGATGGGGCAACCGGACGGTGCGGGGGAAGCCGGTGATACTCCGGAAGTGTCGCGAGGCTATGCCCACTACGTCTTGGCGATTCTCTTTCTGGTTTACGTCTTTAATTTTATTGATCGTCAGGTTCTTTCGATTTTGCTTGAGCCCATTAAGGAGGACTTGGGCGTTTCCGATACCTTTATGGGGTTCCTGACGGGCTTTGCCTTTGTCTTCTTTTACACGTTTGCGGGCATTCCCATCGCGGGATGGGCCGATCGGGGCTCCCGGCGAGGCATTATCGCTTTGGGGCTTTTGGTCTGGAGCAGCATGACGGCGCTTTCCGGGATGGCGCGCTCGGGTTTCCAGCTGGCGTTGGCCCGGATCGGCGTGGGGGTCGGCGAAGCGGCGGGCACTCCCCCTGCGCACTCTTTGCTCTCGGACTACTTCCCGCCCGAGCGTCGGGCTACGGCCTTAGCCCTCTACGCGATGGGGATTTACGTTGGGGTGGCAGCAGCCTTTATGGGCGGTAGCTGGGTGGGTTCGCATTTCGGCTGGCGGACCGTTTTTTGGGGGGTCGGACTGATCGGACTTCCCTTGGCACTCATCGTTCGTCTGACCGTGCGCGAGCTGCCGCGAGGCCATTCCGACCCCGGCCCCCGTCAACCCATTGCGCCGGTGGCCTTCAGGCCGGCGATCGCCACCTTAGTGCGGAACCGTTCTTTTGTGTGGGTGGTGTTGGGGACATCGATTCAGTCCCTGTCGGGCTACGGCATTATGACCTGGGGTCCGACTTTTCTGATCCGTCAACACGACCTGCCTTTACTCGAGGTGGGCTTCACGCTTGGGATTCCGATCGGGTTGATGGGCGCTTTAGGCGTTTGGTTAGGCGGTTGGCTCGCCGACCGGATGGGCCAGCGTGACGCCCGCTGGTACATGTGGCTGCCCGCTTTGGAAACCGCACTTTTGATCCCCTTTGCTCTCGCATTCATTCTTTTGGACGATCTTTTTTGGGCGCTGGCTGCGTTCTATCCCTTTTATCTATTGGGCGCGATGTACGTGGGCCCCATGCACTCAACCATCCAGGGGTTGGTTGCGCCGAATCTGCGGGCCCGGGCTTCGGCGGTGAACCTCTTTGTTGTGAATATGATCGGCCTGGGGGTGGGGCCTCTCTTGATCGGCTTTTTGAATGACACTTTTGCTGAGCGTTGGGGGGCCGGAGCCATTCGGTATTCGATGCTCACCGCCGCGCTGATTGGGGCCCTCTCCAGTGGCGTTTTTTGGCGGGCGGGTCGAGGACTCCGAGAAGATCTCGAGTCAGCTCAAAGCGTCCCGACCGACTGACGGGAGCGCGTCTCGTCTCATTTTTTTGCTGTAGCCTTGTCAGCGAGATTGGGAAATCGTTTTTCCATTCAGTGAGGGGCAGGCGCCAGTGGGCGAGGGGCTTCAATTTGGGCGGGCACCCGATCGCGACACGGGGTTGCCATTTCTTTATACCGCCCCGGTGGCCTTGATGGTCGCCGGTGGATTGCTTCTTCGCGCCGGAGGCGTCGGGGCGCTGACCACGCCCTGGAGTGCGACGGTCCTTTCGCTGACTCACGTTGTGACCCTGGGCTTCTTGACGATGACCGCGGTGGGTCTTTTCTTGCCCCTGGTCGCGGTGTCAGGGAATGTCTCCATCCCCCGTCCGAGGTTGGTGCATGGGGTCTACTACTCGCTTGCGGGGGGGGCCGTGGCTCTGGTGTGGGGCACCGCTCGCTCCGAGGTCACGCCGGTTTTTGTGGCGATTGGCGCGTTGAGCTTGATGGGGTTGCTCTTTCTCGGGCACGCGATCCGGTCGATTCGTCGCTCATTACTGAAGGCACCGACGGTGCGAGGTCTTCGGGTCGCCCTCTGGAGTTTTTTTCTCGCAGTGAGTCTCGGCATTTGGCTCGCCCACGGGCATGGCGGAATGCTCTTTCCGGGTCCCAGGGCTTGGTGGCTGGGGGTCCACGTCGGGGTCGCTTTGGGCGGATGGCTTGGCGCAGTGATCGCGGCTTCTTCCTTTGAGTCGGTGGCCCATCTTCTGGGCATTGAGGCGATGGCAGAGAAGCCTGTTCGCTGGTTGCTCAGAGGTTTGGCCACGGGCGTGACGTTGCCGGTGCTTGGCTTGCTCGCTCACTATTTCCGGCTCATCCCCGCAGATTTTGAGAGGATGGGTTGGGCGCTGATCCTGCTTGGCTTGCCCGGAGCCCTCTCCATCTGGGTGCTTTGGCCACTCCTCATTTTGCGTTCGGCGCGTGATGCGCGGTCCGGGGCCTTGCGAGATGGTTTACTGCTCAGTGCGGTCTCGGGGCTCTTGCTTTGGCCGCTGGCCGGTTGGGCTTGGATGACCGAGAGCACACGATGGGTGATGGCCCTTGGGTGGATGGCCGTCATGGGTTGGGGGGTGAGCGCGCTGATGGTTCTTTTGGTGTGGCTTTTGCCGAGACTGCTCTCCCCTCCTGCCGAAAACGCCGAGGCCCAGGCTGAGGGGCCCGGAGCGCGGTCACTGGTGTTCATTCAGGGCGTGGTGGCTTGGGCGGGGGCTGTTTGGATCGGGGCTTCTTGGGGACCTGGCGTGTTCATCGGCTTTGCCTTGATGGCTGAAGGCGCCGTTTGTCTGGCTCTCTTGATTCGGCAGCGTCGTGCAATGCAGGTCTCATCGAGGGGGCGCGCGGGCACCCTCTGATCGTACGTTTCGGCCCGCATGAGGCGTGCGCGTGTCCAGTCCGCGCCCCATGGATTCGAGGGGCGTGGTACCGTCAAAGTGGCATCAGAACACGAGGAGGACAGAGATGATCACGTCGATGGACGATTATCTGATTCACCAAACCACCGAGCCCATCGCCCACCCGGAACCCACCGATCGGAATTTCTACGATCGATATTGGATGAACGGTTACGACCTTTCAGGGGATTTTCTCTTCGAGTGTGGTCTGGGCGTTTACCCGAACCGCAGAGTGATGGACGCTCACTGGAGCGTTTCTGTAGGTGGCGTTCAGCATTGCTTCCATGGGTCTCGCCGGGCGCCTTATGATCGGACTGAATCGACCATTGGCCCCCTTACCCTTGAAGTGGTGGATCCGATGAGGAAGCTTCGAGTCCGTTTGGCTGAGAACGAAACTGGCTTGTCGTGTGATCTTGTTTTTACCGCACGCAGTACACCTCATCAGGAGCCGAAGAACGTTCTTTTTGATGAACTCCGCTGCGTGATGAATACATCCCGATTTACTCAGATGGGTCGCTGGAGCGGATGGTTTGCCGTGGGGGGGGATCGGGTCGACCTTCACCCCGACCGCACCTTGGGGACCCGGGATAAGTCGTGGGGTGTTCGTCCGATCGGTGAGCCGGAAGTCGCTGCGCCGGCGCGGTCCAATCAGGGGCCCGGGGTGTACTGGGTGTGGTCCCCGATCGCATGGGACGATGGGACGACGACGCAGTTTGGCACCTTCGAGGATCACGACGGCCGGCCAACGCAGTTGTCGGCGCACCGTTTGCCGCTCTACGACAACCCCGCCGAGATCCCGCGCCCCGAGGACGAAGTGGTCACGGAAATGGCCGAGGCGCGCCACGCGATTGAATGGGAGAAGGGCACACGCCGGCCTTCCGGAGCCGCCTTTGAATTCATGACGAAGGAAGGTCAAGTCGAACGATTTCGCTTTGAGCCTTTTGCTCGTTTCCAAATGCTGGCTCTGGGGTACCAACACCCCGATTGGGCGCACGGCGTGTGGAAGGGCGAGGAAGAAATCGCAGGAGAGTCTTGGCCGCTCGATGAGATCTCGCCGCTCGACTACAAGAACATCCACGTCCACCACGTCGGGCGGGCGGTTTCCGAATCGGGCCTGTCCGGATTTGGCACCCTCGAGACGCTCTGTTTTGGACGCCATGCGCCTTCGGGCTTTGACTCGATTCTGGATGGTGCTCCCTGATCGGCTTGGGCCCTTGAATCCCGGAGGAGGGGCCGCTCGTGGGCCCCGAGGGGCAAGGGCCGGGCGAAAGGGGGCCTTTGGGCTTCCCAAGCATCGGGGTTTTTCATATACTGCAAAGGTGCCAAAAAATTGTACGGCACCCGCACACCCAACCCCCAAGGGTGATCGCCCCCAGTCGATCGCCTTGAGAAAGTAGATTGGTCATGGCTCGACGTCTCTTTTTTCGTATCGGCACTTCTGCAGCAGTTGCGCTCCTCGCAACCCTGGTGATGGCCCCCGCGGCAACCGCCGCGACTTTCACCTATATCGATGTGATTCTGCAAGACGATCCCGTGGACTTTGTGGCCGATGCGACAGCGCTTTTGGAACTCGATAGCGGCGGCGCTTTTGACGACGTCACGGACTTCTCGTCAGCTTCGAGCCTCGGCGATGGGTATGTGGAAAAGGGCGACGCGATCAAGATCGTTCATATATTTGACCCGGCGGCTTCTGCGTCCAGCGTGGACAGTGTCTACATCTACGTCGGGTTTCAGGATGACTCTGATTCCGACAAGAAAGAAGTCGTGAAGATCAAGGTCGATGGGGATTTGATCGAGAAGGGCAGAGCCGAGGCTGCGATCATGGGCGGCTCGGTGGCCACGACCACCCTGGATAACGGCAAGGTCAAAGTCAAGGTCAAGGTCAAGAAGGGCGACACCTTGCTGCTCGGCTCGATGATGGCTGTCGAGTACCAGGGAAGCAGCGCTGCTCCGGTGCCGGAACCCGGTGGCTGGATGCTGTTCGCTGCAGGGGCCGGCGTTGTCGGCATCGCGGTCCGCAATCGCCGCTCCGCCTAGCGTCCCTTCGCTTCGGGGTTTTCTCCGACGCGCCTTCCAATGGCCGCCCGGTCAGGTGATTCATTCGGGCGGCGGAAGCCTTCTTCTCTCATCGGAAGAAGCGCTGAGTCCTAGCCGGCGTATCGCCGCCGGCGACGACGGGGACCGCTGCAGCCGTGTTCCGCAAGCCCCCTGTATTACAAGCAGCTTTCGCAGTCCGGTCCAAGATTGCAGAGAATGGTTTCACCGCCGCAGATGGCTGTGAGTTGGCCGGAGCAACCGTCATTGCCGCTCGGGAGAACGATTTCGCCGGTGAGACTTTCGCACTGGCCAAAGGATTGGAAGTCGTAGATCGCCGTTGTGGCAATCGGTTGGCCTGCCTCCACAGCGGTTGAGACTGTCCCGCTAAAGAGCGCCTCGCTATCCAAGTTGGCGCAGCCGAGATATTCGGAGCCGATTGTGAATTGAACCTCGCCAAATGGGGGCGCGGGTACGGGTTCTCCCAGTAAAACATTGGCGAGGCCGGGCAGCCCTGGGAATGAGACGCCGCCTTCGCAGAACAGGGGCGGAGGTAGGTCGGATGTGGGATACGCTTCCTGATAGTCCACGAGGCGGTCGTTCAGCCCGGGTTGCTGATAGATCTTCCCGAACGCGACCAAGGAGTCGAGGATCAACTGATCGGGACTCGGACTGCTCCCGCTGTCGCTGCCCTGGCAGGAGAGAGCAGCCATCAGGCAGAGGAGAGTGCTCGCAGAGGCGAGGCGGGTGGTCATGGTCGGATCGGCTCCGCTCCGGGTGGGTTTCGGGAGGAGCCCGAAAACCATCCCGATTCCCAGTATCATGAGTGATCGTCAGTGCTAGTCGTTAGAGTGTGCAGAAGAGCGCCCCGGGCATCAAGGCTGATGGGATGGGGCCGGTCAAGGTAAACAAGAAGAAATCTGCAGTTGGTCTGATTGATGTCGTCCCGATGCCCGAGCAAGGGGTTGGCGGCGCCACGCGCTGGGTTCATTTGGAGGCACAGTGGGGACTTTGCGAAACCGCCAACGCATCGATCCGTCGAGCGGGCTTTTCCGTCTTGGATTCACCCGAATTCCCTCGGGCGTTGTTCCGCAAGGCTTGTGGTTTCGCCGGTCCGTCTTGTTGGGGCTGGCCTGCTGGTTGTGGCTGGGGCCCGGCGCCGTTCAGGCGAACAGCCCCTATGTGGCCCGGGGCGTCACGCCGACTCGGCTGTACACGATCCGTGTGGCGGATATGAGCGGGCCGGAACGGACTCTGATTGGCACCCTGCAAGGTCTTTTGGCCAAGTGCTGCGCCGAGCAAATTTACATTCGCCCGGAAGCCGGCGGGTACGACGTGTGGCTTCAGGACCTCGTGGATCGCTACGGGGTCGAACGGATCGATGTGACCGATGCGAGTTGGCTGGTCTCTCATTTTCAATCCGAGGTGAACGGCTACCTGCTGTATCAAACCGGTGATGATTCGGTGAATGCGGCGACGTCCTTGGCCGGCCTTGAGGGGGCGATTGTCGTCGAGGCCTCGCTTGAGGCCGAGATCGCTGCGCTGGGTTTGCCTTTGATTCAGGATTTGCGCGGGCTCGATGAGGCGTGGGTGCTCGCCACACGGGGGGCCGACTTAAATCCGAATGTTGTGATGGAGCAGAAAGAAGCCTTTGAACATTCGCTGCGCGATTACGCGGTACTGTCGAATGCCTTGATGTTCTTTGATGGCAACTCGGCGTTTCGCGAGAGCGTGCTCGAGAGCTTCCCCCCCCATGCGGCCGTTTACGGCTGGGGGGATGCTTCGGCGGGGGAAGATGTCTTTGTGCGGACGGCCTCGGCTCGCGGGCACTTCACAATCCCGGCAGACCATGCCCATAACTTGGCCCCGCTGAGCGGTTTCCCCATTGTTGCGCAGAGTCAACCGGCCGCCCTCAATGAGCCGGCGGATCCGAATACCCACTATGTTGCTTTCCTCTTTACCGACGGCGATAACCTTCAGTGGACTCTGGGAAACCTTCAGTCGGATCTGAAATGGTGGAGCAGCCCCTTTCGTGGACAGTTCGACATGGGCTGGGGTTTGCCGCCTTCTCTGGTCGAGAGTGCGCCCACGGTCATGAAGTGGTACTACGATTCCGCCTCGTCTGGGTCGGCGTACGACGGCTTTGTCGCGGGGCCCTCAGGTGGCGGCTATCTCTACCCAAGCCTCTTTCCCCGCGATGATCTGGAGACCCACGTGGCTCAGCTCGGGCTTTGGATGGAGCAGGCGGACCTGAGCGTTGTCGAGATTCTCGACTTTTATTCTCAGCTCGATATCGATCTCTGGGATACCTACACCTCGCAGGAAGCCATCGAAGGTTTGATCTATCTCGAATATGGCGATCACGCGCTCCCCCAGGCGCGGGTGGTGTGGTCCCAGGGTAAGCCGGTGATCGCTCCGCGCGTGAAGCTCTGGAATGGGCTGGCGAACTCCGATGCGGCGACGATCGCCAGCCGGGTCAATTCGGCGCCCCGAGATCCGAGCAGCCATGAGGGCTATAGCGTGGTGATTGTCGGGGTCTGGGAGCATTCCCTCGAGGAAATCCAAAGCATCATCAACACGTTCTCTCCGGATGTCCAGGTGGTGACGCCCAATCGTCTGGTTGAACTCATGCGCGGAAACGTGCCCCATGATGCGGCGTTCGCGTACGACTTTACCGCCGGCGACTTTCAAACGGCTGATCTCAATCTTGTGGGCGATGCCTTCTGGACTACAGATTCGGATGCAGGTTTCGCCGCGCATCCGAACCGCTTGCGCCTCACCAATAATGGCGGTGGCTTGGTGGGCTCGGCGTGGGCGCAGCAAAACCTCGATGCATCGCAAAGTTGGTCTACGATTTTTCGCTTTCAAATTACCTATCCGGCGTTTGGTGGGGCCGATGGAATGGGCTTTCACATCCACTCAGATGGTTCAGGCGCCAACCCGGGTCACGAGGGGGGCGCGTTGTCGAGCCCCCGTCTCTCGGTGATCGTCGATACATGGAACAACGGGGAGGGGAGCGACGAGACTCTCCGGATTTTCCTGGATGATGATCTCCTCTATTCGAATGACCTCACGGATAGTCCCGGAGACCCGAGGCCTGGATCCTCCCCTTCGGTTTTTAGAATGGAACTCACCTATGTGGCGGGTGAGCAGATTTTGAACATCCGCCTGGTCGACGAGGAGGGGGCTGCGGCTCTCTATGAAACCGTGACGGGGGTCGATCTCAGCGGATTTGGTCTTTCCACGGTGGGCTTCTCGGCGGTCACCGGGGCCTCGACTGAAAACCACGACGTGCTGAGTTGGATGCTGACGGGTGGCGGAGAGGGAAACGAGGCCCTCGTACCCGTACTCGCTCCGGGGGCCTGGTGGGTTCTCGCCGGCGTTCTCGGTGCGTTGAGCATTCTCTGGCTGCGAGGGGCATCTTTCTCGCCGCGGGGCGAGAGAAATGCACTGGGGGAATCCGCGGGAAGGGGCGACGTGTGGCGCGGATTTTGACCCTGTCCGAAGTCTTCGGTCAGCCTGTGGGCGGCAAGGCCGAGGGACTCGCCCGCTTGGAGAAAATGGGATTGCGCGTGCCCCCTACTCGCATTTTGGTGGAGGCTCAACCGGGTTTCCGCAGTCCGGAGATACTTCGCGCCATTGAGCCCCTCGGTCCCGGTCCTTTGGCTGTCCGTTCTTCGGCTCTCGGCGAGGACGGTGCGGAGTCGTCCTTCGCGGGACAGTATGAGACGATTTTGAATGTCGAGGGCGAGGCCGCGCTTTTTGAGGCGATCGACGAATGCCTCGCTTCAACCGAGAGCGCTCGGGCGAAGGCCTATCGGTCGGACATTGAGGACGGAGAAGCAGGGCCGCCCATGTCGATCGTCCTTCAGCGGATGGTGGACGCGCAGGCCTCCGGGGTCTGCTTCACCGTCGACCCGTTTAGCGACCGGCGGAACCGCCTGATTTTGGACTCGGTGGTGGGGCTTGGGGAAAGCCTGGTCTCAGGCGAGGCCAGTCCCGATCACGATGAACTGAGGCGCTCCAGCGGCGAGTGGGAGCCTCGCCAGTGCGTCGGAGAAAAGCCCGCCCTCTCGGAAGATCAGCGAGCGCAGTTGGCCAACGAGGCGCTGCAGGCCGAAGCCGCGGCGGGCGAACCGCTGGATCTTGAATGGGCGATCGACCGAGACGGCACCCTCTACTGGTTGCAGGCGCGTCCCATCACGACTTTGGGGCTTGATCCGCAGGTCCTCGATACCCCGCCCATGGAGCCGGGAGATGTTTTCACGAGGTGTAATGTGGGGGAAATGATGCCGGGCGCAGTTTCGCCGCTCACTTTTTCCACCTGTGCACGGGGCATCGATGTGGGGTGGCAGGACAATTTGATCACGCTGGGCGTCCGCCCTGAGCGTTCCGCGAGCAATGTCTATATCGGAATGAGTCACGGGCATTTGTTTATCAATTTGAGTGAGGGCGCTCGCTTTGCGAGTGCGGTGACGGGGTCTCATCCGGACGAACAAAGCCTCGCGATCTGTGGTCGTATTGTTCCGGAGGTGGTGGCACCGTCTTCGACCCCCCTGTGGGTCCGGGGGCCTCGAACCCTACGCCAGGTTTGGTCGATTGTTCGTGCCCAGCCTCAGATCCGGGCCATGGAAAGGCTCGTGGCCGATGGAGCCATCGAGGTGGGGGCCAATGCGCGGGATACCTGGCGAGCCATCGATCGTCAGATGGAAACCCTTTATGAGGCGTATGCACGCCATTTGATCGTCTCGTCTGGGGCCGGGGCGCTGACACCCATTCTCTTGCGGGTTCTGGCGGGCCGAGAAGAACCTTCGGCGGAGCACCATGCGCTTGTGGGTCACCTCTTAGCCGGTGCCGAGAACGTCGAAAGTGCAGACATTGCAACCGGAGCTAGGATCATTCTTGAGGCTCTCTTGAAGGTTTCCGCCCCGGAGGCCTTTAGCGAAGGCACGGTCGAATCCGCTCGGGATTGGTTGGAGGGCCCCACGTCAGGAGAGGCCGGGCAGGCTTGGCGAGACTACATGGGTCGCCATGGGCACCGCAGCCTGCGCGAACTTGATGTTCGCCAGCCCGAGTGGGCTTACGACCCAGAGCCGCTGATTCGTTCGCTGCAAGCACAGCTTCGCGCACGACAAGAAGAGGGCGTTGTTAAAGCGCAGCGGCCCCAGGCACCTTCGGTGGCTTTGGGCCGACTGCGATGGGTGGCGCCGATGGCCCATGCGGCCGTGCGCAACCGCGAACGCTCGAAGTCCCTGCTGGTTTCGACGACCGTTCACTTTAAACGAGCCTACCGAGCTTTGGGCCTTCAGCTGGTGTCCGAAGGGCGTCTGCCAGATGCAGACGCAGTCTTCTTCCTGCTTCATGAAGAGCTTGGAGCGTGTGCCGAGGGTGTCGACGGATTGGATTGGGCCACCATCGCGGTCGCTCGGCGCGGTCTGCTCCCATACCAGCAGAGTCTTCGTTTTCCCGAGGTGACGGTGGGGCGACCGGAGCCCGAGCGCCCGGCACCTCCGCAGGCCGGGGCCGACCGAGTTGTCGGAAAACCGGTCAGTCGGGGTCAGGTCGAGGGCCTCGTTCGTGTCGTACACAGCCTCGCCGAAGCCGAGGCGCTGCGGCCTGGAGAAATTTTGGTTTCATCGATCACCGACGTGGGTTGGACACCGTACTTCGCGATCATTGCCGGATTGGTGACGGACGTGGGCAGCGCGGTCTCCCATGGCGCAGTGGTGGCCCGAGAGTACGGTCTGCCCGCTGTGCTGAACACCGGCCAAGGGACTCAAGTCTTGAAGACAGGGGACCGCGTCCATCTCGACGGGGACACTGGCATCGTCGAAATCCTCGAAGCGGCGAACGCGGTCTGAAGTTGCCGTGGCTGTCCGCAGTTCAGTTGGAGAGCGGATCAGACTGTAGGGCCTCGGGCTGGGTCGTGGGCTGAATTCGACCGGGGAAACCCTTGAAGTGTGGGATGCCTTGCTCGTGGTCGAGGAATTCGGGCTCGTCGGAGCAGAGCACCGCATCACTCGAGAGAAAGGCGCCGGCCAGCGGTTCTTGGCCTCGGAGTTCCGGATACCACCATCCGTGGGGAACGCGGATATGGCCTTCCTTCATTGAGGTCTGGACGGAAATTTGCGCAATGACATGCCCATGTTCGGTTTCGAGGCGTGCCCAGCTCCCGTCCTTGAGACCTTCCCGTGTGGCGTCATCGGGGTGGAGGAACAATTGGGGTACGGGGCTTTTTCGGCGAAGCGAAGGAATATTGCGCTGGCCGGTTTGGAAAAACGGATCTTCTCGAACGCCGGTAAAAACGCGGTAGGGGTAGTCCTTGGTGGGAAGCGGCCCCTCCCGGTGATAGGGAACAGGGTCGAAACCGAGATCACCGAGGATCGATGAGGACAACTCGACCTTGCCCGAGGGTGTCGCGAATCCTGTTCGCAGGTACTTCTGGTGTTCGGAATCCTGGAAAATCATCGGTCCCTCGGCTTTCCATTCTGCCCAGGTCTTGTCCGACGGGCTGAGCCTGTGGGCGATGATTTCTTCCAAGTTCTTCCACGGAAAGTGTTCGGCGAGTCCCATGCGGTGCGCTAAATCCGTCCAGAATTGAAAGGAGCTAGAGGCTTCAGCCGGAGGCTCAACTACTTTTTCAGAGAGCGTGAGTCGGGTTCCCCAACTCCAGCTGTCGGCCACGTGATTGCGTTCGGTGAAGACGTCCCCTGGGAGCACGTAGTCCGCCAGAAGAGCGGTCGGCGTCATGAAGATTTCATGGGCGACGATGAGCTCTTGTGCACGCAGGGCGCGGTGCACTTGATGTTGATTGGGGTAGCTGAGGAGAGCGTTATTCCCCAGAACAAAGAAGGCCTTAATGGGGTAGGGCGCTCCGGTGGCCATCGTGCGAAAAAGGTCTGACGGATTGGCCATGTGACAGCCCATGACGAGGTCTGCGTAGGGCTGCCCCCAAACCTTTTCGGTGGGTTCGCGAAGCATCTCGGCGACACGATACGTATAGGCCGGGTGTTCGGCATAACCCCTTTGTTTTGCCTTTTGCGTGTCGGACAGCCTGTCGTGAAGACCGAGCTCTGACTCAGACCTATAGTAATGACTGAAGCCACCGAGGCTTTCGCCCCCGGGCACGTCCAAGTTCCCGGTGACTGCTCTCAGAATGGAATGGAGACGGATCGCAGAGGTCGAGGAAATTTGTTGGTCCGTGATCGGGGTCCAGGGAATGACCGCCCCGTCGGCGTTGGCGTAGAGGCGGGCGGCTTCAGCGATTAAGGAACGGTCCACGCCGGTGATTTCTTCGACTCGCTCAAGGGGATATTCGTCCACTCGAGCTTTGAGCTCGTCGAACCCAACGCACCAATCCCGGACAAATTCTTCGTCGTAAAGCCCTTCGTCAAAAATGACCTTGAGCCATCCGAGGCACATGGCCGCGTCTGTTCCTGACCGAAGCCGAAGGTGGAGGTCGGAAACCTCGGCCTGGTCTGAAATTCGCGGATCGAGGACGATCAGCTTGGCCCCCTTGGACTGGGCGAGCTTGATCATATTGTAGATCGGAGTCCATGAGTGTTGGCGTGGATTGTGGCCAAAGAGCACGATGCATTGGGTGTTTAAATAGTCTGGCATGGGAAACCAGCCATAGGTGAGGCGATTGACGGCAGCGGTGTTGCCAGCGCAGAGTGAAACGCCGCTGGTCCAGTTGGGGCTGCCGATCAAATTCATGAATCGACGATCCATAGAGTGCGTGGTTTGGGTGTTCCAGCCGGAGGTTGAAACTGCGAAGGACTCGGGGCCATGCTGGCCAATGATTTTGGATAAGCGTTCGGCGATTTCATCCATCGCTTGTGCATAGGAGATCTCTTCCCAGCGGTCGGCTCCGCGCTCGCCGACTCGCTTGAGGGGTGTTCTCAGGCGTTCTGGGTGGTTGTGGATCTCGGGGGCCGCCACGCCCTTGAAGCAGATGTTGGGGGCGAGTAGGGGATTGTCGTGAGGCAGGATGCGCGTGACCCGACCATCCTCTTGCTCGGCACGTAGCTGACATCCGATATCGCAAATCGAACAGACAACATGTTTCGTGGTTTCATGCTCCATGGCGGGGCTCCTCCTGCTCGTCGCTTCAGCGTCCCCCGTCGGGGAATCCTTGGGGCGGGGATCACGGACGAGCCTACCAGAAACCGATCCGCGGGGTGCGCCAATCGGGGGCTCGGAAATGAAGCAAGAGGGTCGTCGAAAGCGGGCGGGAGATTCCCTACGTTCCTCAAAGTCGGAGCAAATGAGGCGGTGCTCCGAACAGTGCCTGAGGAGGGAAAAGATCGTGAGATTTGGCGTCTTCTACGAACTGCAGCTCCCCAAGCCGTGGCAGGAAGGCGATGAGCATCGTCTTTTTCACGAAGCGCTGGATCAGGTGGTTTTGGCGGATCGCTTGGGCTTCGACTACGCATGGGAGGTTGAGCACCACTTCCTGGATGAGTATTCCCATTCGTCCGCGCCGGAAGTTTTTCTGGCGTGTGCGGCGGGCCGAACCGAGCGGATTCGGCTGGGGCATGGGATTCGCCAAGTGATCCCAAGCTACAATCATCCGGCTCGGACCGCTGAATCCATCGCGACGCTTGATCTGGTTTCCAACGGACGTGTCGATTTTGGAATTGGCGAAGGCGCGACGCGTCTCGAGCTTGGGGGCTTCGGGATTCCCGCCAAACAAAAGAGGGCGATGAGTCTGGAGGCGGCGGAGCAGGTCGCCAACATGATGGTGATGGATCCGTATCCCGGCTTCGATGGGGAGTTTTTCTCCATGCCTTGTCGGAATGTACTGCCGAAGCCACTGCAGAAGCCTCACCCTCCGATGTGGATGGCCTGTACGAATCGCGACACTATTCGTGTGGCCGCGCAGCACGGTTTGGGGGCCCTGGCCTTTTCCTTTGTGGATCCGGCTGAAGCCCGCTCCTGGACTCAGACCTACTACGACATTATCCGCTCCGAGGAATGCATCCCGATCGGCCATACGGTCAATGCCAATATCGCCATGGTGTCTAATTTTTCGCTGCATCCCGATCGGGAAGAGGCGATCCGGCGTGGTCAGGAAGGCTTCGAGTTTTTCAATTACGCGCTTCGAGCCCTCGTCACCCAAGACACGGTTCCGGGTCGAACTGATCTTTGGCAGGCCTTTCAGGCAAAACGTGG
Source organism: bacterium TMED88 (assembly GCA_002171515.1). Lineage (GTDB taxonomy): Bacteria > Myxococcota_A > UBA9160 > UBA9160 > UBA4427 > TMED88. Next base: position 6 of record NHEP01000207.1, on the reverse strand, counting down.
AAATCG
>NHEP01000206.1 GCA_002171515.1 bacterium TMED88 | reverse complement strand
GGTCCCGATGGCCAAGGCACTCTCAGAGCGCGCAACGTGCACGATGTCCCGATACGCGATTCGGCTATCGCGCCGCCGCGGAAGCACAAGGATGCTGTCGGCCTCGAAAAAAACGGGCCCCCCCCGTTCGGCGAACTCTTCAGGGTCGGGCATGCCGAACGAACCTTGATTCCCCTTGGACACTCTCTGAGAGTACCTCAAGGCAACCGACTGGCGATCCCATCCGGCGCCCCTGCGCGGGCGTCTCGGCTAGGATTCTCGGGCCAATGAGACCGAGGGAAAGACTCTCGAATAGAAGAGGAAGACAAGAACGAAAGCACCCGTGAAGCCGAGCCCGATTCCCAGGGGAATCAAGCCCAGGAAGGCGGTCATGTCGTCTTTCACAACGGACGGCCAGATCAACAGATTGCGTTCGATCCAGATTCCCAGAATCACTCCGGCGCTCACAGGTCCCACGATCCACTTGGTCACCTTCGGCTTCTGCCCAAGAAGAACCCAAAACGGGACAATCCAGCAGAGCGCCCAGACCACCATGGAAACCCAGCCATAACCGACGGTCAGCCGAGCCCACTCGAAGTCCCACGGCGCCCAACCCTGGGCGAAAGCCTGCTCGGTGTAGCCCTTCTCGATCATGAACTGCGGGCCCAGACGATCACGGATGAAGAACGTTTCTTCGGGCATGTTTCCGTAGTAGATCACCAAGTATTGGGACCAGAACAAATACATCCAGAAGATCGAAAACCCGAAGAGCATCTTGCCGATGTCGTGCATTCTCGACTCAGAAATCTGCCCATCCCAGCCCGGCTTGTCGCGATGCAACGTTCCCAGCAGGGTCGAGGCGGCCACGGCCGAGAGGATGCCTCCCCAGCACACGTAGGCTCCGAATAGATTCGAAAACCACATCTGCTCCATGGACATCACCTGATCAAAGGCGAAAATCGAGAAGCCAACCCCAAAAACGAGGCAAATCAAGGGTGCCAGACGAGTCGTCGTCTTCTTCGAGGCGGCCCGCTCGGCCTCATCCCCTTGCCAGCCGGCCGTCCACTTCTCGGCCATTCGTTTCGCAAAGCCCTCCCCGCCCTCGGCGAGACCCCGCAGCGTAGGACGGGTCGAGGCCTTCAGAAAGATCACAGCAATGACGGACATCACCAGAAGGAGCCCTAGGTCAGTGCTGTAGACCCGAGTCGTGTTCAGCCAAGCTTCCTTGCCATGCGCCGGATGGTCAATCCATTCGAAGAGGTAGTGACCGCCGAACATGCCCACGATGGCGAGCAAAAATGCGAAGGGGATCCATGCAGCGAGCCCCTCTGCAAAACGGCGATAGGGGCCGCACCATTTCGCGTCTACGATCGTGTAGATCGCAGCCAGCGTCAGCCCAGCGCAGGCCAGCATAGTGGTGAAGATAAAATTGCTGTGGAAGGCAAGCCACGCCCCCTGCGGATCTCGGTACAAGCCGGCGGCGAAAGACAAGACGCCCAAGCCCACCAAGGCGGCACAAAATCCCGCAAGCGGCTGCGGCAGTCCCGTCGAGTTTGCTTTTTCGACGGCAGCGGACGAAGAACTCACTGTCGCCCTCCCTGGCCATTGATTTCACGGATGTAATTCACGATGTCCCAACGATGCTCGGGAAGAATTCGTCGATACGCGGGCATCCTGCCCCGTCCGATCGAAATCGTTGTGTAAATATGTCCATCGCTCAGCCCCTTGGCCACGCTGGCCGGACCGCCCACTGGCAGAACCAATCCAAAGGGACCTGTCCCAAACGGCGGGCCCGCAACCGGGCCGTTGCCCCACCCTTCCGGGCCGTGACACGTTGAGCAGTAGCGAGCAAATAATTTCTCCCCGTTCTTCAGCGAGGCCAAAGTGGCCGGGGTGGGATTCTTCAGGGCTTCTTGCTCGAGCAACGGAAGAGCCGCCACTTCGGGGTAAGGATTACCGACTTGCACGGTGCCCTCGGGCGGCATCAGCTGATCACCCTTATGCGGAGCATAAGGGTTGTACTCGAAAGCCTGAACGGCGATCTGGCGCTTCATTTGCGGAAACCATTCCTGGGAAACCTGTTCCCAGCAACCGACCGATCCGATCGAAAGCAGGCCGAAAGCTGCGAGCAGAAGCCCCCGCACGCGGCGCGACGGGTGATCATGAGTCGACAACGTTCACCTCCTTCGCAGAGTGCTCACGCAGGAGCGCTTCAATTTCAGCCACGTCTCTTCCCTCGCAATTGACCACCACGCCAAACTCCTCGGCGGAAAAACGCCGGCTGTAGTGAGGGTCAAGCTTTCGGGGGCGGAGTTTGCCCACCGCGAGCAGGCCAAAGAGCGTCGCGAAACCGCCAAACAGGATCGTCAGCTCAAAACCGATGATCCAAAACGGGGGGATCGCTGTATACGCCTTGCCGCCAATCTTGATGGGCCACTCCAGCGAGGCCCAGATCTGAAACGCGAAGCCCGTGGTCACCCCGAGAAGACCACCAATCAGGGTCCATAAACGCACACCGCTGGGCTTGGGATCTTCTGCGTCCTCGATCTCCGGAAAAGGCGCCGGTGAGTAGGTGGTCAGGTCATCGAAACCGCGAGCCTTCAGCTTCCGAACGGAGTTCGCGACATCGCTGGGCAAATCGAAAATGCTAACGAGAGTCGGCATCAGTGCGCGCCCCCAGGCTCTTTCTCGTGAATGATCAATTCCTTGACTTCGCTGATGGCAATCACCGGGAAGGCCTTGAGGAAGAGCAGGAACCACATACTGAACCAGCAGAAGCTGCCGACGAGAATGGACAACTCAACCGGGCTGACGATGTAGAGGCCCCAGGCGCCCGTAATGAATTCACGGGACAGGGAAGTGATGATGATGACGTATCGCTCAAACCACATTCCGAGGTTGATAAAGAAGCAGAGCACGAAAAGGAAGGGCAAATTCGTACGCAGCCGCTTGATCCACAAAAGCTGCGGAAAGATGACGTTAAACGTGATCATGCACCACGTTGAGAACCAATACGGCCCAAATAACCTCAACCAAAAGGAGGTCTGCTCCGGTTCGACACCACTATACCAAGCGATGAAATACTCCATCGCGTAGGCGTACCCACAGATCGTGGACGTCAAAAGAATAAATCGGGACATGTTCTCGAAGTGATAATTAGTGAGATAGCGCTCGAGCTTAAAGATTCGACGAACGGGGATCAGGACATTGATCACCATCGCAAAGCCGCCAAAGACCGCACCGGCAACGAAGTAAGGGGCGAAAATCGTGGCGTGCCAACCGGGCACCACTGACATCGCGAAGTCCCAGGACACAACGGAGTGGACCGAGAGGACCAGCGGAGTCGCCAAACCGGACAAATGCAAAACGGCGCGACTGTGGGCTTTCCACTGGACGCCCGTCCCCTGCCAGCCAAGGGCCAAAACGGTATAGACGATCTTCTTGCCCCCCGTCGCGCGGTCTCTCGCCATCGCGATGTCGGGGATCAAGCCGATGTAAAAGAAGACGATCGAGATCAACATGTAGGTGTTGATTGCGAAAACGTCCCAAAGAAGCGGACTCTTAAAGTTGACCCAGAGACCTCGTTGATTCGGGTAGGGAAGCAGGTAGTAGAGCTTCCAAAGTCGGCCTAGGTGGAGAACAGGGAACAAGACCGCAGTCAAAACCGCAAAGACCGTCAGGGCTTCCGCGCCCCGATTCACGGCATTGCGCCATTTGGCGCGAAACAAAAAGAGAATGGCCGAAATCAGCGTCCCAGCATGCCCAATTCCAATCCAGAACACGAAGGTGACGATGTACAGCCCCCAAAACACTGGCGCCTGATAGCCGGCGACACCAAAGCCCCAGTAGGTCTGGTAAGCCAGCGTAAAAGCCGCTTGAGCCACGCCGATCAGAACCAGAACAAGCGCAGCGAACCAAGGCCAATGAAAGCCCTTGGTCACGGCCATGATGTCGATATTGGCCCTGGAGTCGCGCGGCACCGGCAAAGGTGTCATCGCGTCGCCCACGGCGGTAGCGGGAGGCGGCGGCGCCATCAGTGCGATCCCTCATGGTCATCGCGCTCTACTTGCGCGAGGTAGGTGATTGCTGGCCGAGTATTCAGGTACTGCAAGACGTGGTAGCTCCGGTTCGGGTCGTCGGCGGTTTGGCGAAGCTTGCCGTCATTGTCTCGCCAATTCCCGAAAGTAATCGCATCGGTCGGGCACGACTGTTGACATGCACTTTGGATCTCGCCGTCCCGAATATCGCGACCTTCATTCTTGGCAGGTTGGCGAGCTGTTTCGATTCGCTGGACGCACAGCGAGCATTTTTCCATCACGCCTTGCTGCCGAACGGTGACATCTGGGTTGAGAAGGAGACCGAGCATTCCGGGGAAATTGCGATTTCCGTAGTCCCAGTAATTAAATCGCCGCACCTTATAGCTGCAGTTGTTTGCGCAGTACCGCGTCCCAGCACAGCGGTTGTACACCATGCCGTTCATGCCTTCGATGTTGTGGTAGGTCGCCAGCGTCGGACAGACCCCTTCGCAGGGCGCTGCACCACAATGCTGGCAAGGCAAGGGGAGATGGCGCACGTCGAGTTCACCCAGCTTTTCGCGGTCCGGAATGGGGCGCCGCTCCAAGCCACCCTGGTTGTCGCCTTCACCCACGTACCGCTCGATCCGAAGCCAGCTCATGTCCCGATGCTGGATCGATTGCGTTTCACCGACGATCGGCACGTTATTTTCGATGTAGCAGGCCGCGACACACGCCGCGCAGCCGTTGCATCGATCAATATCGATCGACATACCCCAGCGATAAGGCTGCCCGGGCTCGGCGTCGTAGGCGGGATCAAAGGTATGCGGCGGCCCCTCGTGATGCCCGCCTCCATGTGCGTCGCCGTGGTCGTCACCGTGCCCATTGGCCTCGGCCAGGGTCACAGATTGGGCCAAACCGCGTCCACGTTGATTGTCTGTCCACTGCGACAAGGCGAGTCGTCGATATTCACCGGTGCGCTGCATGAGCGCGTTATTGGCGAGCCATATGCGACTGCCGGACCCGTCGGGACGCGAAGGCAAGACGTCCATGACATTGACGCCGCGGGTTTCTCCAGGGCCCCCATCATTTTCCATCGATGCGTAGAAACCGACGTTATGGCCCTGGCCGACGGGGATCGCGACCGCGTCATCCCGGATGCCGCCGCGCGGAAACGCCGACACGTTCAGCGAACCCTCCGGCGTCTCGACCTTGACGACATCCCCAAAACCCACGCCCAACGCATCGGCGGTGGCGAAACTCATCTCCAGCCAGCTATTCCAAGCGATCTTGGTCACCGGATCAGGGATTTCCTGAAGCCAAGGAAGCGCCGCGCCCTGGCCATCCCCGAGGAATGAATGCGGAAACGCCAACAAGGCGTGGTCCCCGGTGCCCGAGAGCTGGGCGGGTTCAAACTGAATGTCGGAAAGCCCAGACCCGACAGTGACCGGCGCTTCGATTCCGTCGGAGAAAACGCCGCCACGCCCCAGTGCGGCATCCCAGTCGGTGTCCGACCAAGCCGCCTGAAGCACTTGAACAAAGGAGCCTTCGGGCAGGCTGCCGCCTAGGCCCCGCCCCAAGTCGAGCAACGTGTCTCCCGTCGCCTGGGTGTCGAGCAACGGGCGCAAGGTCGGCTGAACCAAGGTTCGAACCCCAGGCCTCGGAGCCGCGTCACCCCAGCTCTCCATGTTGGAGTGGTCAGGTAGGACAAAATCGGCTCTCGCAGCGGTCGCATTCAGCATCGAGGCGAAGGACACGACCGTCCCGACCTGGTCAAGCGCTTGAGCAAAACCGGGCAAAGAATGAACCGGGTCCGAATCATGAACCAAAAGGACCGAGACCTGACCACTCTGCATGGCGGCCAAGAGTTCCTGCAACTGCGCCATCGTCGCCGGCGCCGGGGCGCTGGATTCGGGCGGAATGACAACCGCAGACCCAACGGCGCCCAGAGCCGCGTTCAGCATCATGACCACTGCGTCGGTCGCCGTCGCATTCGAGGCCGTGTAGGCCACGCCCGGAGGCAGGACGAGTGCGTGCTTGGCCTTGAGCAATTTTTCAACCAAAGCTTCGAGGTCGGCCTTCGGCACATCCGCCGACTGGGCGGCCTGAGCGAGGCTCGATTGGCCAACCAACGCCGAAAGCGCGGAAGCATCTACGCCCCCGGGCACGCCACGCTTCGCAATAACCGCCCCCAGCAGCGCGAGAGCAATTTCTCCTTGGCTCCCGGCCCGCGCAGGAATCCACTCGTCGCCGTTGGTTGTCGTCAGGTCGAGCCGGGGGACAACCGAGATCAGTCGCGTTCCGCCTTCCGAGTGCGACTTGATATCTCGCGCCTCAGCGAACTGCCGTGCGTTCTCCGTGGGTGAGAGCCCCGTGTCCAGGAAGTCGGAACCGAGATCCACAATGACGTCGGCTTTCCCCACATCAAAAATCGGAAGCGAATTCACCCCCAAGGCCAGCCGCGTGCCTTCGCGAAGCGCATCGTGAGCAAAGGCCTCGTAGACCACTCGGCGCGCTCCGGCGGCTTCCGCAAAGCCATCAATCACCGAGCCCAATGTGGGCCCAACCGGACCACCAAGGATCCAAACGCCGCTCCCTGCCGACTTCAGCTTCGAGAGCACTGCGGCCTGGGCGGCATCGCGCTCCACCTGCTCGTAAGAGCCGTCCGCCCCTCGCTGCATCGGGCCGGGGTATCGATCCGGGTGATAGGCGCGGCCAATCGACGCCTGGCCTCGGGTACACAACCGCCCGCGATTGATCGGATGGTCGGGATTGCCCTCCAGCTTAATGGGCCGCCCTTCTCGGGTCTTCACGTGAAGCCCACAAGCCACCGGGCACTCTGTGCAGGTGGACGCGTACTCAACGGCAATTCCCGGCGTAATCGACTCAGGCTGCACCACATACGGAACCAGCTTTTCGGCCGGATCGGCACAGGCCGCGGCCGTTGCGCTGGCTCCCACACCCACCAGCTTCAGGAAGTCTCGGCGATCGAGTTCGGACATTAGTAGTGGCACCTCACGCAATCGATCTGGGCATCGTTTTGCCGATGGCAATTAATGCACCAACCCATCTCGGGTTTCTTGACGGGAACCCCGTATTTCCAAAACTCATCCGGCGTCATATAGACCTTATCCATCTCCTCGATCGGACCATGACAACGCTGGCACTCCACGCCGGCCGAGATGTGACGATTGTGTCGAAATTGAACGTGCTCCGGAAGGCGATAGATCTGATGCCATTCGACGGGAGTCTTTTCCTTCCAATGATTCTTCAAGATCTGAATGCCTTCGATCTCGTCGTACTGCGGCGGAAACTGGGCGTGGCACCCCATGCACAGCTCAACCGAAGGCACTCCTGCCGCGGGTGAACGATCTGTTCCCGAATGGCAGTACAGGCAGTCAATGCCGAACTCTCCGGCGTGGTGCTTATGACTGAACGGGATCGGCTGAATCGGCCCGGGTGTCTCAGGATTCCAAGCTTCCACTGCGCTCACGCAAGCGCTTCGAGAGGGCCACTGACCGGCATACTCGGCGGGGATCTCGATCCGCAGCGAAGGGTCTTGCTCTTTCATGAAGCGCAGCTCATGGGCTTCGCAGACACTGGCGGCGACAAGGACCTCACCGCTCAGTTCGACTTCTTCCGTCGCTCCGTGGTCGTCTCCGTGCCCGGCGTCATCACTGGACGCCATCGCCGAGAAGCCGACTACGCTCGACATAATCGCCGCCCAAACAACGAGGCCGTGAAGCACGGACCGCAGCGTGGATTCGGCGAAAACCGGCATCCGATTCAATTGAGGCTTGTCTTGGGTCGGGCTCATGCGAGAAATTTCTGCCCCTGCAAGGCGTTGAGCTTGCCTCCAGCGCCCGTGAACTGTGAGCGTGGGTCAGGCCCAACGGTGAACCGCACTGCCTTCCCCGGTCGCGAACTCGCTTCGAAGCAACTCGCCAAACCTGCGGAAAGTCTCATGCGGGGTCAATCTCAGAACGAAGAAACCGGGCGCACGCCCTTGATGATTTCTACGCCGCGCGCTTGATACCACCGGCGGTCCCGCCGCGTCAAGCGTGCGAGCAGGAGTGTGGTTGTCGTGCGCGCAGTGACCAACGCATCGAATGGTTGCAGCCCATCTGGGGCTCTGTTTTTCCTGCCTCTCACATCCCGCTCGGCCCGGGTCGGGCGCCGGCGCCGTTCGATTGTTAGGATGGGCCCATCAGAAGTCCATCCACGGAGAATCCATCACGATGCCGATTAGCTCGGAGCTTCTTGAGATCCTGGTCTGCCCCGAGACCAAACAGCCCGTGCGCCCGGCGCCTGAGGATCTACTTCACCGAGTGAATGCCGAGATTAGCGCCGGGAGTTTGCGAAATCGGGGCGGAGAGAAGCTGGCTGGACCGCTCACCGAGGGCCTGCTCCGCGAGGACGGTCGCATCCTCTACGCGGTGGAAGACGGCATTCCTGTGATGCTGATTGAAGAATCCATCGAACTGGATGCCTAGCCGAGTCCCGGCGGGGCTGTTCGGGCGCCGACGGGTCGAGCTATCTCAAACTGTCCCACGGGAGGCCTCCTACTGGGCGAAATCCCTTTTTTTGAGGCCACGGACGTATTCGGTGAGTTCCGAATCCTCCGACACAGTCTTCGACACCCTCTCCTCGTAAACAGCAGCCTCTCGGCGAAGCGGGTCGAGGTCAATCCGAAAGTCGAGGGCCTCCGAAACCTTCGAGACCAAGGCTAATGCCCCCCGCGGGTTAGGGCTCGCCTCGATGTAGTGGGGCAAGCCGGCCCAAAGGCTCAAAACCCACATGCCCTCGCGCCGAAACCGATCGGCCAGTACGCCCATTATCCCCGTGGGGCCCTCGTAGGAAGAGCCTTGGACGTCAAACTCGGGTAACGCCTCCGGATCCGAAGAGAATCCAGACAGCACCACCGGCTGGGAATAAACGACATCGGCCAAATAGGCGCCCATCAACACCACCCGCCGGACCCCCAAATCGAGGGCCAAATTCACGTAGGCGTCGCAAAAGCTCCGCCAGCGGAGATGGGGCTCGACCCCGCTTCCGAGAACAATTTCCCGTGTGCCATCGAGTGAACCGAAGCGCAAGACATTCGTCGGCCATTCCACCTCCAAGGACTCATCGCCGCTGCGTCGCAGAACCGGGCGATGCACCGTGAAGTCGTAGAAAGGGTCAGGGTCGAGTGTGGCCAGCGGAACGGCCCGAACTGCTTCATCGATGTATCCCACCGCGCTGGTCGCCGCTTCACCGGCATCGTTCCAGCCGCCAAAGGAGAGGACCATCGCGGGATCGCGAAGCTCAGGTTGTACGTGCAGGCGCAAAACATCATCCACCCCAGAATGGTTGCACGTTCCTTGGGCGCCCGACACGGGGGGCCTTCTCGCGGGGGCTCGACGCCCGTGCCCGCTCAGCGCTCAAAACGGTAGCCGTGACCGCGAACGGAGAGAATATGCTGAGGTTGGGCGGGATCCTTTTCGACGTAGCGGCGAAGACGCACGATAAAACTATCGATCACCCGAGTTCGGGTATCGGGTCGAAGCCCCCAAACCTGCTCGAGTAACTCACCACGGGTCACCGTCTCCCCCTCTCGGTCGACCAGCGCCCGGAGAAGCCCCATCTCACGGGCGGTGAGCGCCACCGTGCCCCGGGGCGAGTTCAGCTCAAAGCGGTCGAGTGAAAGTGTGACCTCCCCAAAAGAAATCTCACGATCGCCCTCCTCCTCGGGCTTCATCCCGTCCCAGCGCCTGCGGCGAAGCAATCCCCTGACCCGGGCGAGAAGTTCATCGAGACGAAAAGGCTTTGTCATATAGTCATCGGCGCCTTCCTCAAGGCCCCGGACCACATCAACAGTTTCATCTTTTGCGGTCAGCATCAGGATCGCAGCCAAATTCCCGGCAGCCCGCGCACGTCGGGCCACTTCAAAACCACTCATACCGGGCAACATGATGTCGAGAATGACCAAGTCGAAATCACTTGAGGCCGCAGTCAGATAGTCCACCGCGTCGTCTCCTGTACCGGCCACGACCGCTTCGAAGCCCTCCGCTTCCAGGTTGAACACCAGTCCCTCGGCGATATGTGATTCGTCCTCAACGATTAGGATGCGCGCCATGCCCCCTCCGCTCTCCCTTTCGAATGCGATAATTCCGATTGCGAATCCGAAAGGCTTCCGCCGGATACGACGGGTGAAGCCGCTCTCAGCGTGACCAAAAATCGGCTTCCCTGCCCCGCCCCCTCGCTCCGCGCAACAATCCGTCCGCCCTGACGAATCACCATGGCCCGGGCGACAAAAAGTCCGAGACCCAGACCCCCCACCGGCGCCGTCGCGCCATGCCCGGAGCGATAGAAGCGATGAAAAATCCGCCGCAACTCTCGCGGCGCAATCCCCATGCCCCGATCCGCGATCTCAATCGAAACGCGCCCCTCACCGTTCACTTCCACATGGACCCGAACATCAACCGCATCGCCTGAGTACTTCGCCGCGTTTTCAAGCAGATTGCCAAAGATCAGCTCAAGGCCTGACCGCTCTGCCCGGGCCCAGGCCTCTCTTGCGCCTGAAAACGTCACGGCACTTTCGGCCAGTTTATGCTGAGCGCAAATCTGTTGCGCACAACGTTCAATGACCGCCACCACCTCCACGCGACCCAACTGACGCCACGCCAAGCGTCCGCGCTCCTCGGCCCGCGCCGCGACCAAAACCTGCCGAACGGTTTGGTCCAATCGATCGAGATCTTCTTGCATGCGTTCGATGAATTCGCTGCGCCGTTCAAAAGAAAGATCGTGACGCCCGAGCGTATCGAGGCCCAGACGAAAAGAAGCCAAAGGCGTTTTGAGTTCGTGCGTAACGGCATCGAGAAAGGCCCGCTGCCGCTGGTTGACCCGCATCTCGGAGACCAACCAACTGCTCAGCCAAAAAAGACCCGCCAGGACCAGCACGAAAAAAAGAGTGCCCAGAATCAACAGCAGCGCATTGAGGGGGGATCCGGAGTCGATTCTCGGGCTGGACCCGCTCCAGACGAGGATTTGCCAGCCCACCGCGAGGGCCAACACCAGCAAGCCCACAACAATGCCAACGGTCAGCGGAGCTCCGATCGAACGCCTCGACCTCATGCGACCCTCCTCCCGCGGCCCGGCGGCCATGGCCGGCCAGAAATCCGCTTCCGCCCCCAAGGTAGCCCGCCAAGCCAGCCCCGGGCACGCGGGGTAGAGTCCGATGGGGAGCGCACCCGGCTTCTGGGGGAAACCGCATCATGAAGACTCAAGCCGCCTGCGCCTCCGAAAGAGACCCGTGGCGCCAGGCCCTCATCCTATTGGGGGTCATGGGCCTGCTCTGCGCCGCCGGGGTGGGTCATGCGGAACCTCCCCCCGCCGAAGGAGAGTGCCCGACCCTCAACGCCGCGGGCACCGGACCCGACGGACAAGACGCCGCGCCGATCCTGCTCAAGGAAGGCATGCGAGTCAACGCCGACGGTATCCTGGCGCTTCAGAGCCTGATCCCTGAAGAAGTCTGGCTCCACCGCGAAGCCTTCTTTTTTGAGGGCATGATGATGCAAATCGGACCGTGTCATCGGCGCTATGCATCCGCTCGGGCGTACCAAGAAGCCACAGACCGCTTCGCGGGGCAAGCGACTCTGGACCGGAAAGGCAACCTCTCGGACTACACCGCCGGCGCCCCTTTCCCCCAAGAGTGGATTCAGGCCGAAGACCCCCAAGCGGCCCTCAAATGGGCTTGGAATCTCGAAAAAAGGTGGCGAGGGGCGGGCGCCCACGGGCGTTTTCGTCTCACCAATCTCCCGGTGAGAATGGGCCCCGCGATGCGATTCATCGGACGCTTCTTCGTCTTCCAAACCGCCGAGCGGGCCGACTTGGCGAAGACCGACTATCGCTGGTCCGGGACGAATAAAATGCTCTGGGCCGAGGGCGGTGAATTCGAGTCGCCCTTCAGTGCCCGGGGACTCGCCTGGCGGCAGTTCCGCCCCCCGAAGGCCCAGCGTAAGTGGCGGGAACCAGATGACATCTTCGTCTATGTCCCCAGCCTTCGAAAGATGAGGCGCTCGGGCACACCCTGGGTGGATGGCGCCTTCGTGCCGGCCTATATGGTGGCCGGCCGTACGCCGGGCGGTGGCGGACTCGCCCTCGGCGGGCAGGGCGGAGGGGGGATCAACCCCGGGGCCGGCCCATCCCTCGCCATTTCAGAGAACGCTCGGTCTGGGCTGACTGGACTTTTCCTGCGGCCCAACGCCTACGTGTGGCGACTCCGGGGGACCCAAAACGTCATTGCCCCCCTCAACGGGGACAACAGCGGATGGCCCATCCGGGAGGAACGCAACTACGGCCCCAGCGGCCTTTCTGTGGCCGGCGACCGCTGGGATGTTCGGCATGCCATCGTGATCGAAGGAGCGCTGCGCGAGCGATCAGAAACAATCCGAACCCTCACGGTCTACGTCGATTACCACACCCTTCAGCCGCTGTATTGGGCGACTCGAACCGACAAAAGACGTTTGGTTGAGGTGGGCATTCTGGTCCACCGCTACTCGGCGGATCGCGAGCAACCTGCGGTGCTCGCCGACGGCGCCACCGCCAACGTATTTGAACCCGTCGCCGCCAGCTTCTTCAATGCTCTGGCTGGACGCGGCGGCTGGCTCCGAGAAAGCTACGAGTTGAACTCGACGCCCTACACGGAATCAGAAAGACGGCGCATGTCGACTAACCATGCCCTACAACGCGGACACTAAGCGCCTCAAGGACCCGACCGTCGTCTCGACGTTGAACCGCCAAGGCCCTAGAAGGTGTAACGCAGAATCATGAAGGCCTCGTCGCGATCGCGCACAATCGAGAGGCCGGGCTGAATGCCATTCGTGTACGGATTCGGACCCGCCCGGGGACCCGCCGGCGCGATTGGATTGATCCCCATCGGCACGAGCTTATCTTCACCCCAGAACAGCGAGACCCCCACGGTGATCGAAAAATTCTCCGAGAAGCGGTAGTTGACTTGAGGAAGAGCACCGCCCGAAACCGACCGGAAATCGTAAACGAAGACGAGCTGCGGATTCAAGCGATCCTGGAAGTAACCGGTAAACACCGCAAAGGTCGCCAGCACATTCCAGGGGCCAATGGACTGGAACTGATCGTTCCAGCCTTTGCGGTACTGGAAGAACCACTGCGAGTTGATAAAGAACGTCCGATTAGCATTCAGGAAATTAACAAAGGTCGGGCGATCCATGGAAACCGTAAAATTAAAATCGTCGGTCTTGGTCGTTAAGTCGTAACTGAGGCTGTCAAACTGGGGCACGCCTTCAATCCACGTAAACTCCATGCTCCAATTCGATTTGGTGTAATCCTCGGCGAAGTCCATGGAGAACCCAAGCACGTTACGCTTCTCGTAGTCGAGGTAGACCTCATTGCCCGACTGCCACTGCATGGTGCGGCGGCCGAAGGTGCCGTTGCCCCCGGCGCGACGCAGGGGACGCTTCTGACCCGCGAGGCCCAAGACCGCCTGAACAAGACCGCAGAATTGGGGGGTCACGTAGTTGCAGCGTTCTCGGCCGAGGGTTTTGCCCTCGAGCCCCTTTGAGCAATCGATTCGGCCCGGACCGAACGCCGTGAAGCCCTTCTGCCCGAGATCACCCTGAGTCTCATTGATAAAGCGCTGGCTGTATTCCAAGTCTTCGCAGTAGGGAATCATCGCCATCAGGTCATTCTCTGTCCCGGTGAACGCGTAGTCCCACGCCATGGTGTTGACGAGGCCACCCTCGACTAGCGTCGGATCGTCTTTGTTTCGGCGACCGAGGCGAATCTCTTGGTAGTAGCGCTTGTCCCCTTTCCCATCGATGTAGGAGTCCCAGTCGTTGACACCACTTTGCGGATCAATTTGGCCATTGGTGAGGTAAGTCACCCGCCCACAGTTGTCGTAGAGACCGCGAATCTGCTGAGCGTTCATGCCGGCCTGATAGTTCCGCTGCGCCGACTTGCATTCTCGAAGCAACAAATCGGGGAACATCGTCAAGATATTGGGCAGACTCGGATCACGCTGGAGCGTGTTTTCCTCGCCCTCCAGCAGCGGATCGGGGATCGCGGTCTCTCGGGCCGCGGCGTCATCATCAACGAACTCGCGGTAGCATTCGCTGTCGTACTCGCATCCCGGAGTCGGATTGGTGGGCGGCTCATTTTGAGTCCCCGGAAGAAGTGATCCATTCGCCTTGTAGCGGTTCCCCAAGCCGCTGCCCTGCCAGCCGACGCGCTCGCGAAGGATCACCCGGTTCTGGCTCGGTTCGCTGCCGGTACAGGTTCCGTTTTCGCAGTTGAAAGCCTGGCGGACCCGCAAGCAGCCGGAGAGATCCGTTGAGCCGGTCACGCACTTGGCCCGCTGTTCGGCAGTCAGCTCGGCGCCTTGATCAAAGCGCAGCAGCTTGACGTCGTGGGGGTCGCGATTGGGGTTCCCGTAAGCGGAATGCAGGCAGTACTGCTGGTAGGTCACCCCGTTTCGACCTTGGCAACCCGAGTCGAAATAGTTGTTCCCATTCGGCCCAAAGGTATTCGACACCGGGTTGACGTCGGCCACGAAGTTTCGACCCCCGCACCGCTCTCGTATTTCTGAATCCGTCGTGCCGCCGAGTTCGACCGGCAAACACTGCGGGTTCCACATCCACTCTTCGTCGTAGATGAACCGAGATTCATATATTTCGGGATTGACGAACCCCCGGACGCTGGCCAGACCATCGCTGAACTCCGATGAAAACGTCACCAGCAGCTGCATTAAGTTGAAGGATGTTCCGGCGATTTCACTCGCAAAACTTTCCCCGGTAAACGGGTGCCCTGCCCCGTAAAGAAGTTCGGACGCCTTATCCCCGGGGTTCAAAAAGACGTTGACGCATTCGGGCATCGAAACGAAGGCATTGGACGCATCGACCTGCAGGTATTTAAAGAACCGGGTTTGGGTACAGCCGCCTTGAAAAGCGTCTGGAGTCAGCGCCAAGCCCGAAGGCGAGGCGACCCAGTTGCCGTAAATTCCGTTCCCCGCGGACAAATTATTGACATCATCGATGTTGCCAAACGCGGGCTGATACCGCGGGTACACGGTCCGCGAGTCTGCGGCCGCGTACTGCGGGCCGATGCCGAGCCGATCGGGGTCTCCGTCGACGGTCTGCCGCCAGCCGCCGACATAGCAATCCGGATCATCCTGAAGCTGCTGCTGCGGACGGCTCGGGTCGCAGCCCGAAAGAACCGGATCGTAGACCCCCCAATTCAAGCCCGAACGCTGGGAGAACTCGGCCGTTTTGTAGCGAACATCGTTGGTCGTCCAGCTTGAATGCAGGCGAATCGAAGCTGGCAGGTAGTCCTGCAGGTCTTGTCCCTTGGGCCCGTCCGGAGCGTAGACATCGAGCCATCCGGGGTCGAAGTCATTCGGCGCCGGCACGTAGCTCGGATTCCGCACGTAACAGTCGTAGCTCTCTGGGCCGTCCGGGGCGGCTGGATCGACGCATGGATTGCCCGTCCCGTCCGGGTCGAAATTCAGCTGCCGATAATCGCTCCGCGGATCCGGGTCCGCGTTCACGTTCAAAGCGGTCGACCGAGTCAGGCCAAAAAACGGATCCTCTGCCAGGAAGGGGTTGACCAGTTTGTAGCTGAAGCGCTGTCCGTACCAGTTGTTCCCGATGTACCCGGCGTCGGGGTTGTTGGGGTGCAGGCTCGCGATCTCTCCATCCCAGGTGTCCAGGGGCTGATACTGGATGGTCGCCCACTTGTTGCGGCAACCCGGAAGAACCCCGCCCACCGGATCGATGGGACCGCCGATATCCGCCGTGGTGCACTTGGGGCTGGCCAGCCCGAGAATTTCATGGGCCGCCGTGCCGGGCTGGACCCCGTAGGCGATAAAGTATTGTCGAAGATCCCAGCAACGCGCGCTGGTCCGGTCGCTATTGATCTCATTGCCGTTGGCATCAATGATCCGATCGGTCGTGATGTCGCAGTCGCCGCGCACGCCCCCGGCATCCAAACTGCCCACGTTTCCGACGCCTGCGCCTCTCCAGAGACCATCCACCTCGCCCAACACCGGGGTGAGACTGTCTTGGTCGATACGGATCAGGCGTCCGTTTTTGCCGATCACCTTTCCATCGGTGCGGTACTCATTGGAGGGGCTTCCGTTGTCCATCAAAAATGCGCCAAAGGCCTCGGGGACAAGGTCCTGAATCCCCATCTTGCTAAACGCAATCCCGAGAGAATCCGAGCCAATAAAGGATCCCACCAATGCGCTGCCTTCCGCCCAGAGGAAGTCGGCCCCGTTGGCGTCACAGGAGGTCAAGAAATAGGGACCGCACCCAAGCAGGGCTTCCTGCTCGGGCGATAGAGCCTTGGAGAGGTACGTATTCACCTCGTATCGGAATTGCACGGGCTTAGACGGGTCACCAATCCCGACTCCACCACAGAGCGCCGACGCTCCGTTGCCAAACTCAAGATACTCCTCGGACAGGCAGTTGTAGCTCTCGCCCTCCCGTGAGTAGATCCAATAGTCCGCCGGGTCAAAGTTGGGGTTGTTTCGATCAAACCAATTACGGCGAACATCGAGGGTCCGAAAAGCATCCAAACCCGCCCCAATGGTCGGGCCTTGCCCCAGATTCGGATCCCCTTCAATGGAGGTCGGCAGGTCATAGTGAAGCTGAAGAAGAGGCATCCCAAAGCGGAAGGGCAAGAGCGGACCTTTGGAAAGCGTGCTGTTGGTCGGAATCTCTCCCACGAAGCCATTCAGTGTCGAGGCACCGGAAAGAAATCCGCTGATAATGAACGAGGTGCGGGGTGAATTTTCCGCATCGGGATTTTCCTTGGCGCTACTGAACACGGTTAACGCACAGGAGGAGGGGTCCAAAGCACTAAAACCAACGGTATTCGCGCAGACAAACTGAAAGATGCTGTTGTTCACCGAGACCATGTCGAGGGCATTGCGCTCGTCATAAGCCATGTTGGGGTCAAAGGAATTCGCCCAGAAAAAGTTCTTATTCTTCGACAGCCGACAGCCGTTCCCCGTAGAGCTCCATCGCTGGAACGGGTCGTAGCGGATCGAGCCCTGAACAGCGCCTACATCACAGTTCGGATCCACGATGGTCTGAGGCGTCGCGTTCCCGGGGTTGGTGAAGTACTCGATCGACTGGGCCTGGCGCGGGTCGAGGTAGGGGTCGAGGCGCGGATCGTAGAAGGGGTTAAAGCCCGGATTGGGCAGAGTCACGTCGTTCACCGAAATATACATTTCGGTATCGAATCGTCGCCGACCCTGGTCGGTGCACTGCTCGACAACTTGGCCGCTTGCCGTGTCGACGTACAACGGGTTGGAGCCGCATCCCGCCACCGTGCTCTTGAATTCATCCGAGAACCGCGGGTCATCAAAGAACAGCGCTGAGGCGGTATAGCTCTCGTAGGCCTCAATGCCCTGGATGTTGGGGTCACCCTGGGTGGGAGTCGAGTAATCAGGGCGCGGATCGTCCACATCGCTCAGGACCGTGTTGTTACGAAAGATCCCCTTGTAATCCCGGAAGTCATTGCCGTCATTGTTCGGTGCCGCCGGATTGACAAAAGGCACGCCATACCACTCACCGGAAAAACCATTCGCCCATTCACTGCTGTCAGAGGGCAAGTTGGAGGGCAGGGCCTCAAGAACCCGGACTTGCCGATTGGAAGCACCGGGGGTCAAGCAGCCCGCGTTGGCCGAGCCGTTGTAATCCACATAGGCACCGGCTTGATCGGGCGCCTGGTTAAAGTCGTAGTTGGCGCCACCGGACTGAGCCACCCCCATGCCATCTGGTCGAAGGCAGCGATTATTGGCCGAGGCCAAGTCTGCCGGCGTGTGCATATAGAAGCGCGGTCGTCCGCTTTCCCAGTCCACATTTCGGGAATACGTCGAAAGCCGAGCCGCGTAGGGGAAATCCGCATAGCCATAAAAATCCACCAAGGCAAAGCTGTAGCGATCCCAGCGCCACTCGAGCCGGCCTCCGAACTCAAGACCTCGACTGTTCTCCCAGGGGTCCGGTGGGGCGGTGAATCCCGCGACCCCGACCCCCGTCACACCATGGGCCCAGCTTCCGAAAGTCAGTCCACAGACCAGGTTGACCGCATAGGGCTCGCCACAGGCACCGAGGTCGGCCGATTCGTACTGATCGAAATTCATGGCCAGCTCCAGGCGGACGTCCACCAGCGGCCCCACCTCGTAGAACGACCAGACGCCGCGTGCAGCCCAGAGGTTGATCCGTGATTCTTCGAGACTTGGCAGAGTTGCCAGCGCAAAATCTTGCGGGTTGAACTGATCGGTGGTCCGGAAGAGCTCTGTTTTACCCCAGACAATGCTCTGCTTCCCAACCCGCAGCCAAAGGCGACTGTCGAACATTTCGATATCGAGATAGGCCTCCTTTAGCTCCCCCTCGTCGTTCTGACTCCAGCCGCGATTAAACGAGCGGTCCATTTGAGAAATATTGAAGGGATATGGGGTGAACTTGTCTTCTTGCAGCGCCTTGCGGAGCCGAGAAGTCGGAACAAAAGCGCCCCGGGCCTCATCGGGGCGGGCGGCCCGATCATTCCACATCCGAACATCACTGAAACGACCTTCGGTGGGATTAATGGTTTCCCAACGGCCTGTGGGCAAAGTCTGAGTGTCGTTGGCGCCCAGCGGTTCGGTTTGTTCGATCCAAATCTGATCGCGACCGGGATTGTCCTCGCGAAAAATCGGAATCGCACGCATGGGGCGCCCACCCGAGCCGTACACCAGGCTTTGGGGCGCCACCCGGGAGTTATCGATTGCGTTGGGAAGTTCTGCGAGGGCCGCATTGGTCTGAACGAAATTCTTCGGCAACCAAGGGCCCATGATGAGCAAATTGTTGCCGTAGTTCGAGCCGCCCGGGAAAGAAATCGCGGTGAGCTCAAAATCGCGAAAGTCCTGCATCGCAATTAAGAAAGGCGAGCCGTTCGTTCCGTCATCAACAGGCGTCAAAGACCCCGGCTCGACGGTCCGTCGGTTGCGATTGGCATTCCAGAACCGAGGCTGAACCTTGGTCGGGACATATCTTACGGCTGCGTCGGGACAGTAGGCGCTAGCGCCCTCTAAGCTCGCTGCCTCACCGCACTGCATTTGCTTGGTGCGATTGACTGCACCGAGGCCTTCGTCCGAGGCGTCATAAATTCCCCGGAGACCTGGCGTTTGCTGGAAAGGGTATGGATTGCGTTGCGGGCTGAGGGAATACGTACCGTCGTTCGAAATCTGCATCGCGCCGGCGTTCGTATATTCATCGCCGTTCTGCAGTCGTTTGGGAAGTCCGCGAGCCCTGTTACCGAAAGTATTGGCCCCCTTAAACATCCCGCAGCCCCGGGAATAGATGCAGTCGAAGCGGGCCTCCACGCGAACGAAGGCGGACATCAGATCAAGGGGACCGTGGGTTTCCTTAACGAGATCAAATTCAAGCTCGAGATTAAAAATGTTGTACCAGGCTGTGAGATCCCACTGATCGCTAAAGTCATCGCTGATCGTGCGGAATTGCATTTCCACGTAACCGTGGGCCTGCAGTCGGCCATCGACGGCCTCAAAAGCCCCGGCTTCCCCCGCCGAGAACCCGACTGAAAGCGCGAGCAGCCCGGCTCCTAAGAACAGCTTAAGAAAATGCCTGGACCAGCCGGTGGGACTTACCACGCCCGTGCGGGAGCGAGGAATCACCCGGTTCGTCATCTTGCCTCCAAAAAACTTTTGCGCTGGCCACGATCGCCAGCGACTTTCGCGAGAGCGAACGAGGCCGAAGCGATCGGAGAGCCATCCGCTCCCCATCGCTGAAACCTCGCCGAGCTACTTTCAAAATCTCGATGGACCGCCAACGAATTTCTAGTCGAGGAGACGCGCGACGACGCGTCGGGCTCCTCCGCTTTCCCCCGAACTCCTTCCCCTCGCCGATCCAATCACGTGAAACCCAGGCAACGCGTGGCGGGAAAAAGAGTGCACCACAATATTTTCCGTTCTCCCTTTATACACCTATGCCTCGAGCCAGTACACCGGATAATTGCCTGTTTGATCGCCCAGCCTTCGGTCGCCTCCGGGGCTTTGCCCAGAGCCGGGTGTGATTCGACCCGGTTCGACCCCCCAAATCAGCCTGTGCTCGGGAACGACTCCGAGTCATCTTGAACCAGCCGCTTGCTGGGGGCGGCCGCATCCGTCAGGATCCGCTGGGCCGCCCAAACACCCGCGCCCCGCCGTAACAATGAGAGGACTACGACCGATGAGCGATGCTCAACCGATTACAGGATGCCGCCCTGGGGACGTCACCGAGCACGTTTTCCTCTGCGGTGACCCCGGCCGCGTCGAACAAATCGCCTCGGAATGGACCGAGACGCGAGAGGTCTGCAACGTGCGGGAATACCGCATCATCCGAGGCCTCGACGACGGGTTGCCGGTCACCGTGGCCTCCACGGGAATCGGCGCCCCCAGCGCCGCCGTGTTGATCGAAGAACTTGCCAAGCTCGGGAGCCGGACCTTTATCCGGGTGGGGAGCAGCGGGGGGCTCGACCCCGCCCTCCAGCTGGGCGAACTCGCCATCACCTCCGCCTCAATTCGGGACGACGGCACCTCAGCGAGCTACGTGATTCCCGAATACCCGGCGGCCGCCCACCACCGCGTGGTCGCGGCCCTTGAGGATGCGGCCGTCTCCCTCGGGGTTCCTCATCAGGTCGGGGTCACCTGGTCCTTTGATGCCTTCTACGCCCGCAATGCCACGGCCACGGCACCCGGCGAGATGGCCTCGATGAGTTACGGGGGCTATTGGCCCAGTCACATGGAGGCCCGAATCCGGGACATGCAGGCGGCCCGGGTCATGAATTGCGAGATGGAGTCCGGGGTATTGTTGACGCTCGCTGGGTTGTTTGGGCTCCGCGCCGGATCCATCTGCATCGTCTCTGATCGCACGCCCTGGGAAGGGCCCGCTCAGATCGACTTCGAGGCCAACATGGGGAGCTGCGTTCAGGTGGCCAGGACCGCGATGCGGAGCCTCGTCTAGGGGTTCCGCTCGCTAAGGCACAAGGTCCACCGGAACCGGCATGATGTTCCAGGTAAAGACGCTGTTTCCATTGGTTCTGCGGTAGATCACTTCGCGCACGGGCTTCCCATCCACCCACACGTAGCGGCGCACCTCAGAGTCGTTGTCACTGGCGACATAGAGTTCGTCGACCCCGTCGGCATCCAGATCCGCCGCCACAGCCGCGTGCTCAAATCCCCCGGAGTCCTCGTCGATGAGGGTCTGATTCCAGGTGCCGCGAGGGTCCTCTCCCGGCTCCAGCAGCCAGACTCCGCTACTGAAGAGCGCTGCCACCAGCTCCTGATCGCCGTCGCCATCGAAGTCGCCCGCCGTCAAGAAGCGGCCCAAACGATCATCAATAGTCGCCACCACCGCTCCCTGGGTCGGATCCGTTCCCGCGTCATAGCGACGAATCTCCACCGGAGCGATCAGCTTCTTGGTTTTCTTGTCGATCTTGCCTTCCACAATCACATACAACTCGTCGATTCCGTCACCATCGACATCGCCGACATAGATCTCCTTGGCATGGCGATCGCCCAGGTCCGCAACCACCGTTCGCCCCTCACCCTTGGCGGGGACATACCGGGTCACGATGCCGGACTGCTCGCTTCCATCCAAGCGATTCGGCTCGCTGGGGGTCGCGTAGACCTCCAGCACACCGTCCCCATCGAGATCTCCAATTTCAACCTCGTGGACGAAGGTATCCGGTTCCTCATCGATTTCCTCGACCGAGAATGTGTTCGTTTCCGGATCACGACGCACCAAGGCCACAACCCCTTGATCATGCGTCGCCACCGCGATCACAGGCTCGCCCGTTCCATCGAGATCGCCGATCTCGATATCCCTCATTCGGCTGAATTTTCCACCGAAGTCCTTTTCCCAAATGGTCTCGGATACAGCGCCGTCCTTCCCCGGCGACCAGAGCTTCAACGTGGCTTCGCTGCCCGCGGCACTCAGCAGCTGGTCCTTGCCACCGGGCGCGGAGTAAACCATCGCCTTATGGAAGACGTTGCTCTGGGGATCTTCCACCAAATCGACCTTCCACTCGCCCTCGCGACGCACCAGAAACTCGAGGGTGGCGGGGAGGGGCTTGGGCGCCTTACCCGCTTGCCGGGGACCGAACTGCGCAAGCGCCAGCACAAGTCCCTCGGGCAAATCGTCTGGCGTTGGCGGCGCGGCTGCTCCCCGTCCTGGCGCGCGATCTGACTCGGACTCCGTCTCTTCGGGCGCGCCATCCGGGGGCCCGGGGGCTCCGGTTCGGACTGTGGGCTCGGGGGTCTTTTGCACCCGCTCAGGCGCCTCTTCGGCCCCGCAACCGGCAACGGTGAAAAGGGCCACGGCGGTGCAGCTGATGAGCCATCGGGAAGCTTGGGTCTGATTGAAACGCATGGTACTCCTCCTCAAGGTCCCCGGGGTGTAGCAATCTTGGATTGTTCAGGCTCCCCCATTTGCAAATCCACGCGCCTCCAGCCGAGAGGTGTGGTAGTGAAAGGGCCGGAGACCGACTGTGAGCCCCAAAAACCTCAAAGCCCCCCGCGGCACCCGGGATTTTTACCCGGACGAATACCGTCAGCGAGAGTGGCTATTTGACTGCTTTCGCCGGGTGGCCCACCGCTTCGCTTTCGAGGAAGTCGACGCCCCAATGCTGGAGGACGCTGAGCTTTTCATCCGCAAAGCGGGCGAAGAAATCGTCGATCAGCTTTACCACTTCGAGACCCACGGCCATCATCTCGCCCTTCGGCCGGAGATGACGCCTTCCATCGCCCGACTCGTCATGGCGCGAGCCGAGGCCCTCCGCATGCCGCTTCGCTGGTTCACAATTACCCAGAATTGGCGCTACGAACGAATGCAACGGGGCCGAAAGCGAGAGCATTTTCAATGGAATATGGACATCTGGGGCGAACCCGGGGTCGCGGCAGAGGCCGAACTGATCGGAGCCCTGTTCAGCGCCGTCGACGAGATGGGTCTCCCCCGGGGAACGGTCAGGGTTCGCCTCAATAGCCGTGCTCTCTTAGAGGAAAGCCTTCGGGGGGGCGTGCTGCGCGACCGCCCAGAGACCTTCGAGCCCCTCTGCATTGTGATCGACAAACTCGAGAAGATCGGTCCGGAAGCCGTCTTGGAGCAACTGACCTCCAGGGAAGCCGGCATCGGACTGAGTGAGGCCGCAGCCGAGGGCGTACTGGCCATGCTGGGGGCCAAGCATCTCGACGAGGCGGCAGCCCATGTTGCAGACGACTCTGAGGCGCTCGCCGATCTGCGACGCCTTTTCGAACTTCTCGACGCCTACGGGGTGGGCGACCACGTCATTTTCGATGCCTCGGTGGTCCGGGGTCTGGCTTACTACACCGGGATCGTTTTTGAAGCGTTCGATGCCGCCGGCCAATTGCGGTCCATCTGCGGGGGCGGACGCTACGACCGACTCTCGGAAACCCTCGGCGGAAAAGCCATTCCCGCGGTGGGGTTTGGCTTTGGCGACATGGTCATCGCTGAGCTTCTCCGAGACCAGAAGCGCATGCCGGAAATCCCCCGTCGGGTGGACGATTTCGTGTTCGCATTCGAAGACGCCCAACGCGAGAAAGCCATCCGCTTAGCCAGTCGACTCCGATCGGGCGATCGACGCGTCGAACTGGCCTTCGAGGGAGGACGCCTGAAGCGGGCGCTGGCCGACGCCAATCGCATTGGCGCCCAGCGTATTTGGATGCTGGGCCCGGACGAAGCGGATCGTGGAATGGTTCGGGTCCGAGACCTCTCCAGCGGCGAGGAGCGCGAGGAGCCCTTGTCGGAATAGTTCGACGCGCCCACCGTCCTTTGACGAACCTAGCAGCAGGAATCATTCCGATGGACAACAACTGGTCAATCCAACAAAGCCTTGATCTCTACGCCGTAGAGCGATGGGGGGATGGCTTTTTTCACATCAACGATGCAGGGCATCTGGTCGTTCGACCTCGCCCCAGTGAAACCGCCGAAATCGATCTGCTGGAGTTGATGGGCGATCTGCGCCGGCGAGGCCTTCGTACGCCT
>NHEP01000205.1 GCA_002171515.1 bacterium TMED88 | reverse complement strand
GCGTAAGTCCAGGTAAGGGTCCATTGGGACCTTTGTTCCAACGTGGAAATTCCTCTTTAAAGCATTGCCCTTTATCGTCACCTGTATTCATACGACGACGGAAGGTGCTATCTGCTAGTGCTCCGCTGCCGACATTAAAGGTGAAGCTAACAATCGCATCGAATTCATGCTGTGTCAAAGGGCCGTTAATCAATTGGCAGACCTCTTGTTCAAACCACATAAGATCTTTGCGTAACAACTCTTCAGCATCATGCTCGGTAATCGTTTGACCTTCATAAACACAACTCGTGTGGCCATAGCCAATTGTTAATACATTTGCGGCACAGTAATAGCTTTCTAAACGCAAGCCTTCGAACTCTTTAATCAGGTCAATTCCATCTTGTGAGGTGCGGGTAGGCTCAGCAATCTGAACTCCCGCCGCTACTTTTTTGCGTTCGGGTCACGGATATCCATATACCATCCACTACCTTCACCTTCAACAACCCAACGTGGATTCCAATTTTTAAAGCTATAACTTTGGTTAGAGCCATCAAGATTATTAGTGTAACCTCCACCAGATAGCGAAGCCTCACCATTTGGGTCGTTCATAATCCACGCTTTATCCGTATAGCCAATTACAACAGAGTAATGGCCGCCACCACTTGGTGCAGATGACGAACCGTGGTGCAACCAACCAACAGGCACAGGGCGACCTGCATCAATTGCAGCTTTCAAATCACTGGTAGAGCCATTGCTAATGAAGTTCGCTTCAAGTCCAAGTGACCGTAGTGTTCTAACCTGTGCTTGCGCATCAGTGCTATCTCCATATTTTTGGCGGACTAAGTTATAAGCATCATCATTATTAATCTTGCCATAATACATTGCGACCATCGCACAGCTACTAGAAAAACATTCTCTATAACCTGTGCCACTAGCGTTATCATTCTGACTTTGATACGGCACTTCTAAGGGATTACTGCTTATAACCTTAGGTTTGTTACGGTAGGTGTTAATCCAGTCATGACTATCACACTTAAGGACATCACGCATCTGGTCATAGAGAATTTTTATACCAGCCTGTTGCTGTACTTCAGCTTTATAATACTTGAAAAAATTTTCAAACTCATTAAAGGAGAGTAAGGCCATTTTATATATAATCAACTTACAGCATTCTAACTCCTACAATAGTATTAAAGGGTTATACTTATGACCACTGAAGAACGTACAGCATTCTGGAAAGCAGTAGAAAGTGGAGAAAATCCACTTCTATCTGTGCTTCATAACTTAGTGGAAAAATGGGGACTGCCAGCAATTATTATGGCATTAGGAGACATCGGTAATGTTCTATCTGAAGATGCCGAAACTGCTCCCCTCAGCCCAAACCAACGCGGCTTAATTTTGGGTGCTTGTGCACAAGTATGTGCGCTAAGTGACCAAATGCACAGCGAAATGGCATTTCTAACTGAAAGTGAAACTAAGTAATCTTATGAATAATCAAGAAAAAGAAAACTGGAAGAAGGTTAAAGAAGCTTTAGAAAAAGCCGACAAGACTGACTGTTACTTTTATAAGCGTGCAGTTGTAATATCAGAAGGAAAACCAGACCCATTACAATAAATATAGAGTTCATAAATATTGCTATGGCTGCTAAACCTGCTGCAAAAGCTCCAGCTAATAGTAAGAAGAAAGGCGCAATGAAAGGCGTGACCGTAAAAAACGGTGGTAAACTTTCTGTAAAACGAGGTGCTGGATTAACACAAAAAGGTCGCGATAAAATTAATCGTAAAACTGGCAGTAACCTCAAGGCCCCTCAGCCTGAAGGTGGACCACGTAAAAAATCATTCTGTGCACGCTCACGGGGATGGACTGGTGAACGCGGTAAAGCAGCACGTCGCCGCTGGAAATGCTAATGCGTATGGCAGGACAAGTATGGTTTCCCCCAGCTAATCAGATGGGTGAAGGCTGTGCTACAAGACCAGAGACTTACCCAGCTAAACCTAAAGGTGGTGTGAGTCACGGTCCAAAACTAATGGGTCAAACATATGTATAAACAACGAATGGCAGGTGAGTAAAACGTCTTTGAAAAAGTACAAGAAATGAGCCGTAAGTTTGATCAAGAGGAAGCTCGTATTAAAGCAGTAATGGATAGGCAGACACGGAGAGATGTTGCTGCTGCTAAAAGTCAGGTTATTCCTTTCTCTCAAGCAGATATAATCTAAAGATACGCTTATGTCTAAAAAACAAAAAGCTCAAGAATTTTTTCAACAGAAAAAAGAAGCCGCAAAACAAAAGTGTGGTTGCAAACATAGCAAAGGGAACAAGTAATGTCTGACGGAATTGCTAAAAAGAAAGACCCTGCCAAATGGGCAGCTGCTAAATCAAAAGCTAAAGCACGTATGGGTGGTAAGCATAGTGCTC
Organism: bacterium TMED88; assembly: GCA_002171515.1. GTDB lineage: Bacteria > Myxococcota_A > UBA9160 > UBA9160 > UBA4427 > TMED88. The sequence continues at coordinate 6,558 of NHEP01000205.1, read as the reverse complement.
GTGCAATGCAACTAGCAACAAAGATTTATAAAGATGGTGGTGGTAAATATGAAGGTAAGAAACCATCTGCTTCTAATAATAAGATGAAGAAGTGGTCGTCTGAAGAGTGGGGAACTAAGTCAGGTAAGAATTCAACAGAAGGTAAAGGCGCAACAGGTGAACGTTACTTGCCTAAAAAGAAGCGTGATGCAATGTCAGACGAGCAGTACAAACGCACATCAGATAAAAAACGTAGGGATACAGCGAAAGGAAAACAGTGGAGTAAGCAACCTAATTAAATAAACTATCCTCTAAATTGATGTTCCATGATTTGCTGAATAGTTAAAATATAACTAAAGACATTAGAGCCAAAATGATTAATAACCAACAAAGAAGGCTTGGATATAGATACCTTATTTATAACTTCAATACAGACACCTTCTTTGCATCTGAAAATGGTGAAAATTACCAAAAGCTAGACATAGGAGGTGTGGGTATAGATATTGACAGGAACAACACATCCGTTGGCCAAGACACTCTCACTCACTTAACCACAGGCTTTAGGAATACAGTCCTTGGTAAGGATAGTCTGAGAAATACCACCTCAGGTAACAGCAACACAGCTGTTGGAGATAGCTGTCTCAGATATAACAGCACAGGCAGCGCGAATACAGTGATTGGCCGAAAAGCTCTCCATAACAACACCGAAGGTAGCAACAATGTAGCTGTTGGTAATAGCGCTCTCTTCAGCAACACCGAAGGTGACAACAACACAAGCATTGGTAAAGATTCAAGTGAAAATAACACCACAGGTGCCAAGAATACAGTCCTTGGTTCACAAGCTCTCCGCTCCAACACCGCAGGCTCCGACAACGTAGCCATTGGTTTTCAGGCACTCAAAGACGTCACTACTGGCAGTGGTAACTTTGGGGCAGCATTTAAAAATACCAATAATTCATACACACCAGTCTTTAATCCAACAACAGAAGATAATCGTGTCGTGATGGGACATACGAGTGTAACAAATGCTTATGTGCAGGTTGCGTGGACTGTTACCTCCGATGCACGCGATAAAATGAACTTTGCTCCAGTGTCATATGGCCTGGACTTTATTAATCAACTTCAGCCCACTGCCTATCAATTCAAGGTTGATCGTAATACTGAAGTAACTAACGGACCTGTCCGTTATGGCTTCAAAGCACAGGATATTCTTGAGTTAGAAGGTGACAACCCTGTCATCATTGATAACGAGGACCCAGACAACCTTAAGTACAAAGGTGAACATTTAGTTCCCGTTTTGGTTAATGCCGTCAAGGAACTTACCGTTATGGTCAATGACCTGAAAGCAGAAATTCAAACCCTTAAAAACACGTAATTAATTACCATGATTGAAGACACAATAACGGCAGAAGAAATAGCTCAAAACTATTCAGCTGCTCTTGATAGCGTGAATCTAGCCAACGAATTGCTGGCACTTGAAACCCTTACTGCAGAAGAAACAGACAGATTAGATCGTAATGTAAAACATTTAGAAATAATGGTAGCTAAAGATTACTGGACAACAGAAGATTTGGAACCATTAACAGCAGTAATTAATCAATTTGAATCAAACAACTAGTTTACGGAAAATCAAGACAGGACACACTAGCCATTCATCTTGGTTAATTAATTAATTAATTAATTAAACCATTAGGATTAAAGTTAAAATAATAACAGTAAAGGTGTATGTTTGGTAAAAATGACCGAAGCAATATTAAATGGATATTACTCGCTCGTTAAAGGCGACGATAGTACTGATTTCGCAATAGTACCGCCTGCACCTTATTTACATGGCTATACAAAAATCAAACGATGGTGGAATCAATCGTATGACAAAGTTACGTACACAGGTTGCGCATTAATCTCGTATCGTGATGCATATATCGTGGTGAGCTGTGACGTTAATGTATTGCTAAAAATTATCGCTAACAATAATGATGAGCTTACATTTAATGTCATCTTTAAAAATCAAGGTGATGGTGGAATCAGGAGAATACTAGTTTGTCCTAAGACAGAATTACATGATTTAGTTAACTACGATGACTATTACTATGACTACAGTGATAAGCAGATTAAAAGGGTTAAACATGGTAGTGGTGGCTTAGGTATATTCGGGTCAGCATCGTTAGATCTTCAATTTGCAGCAAATAAATCACTCGTTGATACTATTAGCGGCAACAATTTGATCACGTTCAGCCGTCTAAGCGGTGCTAATTATGGTGCAACCTATGTAGATAGTGACGGGTTGATTAAGACGACGCCGGTTAATTTGGTATTGTACAGTCAAGATTTTACTAACTCCTTCTGGAGGAATGCTCTTAGTTCTTCAACAGTATCATCTCCTGATGGTGGACAGAACGCCTATGAATTGACAAATTCTAATCTGCTCTTTCAGGATAATATCAACAGCGCACCTGCAAACGCAACAATTACGACATCTATATTTGCCAAGTATAATGGGACTGGAAACGCCGAAGGCATTCAGCTACGAGTTGCTGGTATTGGTCAAAATGCAGTATGGGGAAACTTTAATCTAGTAAATGGATCAGTAGGAAATACATCGGCAGCTTCGGGTACTTCTGGAGATGGCGATACCTGGACTTTAATAGATTATGGTATTGAACCTTTCGCCAACGGTTGGTATAAAGTTCACATTACATATACTTGCTCTAGTGCAACAAGGATTCAATTCCGTCCAAGTGATTCACCTGCAACTGATGTAGAAAACTCAACAGGTACAGGGATAGTATTAGTGTTTGGTGTTCAAGTAGAAGAAAGCACCACAGCATCACCATATATCAAAACAACCAACAATGCAGGCGGTGCTGCACGATATGAAAACGGTGAGCTACTGCTTGAACCGGCGAGGGTTAACTTGCTGGCGTATAGTGAGCAGTTTGATCAATGGAATAAAGGAAACGGCTCAAGTGTTACTCCTAACCAATCGGTGGCTCCTGACGGAACAAACACTGCTGACCGAGTGCAGCACATAGGCTCAGGGTCATCATGGATTGGTCAGCTGAATATATTAACCATTGGCACTGAATACACTGCAACTGTTTATGCAAAAGCTGTAACACCTGGGACGAATGCTCAATTTGGTTTCAGTATTGGGGGCACTGTTAACAGTGATACCAAGACAGCTACATCTGAATGGCAACGTTTTACGTGGACCGCTGCAGCAACCACAGGGTCTTTTTACATAAGCAATGGAGATGATAGTTATGACACTGATGTTTACTTCTGGGGAGCTCAAGTCGAAGCTGCCCCAGACCCAACCTCCTACATCCCAACCTCAGGTTCAACCGTCACCCGTGCAGCGGACGTATCAACCAGTGCCTTAGGTGTTGACAGTTGGTTCAATAAAACTGAATGGACAATATATTCAGAAGACGACAATTATAACGGATTCAACTGGATTTTGCATGATGGAGACAACGCTAAGAGATATGGTTGTGCAATCAACGAAGGTATTGGTATTAATAAAATTTTTGAAAGGACATCCACCGTTGGCGGTGGCAATGGAGACATATCAGTTAATGCTAGTACAAACCTCAACGGGTTCATCAAAAGTGCTGCTGCAATGGGTTCATCCGCAAACTTATACACAAACGGTCTTGAAGGTAATGCTACAGATCCATTTGAAAATTATCCGCTAGCTGCTACAGAGCTTGCAATTGGTTTTAGAGGGTCGTATCTAGCAGACACCTTCATTAACGGCCACATCAAACGCCTTGCGTACTTCCCAACTCGTCTTCCTGACACAACACTCCAAACGATCACCTACAACACATAAACCTATGGACAACACTAGTTATTACGTCGGCCTCGGACCTGATATCGTTCACTACACTGAACTAGGGCAGGGAAGTGCGCTAGAATCAGGTCAACCCAATGTCGAACAATTCGACGACGAACAAGAAGCCAAGTCCCGTGCTGAAGAGCTTGGTTATATCTTTACAATTGAAGAAGATCCCCTTGATGAATTAGAAACATGACTGAAGAATTAGATCTACTAGAAACCCCACCAGTACCTGGACCATTCTTTAGATTCACTGATGAAGAAGCCTGGCTAACTGCTGCGCGTGCTGCCGGATTCATGACAACCGTTACTGATGATGAAGGTAACGAAACAGAACAGCTGCGAGCTTATACCCATAACCATGCGATTGATGTCGTAGGAACAATTACTGTTGGTGGTGAATGGGATGAAGACGGTAATGAAACGGAAGCCCCAACAACACTTGATGGATTCCACATCAACTATCTAGGTGACCTACCTGAAGGTTGGGAAGCATTTGAAGTTACTCCTAATACCCCCTACCGTGTATTTGCTTAAATGCTATTACTAAATAATCTCTGTCCTTCCACCGTTAAGCAATGAAAGGACAATATTATTTACTAATTGGTTAAAATATAATTACATGATGCCAAGAAAAAAATGTCGGTTAATAGTAGTCAGAAGACGCTCGGCTATAGGGACGTAATCTACAATATTAATTCGGATAAAATATTTTCTTCTGCAGAGGGTGATAATTATACTGAATTAGATATTGCTGCTGGTAGCAGCGGCAGTAGTATTCAATTAGCAGATATTTACATTATCGCCTGTAGTGACGAAACGGGAGACCTTGAAGTATCACAACCTGCTGCTTCATTTATAATTCCAACAAATGGCATTTTAACAGCAGTAGAAGCCAATGTAAACACAGCAAGTGATGGTGCAGATATTAAAGTTGACATTAAACAGGACTCTACAAGTCTGCTGAGTACAGTCATTACGATTGACAGTGAAGAAACATCAAGTTCAACATCAAGTACACCGGCAGTAATTAGCAACTCAAATATAGTCAATGGATCTAAGATCACAATTGATATTAATCAAGTGGGCACGACAGCCTACGGAGCTGGTTTGAAAGTGACATTGCACATTACAAGGGTAAGCTGATGGGATTAATAGTATTAAATAGCTATCTATTGTTTGCATCAATATTTGCAGATGCAACATTAGATTTACAGTTTGCAAAAAGGAAAACACTCAAAGATCAGAAGAGTAAAAAGGATTTAATCACCTTCAGCCGTAGTAGTGGGGCTAATAAGGGTGCAACGTATGTTGATAGTGACGGGTTGATTAAGACCAGCCCAGTTAATTATGCTACCAATAGTGAAGATGTAAGCCTTTGGACTCTAGTACTTGGAAACGTCTCAGCTAATTTTGCAGAATCACCTATCGGGGACCAAACTGCAGATAAGTTTATTCCTAGTACGGGAACAGGTTATCATTATCCAAAACTAGTAACTAACTTCTCGTATACTAGTTCTATTACTTATAGCATCTATGCGAAACAAGCAGGATACAGATATTTACTAGTTAATACAACTTATGGCAGTTCGTCGGGCAACTCTGGACCTGTCGTTGACTTACAAGATGGTGTAGTTATTGATAACTATGGAGTAACTTACCCAACGACTGTTACAGATGCAGGTAATGGTTGGTGGAGGATTGTTATTCCCTTTACAGGAAACGGCTTTGTAGTTAAAGTAGACCATAACCCATTGCCAACATCAACGATTGCCGAATATGCCGGTGACGATACTTCTGGCGTCCTTTTGTGGGGCGCACAACTTCAAAAAGGCTCAACAGTCAGTGACTATATCCCCACTCAAAATGTAGCCTCAGGAGCACCCAGATTTGACCACCACCCCGTGACTGGTGAGTCCTTGGGGTTGTTGATTGAAGAGGGACGGACTAATCTTATTCAAATCAGTGAGCCTGATAACAGGACATTCCCAAGTCCGTTTAATGATTACTGGACGACTCAAGACTTAGATCTAAGTACAGATATTACTAAAGTCTTAGGTCCAGACGGAGTATCCAACTCGGCTTCCGAGATGCAATTAGTTACTGGAAATACATGGGATTTATATTATAGAATTAATAATCTTACTGTTGGAGAGTCTTGCACTTTTTCTGCATGGGTTAAGTTAGGAACTGCTACTAACCTTGTTTTAGTACCAAACGATGTTGGAAGTTGGAATTCAATGATTAGTGATTGTCGTTCCTTTGATTCAAGTGATGGACTTAATACAACATCGTTCACTAAAGTAAGTCAAACATTTACAGTTCCAGCAAATGGCTCACTTAATCTGCATCTAGGCAGACATCAATCAACTTTTGGTACACAGCAAACACAAGGGACAGTTACTATTTGGGGATGCCAATTTGAGATGGGTGGATTTGATACATCTACTATTATTACAGCAGGCAACACCAAAACCCGCTCACCTGACATCGTAACGATTAAAGGTAATAAGTTTGCAAAGACAAACCTGCTGACGTATAGCGAGAGGTTTGATGAGTTGATTGTTGGCGCAAATACAACTGTCACGCCTAACGTTGCTGTGGCACCCGATGGGACAAACACTGCTGACCGTATCTATAATCCTGCTGCAGCTACCACTTTTGTACAACTAGGCCCAGTTACTGCCGGTACAACTTACACGGTTTCTGTATATGCAAAAGCAGTGACACCTGGCACT
>NHEP01000204.1 GCA_002171515.1 bacterium TMED88 | reverse complement strand
TTGGGCGGAACCGGTCCAGTTTCACCGCCCGTCACCCGAGTGAGCCAGGCGCCCAAAGGCGCGGCGCCGTAGCGGGCCGCCAATACCCCCCCACCCAGTGCCGCCATGGAGAAGGTTTCACGGATCAGTCCGATCATGAGACCTCGGGCGATCGCGATCAATAAGACGAGCCCGATGGCAGCATCGACGAGCGAGAGCTCTCCAATCATTCGGATGGCTCGGGATCAGTTTTCTGCGCCGGACTGCTTCGAGCGAGACGCCGGTAGAGCTCGATGTCCTCGCGCCCAGGGCAGTCCGTGGCGACCCGGTCCCATTCTGTGAGGGCATCTTTGGTTCGCCCGAGCGAGTAATGTGTGAGCCCAAGTTGAATGCGCGCGTCGACGAGTTCCGGGTTGACTCGAAGGATCCGTTTAAACTCCCGGGCTGCTTGGTCCGGGAGCCCTGCCTCCCGGAGGACGACTCCGAGACGATGCCGGATGTCGTGGAAGTTGGGACAGCGATCCAGTGCTTTTCGGTAGGCTTCAATCGCCTCGCGTTTCTCACCGGCCTCCGCATAGGCGTCCCCAACTTGCGCTTGCAGGTTGGCCAGCTTCCCCCGAGTGGTCGGGTCGAGGCGATGCGGGCCCGGGTTCGAGACCGAGGAGGCCCGTTCCGCGAGTTCCCTTGATCGGTCGAAGTCGCCGCGGCGCTCATGGATTGAGGCGAGGGCGAGAAGCGCTTCGGCATATTGAGGATTCAGCCGAATGGCTTTTCGAAGACTCTCGGCGGCCGCATCGAGATCCCCTTTGCGTTCGAAGAGGATGCCCACCATGTAGTGGATATCGGCGAAGTTCTCGCGGCTGTTGAGCAGGGATGAGAACGCTTCGAGGGCCGGATCAATTTCGCCCTGGTCGAAGTGCTTGCGACCCCGCGCGTACATCTCGCGCTCGACTACTGACATCGGTTGAGAGCTCGCCATCTCGCGCTGCGCCCCCCAGTGGGCTCACTGTTTCGACACTGGAATTCTAACCTTCGGATCTGATCGCGCACGTGCCCCGAGGGCGATTTTTATTGGGGTTATTCGGCGCGAGAGATGCGTTCGTCTGCACGCTCCGCGTAGGGGGAATCGCTGAAATTCTCGAGTACAACGTGGTAGAGGCGGAGGGCCTCATCGGTTCGCTTCATGTGCTCGTAGCAGACGGCGAGCTTATAGAGCGCTTCCGAGTCGAGGCCGAGGCCTGGATACTCGTTGATGACGCTCCGGAACCGATTGGCCGCGGATTGGAACTGTGTTCGAACCAAGTAAAAATCGCCGATTTCCATCATATTGTCGGCCAGCCGGGTCCTCAGCTGCTGCAAGATGATCTCCCCATCTCGTGTTTCCGGGTCGTAGGGATACCGGGTGCTCAAGATTTCCAGATACTTCAAGGCTTCTCGAGTCGAGGTTTGGTCGCGATCGATGGATTTGATTTGGTTGTAGTGGCAGAGCGCCGATCGCAGAATGGTGTAAGGAACTTTCGGATTCTGAGGATGAAGGTCTGCAAAGTCCCGATAGTATGAGAGCGCCTCATCGTATTTCGCATCGTCGAAATAGGCGTCTGCGATCTGGAGTTGGGCCTCGATTTCGTAGTCGCTGTAGGGATAGTTATCGATAATGGCTTGGAAGGTTTCGATCGCCTTCTCGTAGCGGACCCATTTGTAAACCCCAAGAATTTTTCGACCTTCGAGGAGTTTCTGTCCCTGGGCGAAAAGCTCGGCGGCCGGGGGCACGTCCTGAAAATCGGGTTCTCGATTGCAGCCGGGTGATGCCAAGATGACGGTCGCCCAGACCATGAGCGTGAGACCGCAGATCCCGCGTGCCGGAGGGGTGATGCATTGGGTGGTTCGATGGACGCGGGCCTTCAAGACGTCTCCCGTCCGAGGTGGGCGAATTCGAGAGGGCCAAGATTGCCGTCTCAGGTTGCGTCTCTGAGACGCGGACAGCCGACCCGCCTTCGGATCTGCCGAAATTACTGGCCCCACCAGGGGGTGTCAATTTTGCTACGCTGGGCGCTTAGCCAGATTTGGCGTCAAACCCGGCGAAATCGGGCAGGCTGGAGCGCTGAGGCCGTTGGGCTGTGCGGGCGACACGTTCTCGAAGGCGGGGATGAGTTTTTCGGCCGATTCGGGGCCCTCCGCGATTTCCGAAGCGGGGGCGTTGGCCCAGCCATCTGAAGAAATGGGAGAAGCGGTTCATGAATCTCGAAGACGAGCAAAAACTGAAATTCGACCGCCGGCTGCGCAATCGCCGCGGCTGGGTAAAAGACGAAGACGTTCAAGCGTACGAGCAGGCTCTTCCGGATGTCTCCGAGAAGGCCGCTGCCGATGAAGATGAGCAATCGCCGGCCTCGGAAGAATCCCACTAGAGCCCCAGTCAGGGCGCTTTGGGCCCCATAGCGAGCGCGTACCCGTGATCAAAGAAAAGTACGGACCGAAACTCGATCAATGGATCAAGGCTCTTTTCCCGATTCTGTTCAAGAGCCCAGTCGATCCTAATTTGCTGACGATTGTCGGAGCCGGGGTTTGCGTCGCCGCCGCTGTGGCTTTCGGGATGGGTCATTTCATTCTCGGTGCTGTGCTCTTGACCCTCGGCGGACTCTGCGATCTGGTGGATGGGGTCGTCGCCAGACATTGGGAAATCTCGACGGCTTTCGGGGGGTTCTTGGACTCGACCCTCGATCGTTTGGTCGATATGGCGGTTCTGGTCGCCTTGGTGATTCACTACGCACAATCGGCAGATCTCACCACCGCGCTTGTGGCCTCAGTGGGCCTGATCGCCAGCGTCTTGACGTCCTACACCAAAGCCCGAGCCGAAGCGATTGATGTCCCTATGGCAGGTGGCTTCATCGAGCGCGGAGAGCGCGTCGTCCTGATCGTAGCGGGAGGTGTTCTCGGCTTTATGGAGCCTGCGCTCTGGATTCTCGCAGTGGGGGCGACAGCGACTGTCATTCAGCGATTTGATGCAGCTCGAAAAGGCTTTGATCGCCTCGGTAACTCGTCCTCGGGTCCCAGCGCTCCTGGCCGGCCAGTGGCCCACGGCGAGTAGGGTCTTCGGACAGAACGCGCGTGGCATCAGGGAGGATGGGCGATGTCGGAAAAGCCAGCGGGCGGCGAGGCTTCAGCGACGACAGCGGAGCTTCCGGGGATCGATTTTTCGACTCTCATCCTGTCGCTCTCGACGACAGCGCTTTGCCAAATGGGGGCCGTGGCCGATCCGACTTCGGGGGTTCGCTTGCCACCCAATCGCGTGATCGCCCAGCAAACGATTGATACGATCGAGATGCTTCGCGAAAAGACCCGGGGCAATCTCAACGAGGAGGAGCGCAAGCTGATCGATTCGCTCCTCTACGAGCTTCGGCTTAAGTTCGTCGAGATGCCCGAATAAACGGTGCCGGACTCGGTCATGCAGCAGGAGAGCAGCGACGGGATCAAGCTGGCAGCTCCGGCGAAGGTGAACCTCGGGCTTCGCATCGTTGGCTGCCGCGAAGATGGCTATCACCTGATTGAAAGCCTCTTTGCCCCCATCACACTTTGTGACGATCTGTCCGTGGAGTACGCCCCGGCGAAGCGCACGACTGTTGAGCTCTTGGTCGAGATCGATCCAGCGGCGCCGGCTTCTCTGGCCGAATCCGTGCCGACGGGTCCGGAAAACCTCGCTGCCCGGGCCGCGAGCTCTTTTCTTGAGGCCACAGGAGAGACCGCCGCGATTCGGATTCGGCTTCACAAGCGTATTCCAGCCGGGGGGGGATTGGGGGGCGGTTCCAGCGACGCGGCCGCGGTTCTGAGAGCCCTGGCGCAGTTGAGGCCCGGACGTCTCTCACCGGAGATGCTCGCGCAGCAGGCTGTAGCCCTCGGGGCGGACGTTCCCTTTTTCCTGGTGGCTCAGCCGGCCTTGGTGCGAGGCATCGGTGAGAAAATCCAACCGATCCCGGGGATACCGACTCTGAGCCTGATTCTCGGGCACCCGGGAGAGCCGCTCTCCACGCCTGAGGTCTTTCGGGCCTGGGATGCCCTCCCGAGCGCGTTGACGCCGTCCCCCGCAGGCTCTACGATGCGCGCCCTCTTGGGACTGTTGACTGGCGCCTCTGCAGATGCGGCGGGGCTGGCCGAAGTCCTTGGAGGCTTGCTTGAGAATGATCTTGAGCCCGCGGCGGTCAGGCTCTGCCCACCCGTCCGGCGTCTTCAGGAGGATCTTTCAAGAGCAGGGGCCTTGGCGACGGGCATGTCGGGGAGCGGTGCAACGGTTTTTGGCGTCTTTGCGGACGGTTCATCCGCCGCGGCGGGACTGGAGCAGCTTGCCCCGCGGGCTCGTGAATGGTGGCATCTCGCTCAGACGGTCGCTTGAGTAGGAGTCGCCGGGTAAGCTAGGGCCCGGGTTTGCGGGATTTCTCGAGCCGCAGGTGTCGGCGAGGGATAAAAGCAGTGTGATCGTGAACCGATCTTGGGGCGTGGCCAAATGGTAAGGCAGCGGCCTTTGGAGCCGCCGATTGTAGGTTCGAGTCCTACCGCCCCAGCCAAGATTGTCTTGGCGGGATACGGGACGCGTCACGCGAAAATATGAGACCACCATCATGCAGGATCTTCTTCTTTTTCACGGAAATGCAAATGCTCCGCTCGCGCGGGACGTTGCGGCTTACCTCGATATTGAGGTGGGGAAAGCCGACGTGGGCACTTTCAGCGATGGCGAGTGCAGTGTCGAGATTGGCGAAAACGTTCGCGGGCGCGATTGTTTCATTCTTCAGTCGACGTGTGCACCAGCGAATACGCACCTCATGGAACTGCTGATCATGACGGATGCGCTTCGACGATCGTCGGCCCGACGAATCACCGCCGTCGTCCCGTACTATGGCTACGCCCGTCAAGATCGCAAGGTTCGGCCTAGGGTTCCCATCACGGCGAAGCTGGTCGCCGATCTGATCACGTCATCGGGGGCCGACCGCTTACTTTGCATGGATCTCCACGCCGGTCAGGTTCAGGGCTTTTTTAATATCCCTGTGGACAACCTTTTCGCTACCCGGCTTTTGCTCGAGCGCGTCAAGCACTCCGCAACGGGCGAATCGGTCATCGTATCGCCCGACGCAGGCGGGGTTGAGCGGGCGCGGGCGTTTGCCAAAATTTTAGATTCGAACTTGGCCATCATCGACAAGCGCCGCGAAATGGCGAATGTCGCCAAGGTGATGAATATCATCGGTAACGTCGAAGGTAAGACGTGCGTGATTGTCGACGATATGGTGGATACGGCGGGAACGCTTTGCGAGGCCGCCAGGGCGCTTCTCGATGCCGGGGCGACTCGAGTTCTCGCCGCGATCACCCACCCGATTCTTTCGGGTCCGGCGCTCAAGCGTGTGGCCGAATCCAGCCTATCCGAGTTGATCGTGACGGATACCATCCCCCTTCGACCAGAAGCGATGGATCACCCCAAGATCAAGGTTGTGTCCGTGGCGCGTCACATCGGCGAAGCCATCCGGCGAATTAACAATGAAGAGAGCGTGAGCAGCCTCTTTTAGGCGGCGCGCGATGCGGGCGTTGAGCGTCTGCAGTCTGAAGAATTTGAGGAGAAAGTTGTGGGCGAAACATCAATCGAGGTGTCCTTGCGCGATGGGCGCGGGAAGCAGTCGAATCGGAAGCTGCGGGCGGCCGGTCGGATTCCGGCGGTCGTTTACGGGCATGGCAACGAGCCGGTGGCCCTGAGCTTGGATCCGGTTCAGCTTGAGCGAAAGATCCGCGCGAGCCATGCTGGGATGAATACACTTTTTGATCTGACCGGAGAAGGTTCGGTTTCCGGTCGCACTGTGCTTGTGAAGTCGTTGCAGCGAGAGCCCGTACGAGGCGCACTGGTTCACGCCGATCTTTACGAAATCTCGGCCTCCGAGAATATCCAGGTTTCCATTCCGATTCATCTTGAGGGCGAAGCGGCCGGCGTTGTGATGGGTGGCCTGATTGAGCATGTCCTTCGCGAGTTGGAAATTTCCTGTCTTCCCGGGTCAATCCCGGACGACGTCGTCGCGAATGTGTCACCGCTCGAAGTCGGGGATTCGCTGCATGTTTCGGACCTTCCTCTGCCGGAGGGGGTGGAATTGGTGACGGATGCCGCGCTCTCCGTGGTTTCCGTGATTCTCCCGCGTGCGGCCGAGAGTCAATCCGCCGAGGCGGCCGAGGAAGAGACGGCAGAGGGCGCAGAGGCGGCCGAGAAGCCCGCAGAGGGTGAGGGCGACTGAAGGTTGCGGCCTTGGAGCGACTCATCGTCGGTCTAGGCAATCCCGGCCCTCGCTACGCGGGGAGTCGCCACAATGTGGGATTCGATGTCGTGTCGGCCTTGGCCGAGGCCGAAGGCATCTCCTTGGACCGGGTCGGGTTCGACTCGGTGTACGGTTCTGGTGCGGTGGCGGGTCAGGAGACAGCCGTGCTCCTTCCCCAAACTTTTATGAACGATTCCGGGACTGCGGTGGCCGCTGCCCTGGAGGCTTGGCCGGCGGTGCGGCCGGTCCGGGATCTGCTGGTCGTCTACGATGACCTCGATCTCTCTCTCGGCCGGATTCGTTTGCGGCCCTCGGGTCGAGCGGGCGGGCAGCGCGGTATGGAGAGTGTGATCGGTGCGCTCGGCGATGGAGCTTTTGCGCGCCTTCGTTTTGGAATTGGTCGGCCGGTGAGGCCGGAGCCGATGCGAGATTGGGTCCTAAGCCCCTTTCCACCTTCTGACCAGCGGCAAGTCCAGCTGACGATTGAACGCGCTGTTGAGGCCATTCGGGATTGGCTGAAACATGGAATCGAGTCGGCGATGGATCGGCACAATCGAAGGAATTCCGCGCCCTCGGACGAAGGCTGATCCCATTTCAGCGGATTCCGTGAGGCTGGCCCAAAGAGGCTCCGAGCCGTTACGCTAACGGGCGCCGCTCCGCCGTTCTCGGCCGCCCCGCACCGCGGGTCCGAGACATTGCCGACCGGCGTCGGTCTTGGGGCGAGCCGTTCTGGGTCGAGTTGTGAAGAAGAGGGAGAGGCATGTCCAGCAGCGAAAGCGTCGGCGGGCAAGGAATCGTCAATCTCTTGCAGGAGTTTTCCGTTCCGTTGCTTTCCGGAGTCGTCGTGGCTTTACTGGCTGCGAACCTCGATCCGGAGGGCTATGAGCATATTTTGCATTGGCAGCCCTTGGGTGCGCTGGCGGTGTTTGATCACGACCTGACGTTTCATTTTCTCGTCAACGATCTCTTTATGGTCTTGTTCTTCGGCATTGCGGCGAAGGAAATCACCGAGTCATGTCTTCCCGGTGGAAGCCTCAACCCCGTCCGCAAGGCGATTACCCCCTTGGTCGCGACCCTGGGAGGGGTGGTGGGTCCTGTCGGGATTTTCTTTCTGGGGCTCTGGGGAGGCTTTGGGCTTGGGTTCTTCGATGCCCAACTGGACGACTGGGGACTCCTCAGCCAGGGCTGGGGTATTCCGACTGCGACAGATATCGCTTTGGCTTGGTTGGTTGCGAGGACCGTCTTCGGTCGGGGGCACCCCGCGGTGGCCTTCCTGCTCTTGCTCGCCGTGGCCGATGACGCGATCGGCCTCGTCATTATCGCCATTTTCTACGGGGACCCTGCGGTGCCGGCTGCACCGGCTTACTTGGGTCTTGTGGTCTTGGGGATGGCTGTGGCGTGGGGTTTGAGGCGTGCAGGTGTTCAGAACTGGGTCGCGTATGTGGGTTTGGGGGGACCCTTGGCTTGGAGTGGTTTGATGCTCGCCCACCTGCATCCCGCCCTGGCTTTGGCGGTGATTGTGCCCTTTATGCCGGCTCCGGCGGGGGATATGGGACTGTTCGCCGATGAAGACGAAGTGGATTTGATGGGAGACGAACTGGCCGAGGGTTACCACATTCATCATTCCCCGCTCCACCAATTTGAACACCACCTTAAGCTCGTCGTCGACTTCGGCCTTTTCTTCTTTGCCTTTGCGAACGCCGGTGTCGCTTTCGCGGACATGGGTGCGTTGACGTGGCTGATTTTGGGAAGCTTGGTCGTGGGGAAGACCGTGGGGATCACCGCGTTCGGCCTCGGGGCACGGGCCCTGGGCCTTCCGCTGCCTTCTGGCATGACGATCGGAGACTTAATCATGGCCGGTTTTGTCGCGGCGTTGGGTTTGACCGTGGCCCTTTTTGTGGCCTCAGCGGCTTATTTGCAGCCAGACCTACAAGGTCAGGCCAAGATGGGCGCGCTGTTCTCGGGAGGCGTCGGCATTGTGGCGGTCGTGGTCGGGCGGTGGCTGGGTTTTGGCCGGAAGCAAGAAACCACCTCGCAGGACTCTTAATCGGCTCACAGAGCGACCGGGCTCCGGTCCTTCCAGACCGAGTCCAGACAATTTATTGAAATACATCTCGCGTTGCGGTTTATTTCAAAAAAATTGTCCCAATTGACCCGGTAAAATGGGGACATTACTCTCAGAGAGTGACCAGTTGGGACATACAATGGCCGGGCCAAGGCTCCGGGCCGGTTTACCGTCAAATCGCCGGCGCGATTGAGGAAGCGATTCAGAGCGGGCGGATTCCGTCGGGCGCCCGCCTGCCAGCGATTCGTGCGTTGGCGGAGCAACTCGAAGTGAATCGAGACACCGTGGCGTTGGCCTACGAATCCTTGGCGGGGGCCGGATTGGTGGAGTCAACGGTCGGGCGCGGCACCTTCGTGCGATCTCGTGACCTTGAGCGGGTGGAAGTTCTCGAGCCGCCGGCGGTGACCGCTGAGGTCGAGCGGCTGCTCGTCTTGGACAATGCACGACCTCGATTCGGTGCCGGTGCCGGTGTCGTCCCCATGCATGCTTTGGTCCCCGATCCATCTCTTTATCCAGTGGATGAATTTCGAAAGTCTTTAGCGAGGGCGGTCGCTGAGGAAGGCGCTGCGCTGTTTTTGTACGGCGAAGCGCAAGGTCATGGGGGCTTAAGACGAGTGTTGGCGGACCGCTACCAAGCGGCGGGTGTGCCTGTCACGCCGGAGGAGATCGTTCTCTGTCACGGGGCCAGTCAAGGGATCGCCTTGGCGCTGCGCCTCTTCGCGCGGGCGGGGGATCGCGTGGCGATTGAGGTCCCCACCTATGCCAACGTCCTGACCGCTCTGGCGGGCCTCGGGCTTGAGTCGGCTCCCGTGGCGATGACCTCGTCAGGGCCCGACCTCGAAGTCGTCGACCGCATGTTGGCCCAGCCCGACGTCAAGGCTTTTTATACGATCCCGACCTTTCACAACCCCATGGGCACCACGACCTCGCTGGCTCATCGACAGGCCCTTCTGGATCTCGCCCGACGTCATGGTAAGCCGATCATTGAAGATGCTTTTGAAATGGATCTTCGGGTTGGGGGCAAGCCCGTGTCGCCGCTGGCCGCCCTCGATCGAGATGGGTTTGTGGTCCGGCTCCACTCCTTTTCAAAGTCCCTTTTTCCTGGTTTACGAGTCGGGTCGATGGTGGCTCGGGGCCGCGCCTTAGATGGCCTCGTGGCGTTGAAACAGGCCACGGATCTATCCGACGCGCTGCTCCTCCAGGCCGCTCTGGCTGACTTCAACGAGCAGGGGGCCTACGACCGCCACCTCAATCGGGTGCGGCGCGCCCTGCGTGAACGGCACGCGTCGTTGGATGCCGCGTTGGCTGAGAATCTTCCGAAAGGCACGCGTTGGACCCGGCCCGAGGGGGGCTACCAAGTTTGGGTTGAGTTGCCCTTTGAAGTCGACACCCGAGATCTACTCGCAGAGGCCAGTCGGGCCGGTGTGCTTTTTGCGCCGGGCTCTCAGTTCATGCCAGACGGACGGGCTTCTCGCTGTCTTCGTCTGACGGTGGCTCGTGTGAATTCAGAAGAGATCAACGAGGGCCTCGCAGCACTGGGTCGGGTCGTTGCAGAACGCGCGATTGGTCAAGTATCACCTCGCCCGGCACCCGGGATGGTGGTCTGAGAACTTTACGCCCACGAGGCGAAAACGGTCCGGGCCCAGTGGGTTCGGAAACGGAATGAGGAGAACAAAGTGACAGAGGGCAATGGACTGGCTCGAACTGGGGCCGAAGCGTTTGAATTAAAAATCGGACTCGCCGAGATGCTCAAGGGTGGAGTCATTATGGACGTGACGGATGCCGACCAAGCGAAAGTGGCCGAGGAAGCGGGAGCCTGTGCGGTGATGGCCCTGGAGCGCGTGCCCGCGGACATTCGCCGGGATGGGGGAGTCGCCCGCATGAGTGCGGTGGACATGATCGAGGGCATTCAGCGTTCGGTTTCCATTCCCGTGATGGCGAAAGTCAGAATCGGCCATATTTCCGAGGCGCGGGTCCTCGAAGCAATGGGCGTCGATTTTATCGACGAGAGTGAGGTGCTCACCCCTGCGGATGATGAGCACCACATCGACAAGCACGCTTTCAAGTCGCCCTTCGTTTGCGGCGCCCGAAATCTAGGCGAAGCCCTTCGGCGAATTGGCGAAGGGGCCGCCATGATTCGGACCAAGGGCGAAGCCGGCAGTGGGAATATTGTGGAAGCCGTTCGGCATCTGCGGAGTGTTTGCGGTGAAATCCGCGCACTGCAATCCCTGCGTTCGGAAGAGCTCATGGCGCGCGCGAAGGAAATGGGGGCGCCCTACGACCTGGTGCGCTTCGTGCACGAAAACG
>NHEP01000203.1 GCA_002171515.1 bacterium TMED88 | reverse complement strand
GCCGCCTCACCGCCAAAGCGGTCAGCCCGAGTCCGAGAAGAAGAGCGGAGCTGGGTTCGGGGACGGCCGTCAAAACCGGCAATTGCACCCCGCTATTGAGCGTGACGTTGCCGGCAATCACCGTACCTTCCAGGGGGTTGGTGACGATGAGGTTGGCCTGTCGGGCCAGCAGAGCTCCTCCGAGTCCGCCATTGAGCCTCAGATCGGTGCTGGCGCTTGCGTCGGGGAAGTAGAAGGCACTGAGGTCCGTTTCTTCCTCTGACCCCGGGTGCCATCTGGCGGCATACTTCGGTGGCAGGGTCGGATCCAAACAGCGCCGTTGCTAACCGGTGAACGCCGATCCGTAGGCGTCGGGGGGCGCGATGGGAGATCATGGTGATTGGAGTTTGTTTCCGTATGTGGCATCCCACCCTGAGCGTATGCTGGGACGGCCGGCCGCAGAACGCGTGTTCGCCGGCGAAGAGCTCAGCCTGTCGATCACAGAGTGACTTAAGCAAGGAGTTGATATGTATGACTTGATGCAAGGCGTGCGGGTGATCGAGGTTGCGGAGCATACTTTTGTACCGGCTGCAGGCGTGGTGCTGGCCGACTGGGGCGCGGATGTGATCAAGGTCGAACGCACCACGGGTGGAGGTGACCCTGCTCGGAACATGCTCATTCTGCAGCGTCCGGGTCAGACCCGAAATGAGTATTTCGAGGTGGCCAACCGGGGTAAGCGCTCGGTGGCGTTGGATTTGACGCAGGGCGCCGGTCGCGAGCAGCTGTATCGGCTTGTTGAAGAGGCCGACGTGTTTACCACCAACCTCCGCACCAGCGCTCGACGCAAGCTAAAAATCGAGCCGGAAGACCTGATGGCTCGCAATCCGCGGCTCGTATACGCGCGCGGGACGGGCTACGGAATGCAGGGGCCCATGGCAGAGCACGGGGGCTTCGACTACCCGTCGTCCTGGTGCCGCTCCGGTTCAGGCTTCGCCCAAACACCGGAATCCGGACCGCCTCCTCAGCAGCCGGGATCCGTGGGGGATCTGACGGGTGGCGCGACTCTGGCGGGAGCGATTTCCGCCGCCCTCTTCCGCCGGGAGCGCACCGGCCAGGGAGCCGTGGTGGATCATGCGTTGTACCTGATGGGCGCCTACATCATGACTCAGTCGCTCACGGGGGCCAGCCTGTCGGGCGCGCAACCCGGCGAACCCAGCACTTCGCCCCGAGGAAGCGGTGGCCACCCGCTGGTGCGCCTGTACCGTACCCAGGACGATCGCTGGTTGTCGTTGTGTTTTCTGCAGGACCGATGGTTTGCGGACCTGGCACGCCGACTTGGCCGCGAAGACCTGCTGGCCGATAAGCGCTTTGTCGACGAGCCCGCGAAGATGGCCAATGCCGATGCCTTGGTGGACGAGCTGCAGAGCGTATTCGAGACCAAGACGTTGGATCAGTGGAAAGAGATTCTGTTCACGATGGAGGGGGTGTGGGCGCCCCTGCTTAATCCCGCAGAGGTGATCCATGATCAGCAGGCGCTAAGGAGCGGAATCGTCACCCAAGTATCAGCGGACGACGGCGATTATCTGGCTGCTTCGACGCCTGGCCAATTCGACGAGTCGCCCATCGGCGAGCTCACGGCCAGTCCCCGCTACGGTGAGCATACCGATGAGGTGATGTCGGAGCTGGGCCTGTCTCAGGATCAAATCGCCCGACTTCGCAGCGAGCGCGTGCTGGTGTAGGGCCATACACGGACGTTGTGACAGAAAAACGGCATCGGTGTCTCGGGGTCCCGACTTCAGTCTTCAGGTGGCACTCCGACCACTCTGCCCTGATGTTGCTCATTGGATGCATGAGTGTCGAGCAACTTGATGACCTCTTCGCTGTTGCCGCCTTCTGGGGAATGGATGGCTCGCTCCTGGAATTCTGGGATGACGCTCTCTGGCTCGTCGCCTTCATCTTCTTCGAGTGACAGGGCGAGACGGCGGAGGCGCGGGTCTGACCCTGCCCCGACATTCGCTCCAGTCGCCCGAATCACCTAGTCGCCCGAAGGAAATCCGAGGTCGACCGAGGAACTCTTGGGACTGAGCCAGCGGGTGGTGACGACTTGCCCGCGCGTATAGAAGCGGATTCCTTCTGGTCCGTACATGTGGGTGTCCCCGAACAAAGAGTCCTTCCAACCACCGAACGAGTGATGCGCGACGGGAACCGGGATCGGAACGTTGATGCCCACCATCCCGACCTCGACCTCATCCGTAAAATTCCGCGCCGCACCGCCGTCTCGAGTGAAGAGCGCGACGCCATTGCCGTACGGGCTCGCTCGCAAGAGAGCCAGGGCGTCGTCGTAGGTATCGACGCGCACAACGGAAAGAACCGGCCCGAACACCTCGTCGACGTAGACGGACATGTCGGGCTTCACGTCGTCGAGCAGCGTACAGCCGAGGAAGAAGCCGTCCTTCGGCAATGAGGCGACACGCCCGTCCAGTACCACCCGGGCGCCATCCGACTCCGCCGCGCCGATGTACGACGCCACCCTGTCACGATGCTCAAGCGTGATCAGCGGACCCATCTCGGAATCCGGCGCCGTCCCTTCGCCGATGGAGATCTTCCCGGTTCGCACGGCAATGGCCTCCACCAATCGGTCCGCCGAAGATCCGACGGCCACCACGACCGAGACCGCCATGCATCGCTGACCCGCCGAGCCAAATCCCGCGGAGACAGCCGCGTCTGCCGCCAGGTCGATGTCAGCATCGGGGAGCACGATCATGTGGTTCTTCGCTCCACCGAGCGCCTGTACGCGTTTCCCGTGCGAGGAAGCCGTCCGATGGATCTGTCGAGCGACGGGCGTCGAGCCCACGAAGCTCACCGCATCGATCGACGGGTGCTCGAGGAGATGGCCGACCGCCTGCCGGTCTCCGTGGACAACGTTCAACACCCCGTCCGGGAAACCGGCCTGGTAGAAGAGATCCGCGAGGAGGAGAGCCGCCGACGGCGCCTTTTCGCTCGGCTTGAGAATGAAAGCGTTTCCGCAGGCAACGGCATTAGGAATCATCCAGAGCGGCACCATCACCGGGAAGTTGAAAGGCGTGATACCCGCAACGACGCCAAGAGGGCGCCGGACCGAATGGACGTCGACTCCCGAGGCCGCCTGATTCGAAAAAGATCCCGAGAGGAGATCACCCACATTGCAGGCGTACTCGATACACTCAAGTCCTCGCGAAATCTCGCCGTGGGCGTCTGACATCACCTTTCCGTGTTCCTCGGTGACCAAGGACGCGAGCGCTGCGGCGTTTTCTTCGACCGCGTTCCGGAAACGAAAGAGCAGCTTCGATCGCGCGGCGGAGCTGAAACGGGACCACTCCGCGGCCGCCGCTCGAGCGGATTCAATGGCAGACTCGACGTCGGCCTCCGCGGCCAGCGGAACGGATCGCATCTGGCGGCCCGTCGCAGGATTGAAGACCGGGCCCTCTCGGCCGGATACTCCGTCCATGCGTCGCCCGCCGATATGATGTTTTAGGCGCGAGTTGGTCATGAGGACGCCCGCGTCGCGCGATACCGATCGAAGAGTTCAGAGTCCCGGCGTATGCCGTGCGCAATCATGGCGGCCTTCCGTTGATTTAGATGACATAGGGGATGCGATAGCATGAAGGGTGACTTAAGTACAACCGAAATCAGCGAGCGCCAAAGACAAGTTCCCGAGAAAACGATCGAGAGCATCTCGTCCGAGGGATACGCCAGTCTGAGCATGCGCGGCCTCGCCCTCGCCGCACACTGGGATGAAGGGCCCAGCTCATGACTGCGCCATCTCCACGAGCACGTCGTAGTGCGCGTAGTTCTCGGTCGTCGGGCTGAATTGGTCGTGGGTCAATCCGTAGGGATCCCCTTCTGCGAACTGATCGACCCAATGGCCCTCCGAAATCAGCACGCACCCTTCCCGCATCGCGTCGTCGACCTTACAGCGGAGCTTCACGCGACCACGATCATTGAAAATTGCGACGAGCGATCCGTCTTCGATGTCGCGACGCCGCGCATCCGCGGCATGGATACGCACGACGGGCTCGGGCTCCCGCTTCTTGATGGTCTCCAGATTCGCAAACGTCGAGTGGATCCGGTACCGGCTATGCGAGGAGAGCAGCACCAACGGGAACCGCTCGAAGAGGGGGTTCTTGGGCGTGGCCTCGATCGGCTCCTTGAAGAAGGGCAGTTCCGATCCGTAGCCGAGGAGATTCTCTTTGTAGATCTCCGCGCGCCCCGAAACCGTCGGAATCACCCGTTCGCGCAGGCCCACGTAGGGCTCCTGCGTCGGCCACGGGAAGATGACCTTCTCCTTCTTGAGCCGGTCGACGTCGACGCCGCAAAGCTGAGGCGTGTCGACGTCCAGCATCGTCCCGATGTATTCCTCGGGCGTCTTCTCGAAGTAGCTGCCGACGCCGTAGGTGTCGGCCAGCGCACGAAAGATCTCGAAGTCCGACTTCGCTTCGAGGACGTCCGGATCGGTATGGAGTGTCGCCTTGCCCTTGATCCGCAGCGTCTCGCGTTGGTGGGGCGCGAGAAAAATCAGGCCGGTCTCACCGTTGCGCAGGATGTTGCGGAAGCCGAAGACCAGCCGATTGCCAACCCGCTCCGGAATCAGGAGGTTGCCCTGTTCATCGACCTGGACAAACCCCGGCGAATCGCCCTTTGGCGAGACGTCGACGCGGCCATTTGCATCGATCGTCGAAACGATCGCGAGGGAGGAAGCCTCAATGAAGGCCTTCATCGGCTGGTTGAGCTTCGGGGCCACTTTCTCGATGAGGAAATTGAGGGGCTTGCCAACGAGATCTTCGAGGGTTGACTCATCCTGAATCTTGTATCGGTCGCCCGCCATCTCCTGGTTCTCCCTGGACGTTTCCCGGTCTGGTCCCCGCACTGAATCGTGCGCGCCGCTCGATACTCATAGATATTTAACATAACGGCCATCGGTTTCAGTAATGTGGCCTTCGGGTGAAACGCCCAGGCGCTCGCGTAGCCGATCAGCGCGCCTGACTGATCGGCAACGAGTAGGTGAAAGGGCCCCGAGTCACCGTACTGAGAGAACCAATCGAATCGTTCATCGAGCGAAACGGGCTCGAGTTCGAACGTGTCGTTGGCGTTTTCAACCGAGTGGTGCAGATCGCCGCGATACCCTCAACATTCACCGAGGCGGCAGCTCGAATCTCTCGGGGCACGCAGGATCGTCGCCTCGCCGCAGAACGGATCGGCCCACCACTTCCGAGGATCGCCGGCATGGACGGATCGAGAAGATCAAAGTCTCTGCCAGATAAGGCAAGCCGCGCTTTCCGTTGGATTTTCCTGCGGAATTTGCCCTCCAGGGCTTCCCTAGGGGCTTTAACATCACGGCCCAACTCGGACGTTGTGCTGGAAAAGAGCTTGCATCTCCTGTCCCCCTGGATTCCTGAAATGAGTGAAGCGAACGCCCGAATTGCGGCCGGGCTGTGAGAGAATCTAGCTTCACGCTTTGACTCGGAGCCCTTCTCATGCGGGTGCGTCTTCCTTTCTTGATGCCATTCATTTTGGGTCTTCTGTTTTCAGTCTCGCCGGCGCTGCCTAACGAAGACGACGCGCAGCTTTCTAAACAACAGGCGAAGTGCGAAGACAGGTGGAGCGCCCGGCTGAGCCCGGGCCAGGATGCTTTCGGGGAAGATCCGTGCGCTCCTTATGCAAGCGCGTTAACCGACCTCACAGCGAACTACGCGGAGTCCGCCGCAAACAAAGCGCATGGCCCAGCTTCGCCCCGGGCACCTGCTGTGCAAAATGATCTCCAGCCGTTGAGGATTGCCACCGGCAGCGCTGGATGGGAATACAATAGAACCGGGGCGGAAATTTGCCGAAAGCTCAACGGAAGCGGCCATTTTCGCTGTCGGGCGATTGTGACCCACGGCTCTCTACAAAACATCAAACTACTAGAAGACGCAAAAGTCAATCTAGCGCTATCACAGTCGGACATGATCCCTGAGGACTCCGTAGATTTTATCTCTCTAAAAACTCTATCCAGACAAGCCTTGTATATCTTCGTCCGGGAAAACTCCAACATCGAGAGCGTTCATGACTTGATGGACAAACGGGTCAATACGGGCCCTATTGGATCTGGCTTGCGCGGTACAATGGATAATGTGCTGGAGGCAACAGGCATCGACCCTTCAGAAGTTTCTGGCATCACGGCAGCAAAAGAAGCGGAGCTGCTCTGCGAAAATAAAACCGATGCGATCAGCTTCATCTTGGATCTCAATGCTCCACAGGTTGATCAAATCCAAAAAACTTGCCTGATGCGGAGGCTTGTTTTTTCTCACGATGTCCTGAAAGCGGTTCTGCGCAGCAATGCAACTTATTACCCGATCAACTTAGGGCCTACCGGCCGGAAAGATGCGTACGCTGTTGGATTATATGTCAACCTCATCACGTATAAAGGCGCGTTGAGCCGTGAAGATCATCAGTTGGTTATCGAATCATTACGGACAATGCCTTAGAGCAAGTATTCTCTTGAGAGGCAGGCGTGATTCCGGCTTCTGAGCGGTATATATTCTGTCTCGATCGCCACCCCATAAGGGTCTCCTCATGTTGTCTAAGTATCTCGCAATCGTGTTCGCCTTGCCGATCATCTATTGGTCAACCGTTGCGGGGTGCTCCGTCAGCTCCGGACATGGCGCAAGCGGCGGTTCGGGCGACAACAACCAAAAATTGCGCATTCTGGTCACCAACGATGATGGCTTCGATGCGGAAGGCATCGATGCGATCGTCGAAGGCTTGATTCTCGACGCGGACAACGAAGTCACCGTATGCGCACCTGACGGCAATCGAAGCGGCACAAGTGACAATACGGACTGCGGAACGCTCAACACCCTCGATCAAACAACGGCTAGCGGCTATCCGGTGACCGCTATCGACGGGTGTCCCGCGGACGCAGTCAACTATGCGCTAACGAATCTCTATACACCGGACAAAGCACCGGACCTAGTCATCTCGGGGCTCAACTCGGGCCAGAACGTCAGCGAGCTGGTGGCGGGCCTCTCGGGCACGATCGGTGCTGCGAAGACCGCTGCGCGCAACGGCGTGCCGGCACTCGCCGCGTCGCAAGGGCATTTTCATCCGGATAGCCAGTATGACTATGCGGCAGGGGCCGAAGCTGTGCTGGTCTGGCTCGCGGATCACCGACACGCTCTGCGTCGGGGCAGCGCAGTGCCGGCCGATATTACAAGCATGAACATCCCGAGCTGCGATCAAGGCTCGATTCGCGGAATACGCCTTGTCCCTCTAGACACAGCTGAGATTCCAATCGGCTTTATCGACCCACCAGACTGCGAGTCAATGCTGGAAAACCCGGCCAACGACATCGAAGCACTCAACAACGGCTTCATCTCGCAGAGTTTGATCCCGCTCAACTAGGCGTCTGCGCTGGGTTATGTCTCCGGGCAGCATCCGCGAGGGAGCAAGGCATGCTCGGCCCTAGCGTTGCTTTTCCGAACAGCGCATAGACCAGAAGTGGACAGTTTCGCCTCAGCCATTTCCTATTCCTGCTTGCGAACATTGCAAATGGTTGCGAATGGAGCGAGCGATACAAGGGCTCCCCGCCTGTCTATTGTTTTGATCAGTTTCTGCCGCTGCGATGGTGAGCGTCACGAGTCAGCATGATGACTCGACGAGTCACATCCTTGGTCGATGGATCGATGCGTTATCCAGTAAAGACTTACGATTGCTGACAGGGGCATCTGATTCCGTCGCGGCCTGCTTTCCAACTCGAATATGGCGACCGATATCCCGTATCGCTTTGAACCGGAAGCGTCGGTCTGGGCAGGCGAAGGCCTTGGGGTTTGGCCCGCCCTTGGCCAAATTGGAGGCCAGTACTTTTGGACGATCGGGGTTGCGAGTTTTTTGCGGCTGAATCACTGAAAAGTCCATCAGCCACAGGGGCCACCAGCGGGCGCGTTCAGCTCTATGGGTTCTAGTGGGTTCCTTCTTGACGGTTTATGCTGCCGCGCTGGCCCCACATATTCGAACATCTCGAACCGGGCGGGCATGCACTGATCCCGATCGAACAGGTGAACCCGGATGAAATCAAGCTGTCGCTAGGCGGTACGCGCGAAAAAGTAGACTGCACGGGTGCGCGGCTCACGGTCACGACGAGATCCATCGAAGTTAAACCGGATGGCCAAAGCGCTTCGCTTCGACTTCTCTACGAACGCATCCCCGATTCCGGAGAGCCGGTGTCCGAAGAACGTGTCTCGGAGAGCCGTTGATGGACCCAGGAACAATTTGAAGAACTTGTCATCGCAGAGAAATTTAGGCACATCGCGTTCCTCGACCCGGCCGGTGCTGCTGCCGAGCCCGATGTTCAACTCTTCGTAGCGCTGCTGACTAGAAACTGAGACTCCCGCCTAGCGGTTTCACTACGGGCGGATCGGCGTGCGGACGCTCCCTGGGGCAGAGGTGTGGCCTTGAGGGCTAGGGGTGGCCTGGGCTAAAAAAAGGCTTGATCTCTGCGACCCACCTAAAACGCCAGCAGGAGTCTCCCTTGGCAATCTCAGATCGGGAAAACTCTGGGTGAGCGCGCCACCCGAAGCAAACGCGGCTGAAAACGGAATATAAAATTTGGAATACTCAAACCTCGCCATCATCGCGGCCTTCGCCTTCAGCTACTCACTCGTGGCGTCCCGCCTAGAGCAGTCTCGCTTCAATGGGGCGCTCGTGTACGTCCTCGTCGGCTTCCTTTGCAGCAACCAGATATTTGGTTGGGTCAATATCCAGATCGGGGGCGAAAGCCTGAAGACCCTCGCCGAGCTCACCCTGGCCCTGGTTCTCTTTACGGATTCGGCCAACACCAATCTGGTCACGCTGCGGCGAATCGAGGCCGTCCCGATTCGACTCTTGTTGATTGGGCTCCCCCTGACAATTATTTTCGGATTCGGAATGGGCACCCTCTTCTTCGAGGAACTCGGTTTCTTCGAAATTGCTCTGCTCGCCACCATGCTCGCGCCGACCGATGCGGCCTTAGGCAAAGCGGTCGTGACCAACCAGGCTGTTCCCGATTCCATCCGGGAGAGCCTCAATGTCGAGAGCGGCCTCAATGACGGCATCTGTGTACCGGTCCTCCTCTTTTTCCTGGCTCTCGCTGTGGGCGATACGGAATCGAGTCATGCTGCCGAACTGATGGTCACGCTCTCGGCTCAAGCCATCGGGGTCGGTTCACTCATCGGCGTCCTGGGTGGATGGGTGGGGGGGCGTCTGGTCCGCTCTTGCTCCGAGCGCCAATGGGTCACGGGCTCGTGGATTCAGATTCCGGTGATCGCACTCGCCCTTTTGTGTTTCGCAACCGCTCAATGGCTTGATGGAAGTGGATTCATTGCATGTTTTGTCGCGGGTCTGATTTTCGGTGGGCCGAGGAAACACAACAAACAGGAGTTTCTCGACGCTGCAGAAGGAATCGGAGACTCCATGGCGCTCGTCACTTGGTTCGCCTTTGGCGTTGCCGCCGTAGGGTTGACGTGGCCACACCTGGACTGGCGGGTGATCGGCTACGCGCTCTCCAGCCTGACCGTCATCCGAATAGTGCCTGTCTTCATCTCCTCAGCGGGACTCAAGCTGCGCTGGGACACGAAGCTATTCATGGGGTGGTTCGGCCCAAGGGGTTTGGCGAGCATCGTCTTCGTGGTTCTCGTCCAGGATGAACTGCTTCCCGGCTCCACCACTCTGGTCACTACCGTGACCTGGACCATTCTCCTGAGTGTTCTTCTCCATGGATTGTCGGCCAACCCGCTCTCTAAAAGATACGGCGCCCGGATCTCCGAAAACGGCGGAACCGTCTGAAGGGATCGAACTCGGGGGCTGTGCTGACAGTCAGCTTGCCTGTCTTGTCCCTGGCAATTGACTCTGGTCGTCGTCGATATACAACACCCGTCGACACCTTAGCCTTCCACCGAACCGACACCCGGTTGAAGCTCGATCAATCGATTCTCCTATTTGCCGGTCTGTAAATTGAGTATGGGGCCAGCCGAGCGCGACCAGAAGCCGGAAACTCACAGTGACCTCACACACTAACCGTGTGCAAGCCAGGTCTAAAGATAATGCTTGTACCTGCTCCAGGTGCAGGTGTTGATGTTTCGATGATCAAAAACGGCAACACACACCACGTCCCCCGCTCGAAATTTCATGTGGCCTCGTCCATTACAAAATGCCTGAGGCAGGAATACAGAAGGGAGCTGAATGCGCAGAAGCTCAGTCACCGCACTCTTCCCTTGGCCCTATTCCAGTCGCTCAGGGCAAAGGGCAGACAAAGTTTGAGCTATCTGACTTTTTCCAAGATATCCAAGAAACGTCCTAGTCCGAACATGTAGAGCCTAAAGAGCGACACCTTTCGAGGAGAGTATCCTTGTTGCCTGAATTGCTTGGCAAACCAACGATAACGCTGCGTCCAGTTGGTGCTTGTTAGCGCGCTCTCAGCAACAGATATGCTGCATTCATTCATCTGCGTGGCGTGCCACCACCCACCAGGTAAAAAAAGCGTCTCGCCTTCCTGTAAGGTAAATCTGATAGGAGTCGCCTTTTGCAGATCCGGGTAATCCGCCGGATTGTAGTTGTTGATATCTTTGATACTTGAGGCGCCTTCATGAATCGGATGTTGGTAAAGGTACGGAGTATCCTCGGGAGAAAAAACAAGAAACTCCTTACTACCACGAACCTGCGAGATGTAGACGTGCAGGTAAGAGTAATCCCAGTGCAACATGCCAAAACCGCTACCACGATCACCGACGAAGAGTGCCCTCTTCCCTGCGTCGAGTTGCATTGACGCCGGCAGCAGTCGCGCGCGATTCAAGCGATTTTTTTTCGCGATCTCCAGAGGGCCAATGTCCGAGCGAAGGCGCTTTGATAGATCTCGTAGTTTCACCTGATTGAGATAGGGGCGCGGCTCTCTGCCTGACTGGAGCACGTCGACAAACTCTCGAAGCGTCCATTCCCTATCCTCCTGTTTGCTCGAGTCGGCATAGGGCTGTCTGAATGTGACCTTCTCATGGCCATAATTCTCAGCGAGATATTCGAGGCTCCACTCCTGTAACGCTGGCCAATCCCGAATAGTATTTCGGACAATTACGGGCTTGTTCTGATGAGAATGGAGGGTACGGAATTCTCTTTCCGTAAGATCAGGCACTCGTTGTATCGTCACGACCGTCACCAATCATTTCAGAAATTCTAATGCTCATTATCCGCCACAGCGACCAGCCACATCTGTGCGCCTTGGATCGGCGTCGCCGTCCAATTCACATCGTACGTGCCTGCCTTTTCTACATGTTTAACAGCCACCGCGCATTGCACGAGCGATCCCTCCTCCAATAGCGAGTCAATCACTAAAAAGCCCTGGTCGGGTTCAGCGGTTTTAGCCTTTGCGCTACTCGCATCGCCCCACCAGAAGGCAATCAGAGTGGCAGGCCCTGACGTCTTTACTTTGTGACTTGTCATACTTCGACCAGAGAAGAGCTTGCGTCGCAGGCTCCAGAAGATGGGCGGCTCTCGGTCTTCATTCCAGGCCACGTCTTCAATGTGACTCCCCAATACCTCGACTGCAGCCATCGTTATTTCGTCAGCGGGTGGTGTACTGACTGAAATAACTTGGCCCTCACCACCGTGTCCGTTGGCCAACGCATAAAGAGCAGTGCCGGACTTTGGCCAGCGTGTATAGGCATGCGCACTGCCGATTTGAGGATAGGCTGTGTTATTGAGATTGTCTGTTGGCGGTTCGAATGCAGAAATTTCGCCCCGACCAACACTCAAGACAAGGATGCTTCCTCCGTGGTTCGTCGAAAGGGGGGGCGTCTCGAGTTCGGCCAGTCCGCCCTTCATGCGCTGAAAGACCAATGCGTGAGCGCTGATTGTTTTGATCGATGATTCCATTCTTATTCCCGAAACGGATTCACTTTCTCCACAAGAGCTCAACGTGAAAGCAAAAGCAATCCAGACTACGACTATCACCATGGTGTTATTCCCGGCAGTCTGCAATTTGGCATCCCTCATCATCACCCGAAGATCGCATTCTAGCTACTGGGGCGAGTAAGACTCACTGCCTCGAGTTGGGCGCGCGCAGCGACTGCATGCCACTGTGAATCGAATCGCCTCGAAGGCTTGGGGCCTACCGAAGGCCCGCGACGACCATCAATATCATCAGAGATCTCATCGAGAGCCTCCTTCGGAGTTCAAAAATTATCTGGGCATCCAGGTCCCTGATTGGTAAAGCAGGATATGGCCCTATGGTAAGCGGTTTCGAACGCGAAATGCGGCTGAAATCCGAAAGGCGGCAGGAAGAAAATTAAGCTTTTATTCCCGATCCCCACACCTCGTGGTTGCCCAATCAATCGATGGCCCGACTCAATCTGGAAGAGAGCAGCCTGGTCATGCCCCAGCGCGAGAAAGGACCGCCGGCTCGAGCTCGGGCCGGGACAGCCCTCGGCAGCCTCGTGCCGGACGAGAGGCTGAAGGATGGGAATTGTTGAAATTCCACGACGCGCTGAGAAGCGCTGAGCCAGAACACCAGAGCCTCGATCACTGCTCAAAGGTGCGAACTCAAACGAACTCGATGAGATTCGGATCAAATCGCAATCACCGTATCTTCGCATTTGCCAAATCGTACGACCAATGGATTCCTTGTCTCCCACCCATTAGGCGCCCACTCGTTGCTCCACCCACTTCGTACGGTTGCTGGCGATTCGCTCTCTGCTCTACGGAAGTGATCGCCTGCCCGGACCCAAGCGACCAGGGGCTATGCACGCCGTCGCCATCTGTACGCCAGGTGCCGCCACGGAAGCGGGGATCGATAAACACATCCAGACAGCCTTTGGCATTCGAGGGCCAATCAAGCCAAAATACTCAATCGATCGATGCACGGAGCGGCCGCCTATGAGGTCGACATGGCCATCGACAACCACCCACAGAGAGGGACTCGAGACGGCCAGAATCGCGAGCCGGTAAAGTGTGTGAGCGGAGATGAATTCGGCCCCGGGCCCTGATCGATTCCAGTGCGACCTTTGCAATTTTTCGGAATTCCGACACTGCCAGGATGGCCTCAAAAGAATTTTTTCGAAGGAGATCATTATGCGCGTAATCGGAGCCGGACTCGGGCGAACTGGAACCAATTCACTCAAGATTGCGCTCGAAATGCTTCTGGACGGGCCTTGCTACCACATGTTCGAACTTTTTCAGAGGCCCCAGGACGTCACCACTTGGCAGGCAGCGGTCCGAGACGAACCCGTGGACTGGACCGATTTCATGCAATCCTGGTCTGCTTGCGTGGACTGGCCCGCCGCACCTTTTTTCGATCAGCTTGCTCACGCCTTTCCCGATGCTCTCGTACTCCTCTCGGTGCGAGACCCCGCGGAGTGGTTTCAATCCGCCAGCCAAACCATTTTTGGCTTGATGCGAAAAGTGCCGCGTGAAGATCAAAATCCTATTCAAGAGCTGGTCGAGTCGCAGCTCGAACGATGGATGACCTCAGACATCGAGAACGAAGCCGAAATGATCGCTGCCTTCGAGCGCCACTCAGCTCGCGTCCGAAGTTTGGTCCCAAAGAATCGGCTGATTGAGTGGTCCCCAGGCGATGGCTGGGAACCCCTTTGTTCCGCGCTCAAAATGCCAATTCCAAGCCAGCCCTTCCCGCACGCCAACGCGGGAGGCGATTTCCGAGCCACCGTGGCCAAGGCTCGGGCTGGCCATGTGGAGCGAGGCTTTTCACGGGCCAACGCCTCATCTTCGGACTCAAAGCAATAGGTAGGCCCGACCCGACAGGGAGTCTCGCAGATCAGAGGAACAATGAGGGTTCAGCGGAACTCTAGGCCTTTAAATTTTCCGGACTCTCGCCATTTTTTTAGATACTTAAAGAAAGCGACAGCTCCACGCGGGTAGCCCATCACCTCGCTCGCCAGACCACCTTGCTGACCCTCATTGTTGTAGTAGCCCGGTGTACATTTCTCTAGCAAACGAGACTGCATTGCCCGCTGACGGCTGTTGCCCCGCCCCAATCGCTTAAGCCAGTCATCCTCCGCTTTCCGGGTGACCTCGATCTCCTTGAAGCCCTTCTCCCTGGCGTGTCGGATCATCATGGCGATGGTTAGGCCGGATTCGGTGAAGTTGTGAGGGACGTTCGAGAGAAGAGCGGCCCCCTGAAAGCCACCCACAATAAACATGTTCGGGAAGCCATGGACGTGAATGCCGTGGAGCGAACGCATGCCGTCGCTCCAGCAGTCAGAAAGCTTGAGTCCGCCGACCCCGGTCACGTCGAATCCGTTGCGGCTCATCTGATCTGTGTTGACCTCAAAACCCGAGGCGTAAATGATGCAGTCGAGGTCATATTCGTTGCCGGCCACGACGACGCCCTTATTGGTAATCCGTTCGACGCCCTTGCCGTTGGTATCAACCAAGGTGGTGCCCGGCTCGTTGTAGGCCTGAAGGTACTCGTCGTGGAAGCACGGACGCTTACAGAGCTGGCGATACCACGCTTTCAGGCTCTCTGCGGTTTCTTCGTCCTCGACGAGAGTGTCCACACGCGCCCGGATCTCAGTCATCTTCTCGTGATCGAGGTCTTCGAAGGCCGCCATAATGTTCCTGGGCGTCATCTTGTAGAAGGGAAGAGAAGAGATTCGGCCTCGAATGCGGCGGGCGAGATCGGTCCAGCCGTCTTGGACAAGATCCTCTTTCGGCATACGCAAACCCATGGTCTGGTTGGCCGTAAAGTTCTCCAGCCACTTCTGCTGCCAGCCAGGCTCTTTCACTTCCCGCTCAAACCAGTCCATGTCAGTGGGGCCGTTTGCGCGCACGTCGATGGACGAAGGCGTGCGCTGAAAAACGTAAAGTTCGCCGCAGGCCTTCGCCAGGTGAGGCACGCACTGTACGGAGGTCGCGCCCGTGCCAATAATACCCACCTTTTTGTCGGCGAGTTTAGACATGACCGCACCCGACGGGTCTCCACCCGTGTAATCGTAGTCCCAGCGGCTAGTGTGAAAAGAGTGCCCCTCGAATTCGTCGATGCCCTCAAGGCCCGGCAGCTTGGGTACGTGAAGTGGCCCGGTACCCAGCGTGACGTACTGGGCCGTGAACTCGTCATCTCGATTAGTGCGTACGATCCACAGCGAACGGTCCGCATCCCACTCAAGGTCTTTAACTTCAGTGTGGAAAAGCGCATGCTCATAAAGGCCGAACTGTTCGCCGATCCGCCTGGAGTGCTCGAGAATCTCGGGGGCGTGGGCATATTTCTCTGTGGGCACGTGCCCCGTCTCTTCGAGCAGGGGCATATAGACAAACGACGCCGTATCGCACTGCGCGCCGGGATAGCGGTTCCAGTACCAGTTGCCACCTAGGTCGCCTGTCTTGTCGATGATGCGGACCTTTTGGACACCGGCTTCCTTAAGCCGGGCCCCGGTGATCAGCCCAGCAAAGCCGCCGCCGACGAGGGCAACATCGACGTGATCTATGACCGGATCGCGCTCGACCCGCGGCATATAGGGATCCTCGATGTAGTGCGAGAGGCCCGTACCTGCCAGTCGTAGGTACTGGTCGTTGCCTTCCGGGCGCAGCCGCTTCTCGCGCTCCTCGGCGTACCGGGCGCGAATCGCTTTCTTATCGATGGCATTTTTGACAGTCATGGAACTCCTTAGACCTAGGCCTGCCCTTCGGGCTGTTTCACGAAGCCATCCCTGAGCCTTTTGCTACCCCGCGATATTGATGACCTTACGTTGGGTGAACTCTTCGAGTCCTTCACGACCCAGCTCAGTTCCGATGCCCGATTGCTTTGCGCCACTGAAGGGGATTCCCGGGTCGAGATCGGCATGCTTGTTGATCCAAACCGTCCCGGCCTCGAGACGAAGCGCGAGACCTCGAGCGGCGTCTGAGTCTGTCGACCATACACTTCCGCCAAGGCCCTCCTTGGAGCGGTTGACCCGAGAGAGAGCCTCTTCCGGATCCGAAAATTTGATGATGGGTAGCGCTGGACCAAATTGCTCCTCGTCTACCAGGCGAGCTCCTTCCTTAATGTCGCGGACGATGGTTGGTTCGATGAAGTAGCCCGGCCGATCGGGGACGCCGCCTCCGGCGATGATTGTTCCCTTTTCTGCGGCATCGGCGATCATGGCCTGGACCTTCTCGTACTGGGCCTTGTTTTGAAGCGGCCCCAGCTCAACACCGTCCTCGGTGCCCGCGCCGACCTTCTTGGATCGGGCGATGTTGGCCAGCTCGTCGCAGAGCAAGTCGTAGATGTCTTCATGGGCGTAAACCCGTTTCATCGCGATACAAACCTGGCCGTTGTTTGGAAATGCGGCAGCGAAAATCTTCGGCGCGATCTCCTTGGGGTCGACATCTCCCAGAATCAGACCAGCATCATTGCCGCCCATTTCAAGTGTGATGCGTTTGAGCGTGGAGGCGGCACCGGCCATCACCTTGGCTCCGGTCGCGGTGCTCCCGGTAAAAGAAACCTTTCGAATCTTCGGGTGAGCGGAGATCTTAGAACCCAGGTCATTCGCGTCGGCGACGACATTCAAGACACCTGGCGGAAAAACGTCTTTCAGTAGCTCGGCGAGCCGCAACGTAGAAAGTGGTGTTGTCGGCGCTGGCTTCACGATCAGCGTATTTCCGGCGAGCAATGCCGGAGCCAGCTTGAAGCCAAGCAATATCAGCGGGAAATTCCATGGAATGATCGCGGCCACGACCCCAAGCGGGGACCGGTGAATCTCAACACGACGCGCATCGCTGTCTTCGAGGACTTCGACGGGAAGGTCCATGCCTGCAAAGTGTCGGGTGAATGCAGCAAACCCGTAGGCCTCGGCAATCGCTTCGGAGAGGGGTTTGCCCTGCTCCTGGGTCAGGATTGCGCCGAGTTCAGGTGCATTCGCAGTCACGATTTCGGCCACGTTCAGAAGAAGTTTACGGCGCTCTTCGATGGGAGTACCTGCCCAATCGGCTAGGGCGCCGTCTGCGGCATCGACAGCTTCGTCCAATTGGGATTCCGAGGCTCGCGAGCAGGTTCCTGCCAGTTCTTCGGTTGCAGGATTGATGACGTCGAGGCTCGCGGCGCCGGGAACCATCTTACCGTGGATCAGAAGTTCAAAATGCGGCATTGGATTCCTCCGGCGGAACATGGGGAGTAATGAAAAAAACTGGGGATCGCAGGTTTTGAGCAGGCACTCGAGTCACAGCAAAAGACGCGTTTCCGTCACGATCTGTGCCTGATGGGCTGGAAAAATAGCAAATTGCCCGGCCAGCCCGCGACGAGGTGTGTGTCGTCTAAAGATCGGTCGAGAAGAGGAATCCCTGGAAGTGACGGGGGATTGTCATCGTGGTGCGGTGCAGCTTGAAGCCCCCATCGACCCCCATCGGATCGGGATCTGCCATTGCACGAACTGCCAGACATTTTCGGGCTCGGCCTTTCGAACGTCCGTGCTCGTGACCGGAAAAGATTTTCAGCTGATCAAGGGGAATCCTTCAACGAACGAAAAACGGCCCGAAACGGAAAACCAGGAGAGTTGATGCTCTGTGGTCGCTGCGGAACACGCATCTATGGCAAGCAGACCACAAGACTCCGAGACACAGCCTCCGGGTGGGGGCCGTGGCGCAGCGCCAAGAACTGCGACCGGTGACCCAGATGTGGTGCCGATCCGGGCTCCCATGGCTTCGGGATCTCGCGGACGTTCATGCGATTTCAACGCAATAATCCCCGGACACGATCAAGAAGATCCATTGGATTCCCACTGGGCAGTCGATACCTGTCCAAAGAGCCCTTTACAGAGAGCTACGAATTGAGCGAACGTGTGGAGGCCGAGGCGCCTGCCACCGTCATTTACGCAATAAGGAGTTTGGTATGAAATTCTTCACGAGCATAGGTCCTAATCCGCGTGTTGTTCACATCTTCATGGCGGAGAAGGGAATCGACCTGCCGACCGTGCAGGTCGACATCATGGGCGGCGAGAATAGACAGGCCGAGCACCTCGCTCGAAATCCTGCCGGACAGATGCCCACCCTTGAGTTAGATGATGGGAGTTTTCTGGCGGAGATCACCGCGATCTGCGAGTACCTCGACGAGGTCTACCCGGCCCCCGCCCTGATCGGCGACACTCCGGAGGAGCGGGCCATCACACGGATGTGGTGTCGGCGAGTCGATCTCAATATTTGCGAGCCTATGACGAGTGCCTTTCGCTTTGCGGAGGGGCTCGGACT
The DNA here is from genome assembly GCA_002171515.1 of bacterium TMED88. Taxonomy (GTDB): domain Bacteria; phylum Myxococcota_A; class UBA9160; order UBA9160; family UBA4427; genus TMED88. Next base: position 20,772 of record NHEP01000203.1, on the reverse strand, counting down.
TTTCGAAGGTCGCGTACACACGATCCCTCAGGCGGCCGACGATCTCAAACAGATCGCCCAAGAAAATTTGGCCTGGGTGGATGGCTTGATGACCGATTCGGATTGGCTCGTGGGTGATCGGTTCACCCTGTGCGATATCCTGCTCTATGCTTTTCTCGAATTTGGGGGTTCGGTCGGTCAGCCTCTCAACCCAGATCTCAAAAAGTTGACTGCCTGGTATAACCGGATGGCCGAGCGGCCTAGCATCGCCGCGAGTTCCAGCTAAGACAAGCGCCCACCCCGGGGCTCTTCTAGGAATTCCGCAGGGGGGGCCTGCTCGGACATCGAGCAAACATCCACCTTGTGTACCCGTCTTCCCAGGTCCGACCGGGGCGCGGAGCCCTTGGCACGATGGGCCTAACCGAAAGGAATTGGGAACATGCAGAAGACGATGCTCGGGCGCTGTTTTGAAACGGGTCGACTCGCGCTCGGCGGCGGCGGAATCGGTCAGGTCTGGGGCTCGACCGATCGGGATGAAGCGATCGCGACGGTTCGCGCGGCCTACGAGGCCGGGATCGACCTATTCGACATGGCTCCGCTCTACGGCCGGGGCGAGGCCGAGTCCGTCATGGGTCTCGCCTTCGCGGATGGTTACCCGGACGATGTGAAGCTGACGACCAAGTGCATGCTAGGCGATGCACCCGTGGATAAAATCGAGTCGCGGTTGAGTCGCTCCCTCGACGAGAGCTGCGAAAGGCTCAGACGTGAACGCATCGATGTCTTCATTCTGCACGGCTACCTCATCGAGGATGGCTGGTCCGATTCTATCCGCCCCACCCTGTTGCCCCATATTGGGGTTCAGGAAAGTCGATTTGCGTCTCACGTGGTGCCGATCTTCGAGGGATGGAAGGCGGAGGGACGTATCGGCGCCTGGGGATTCACGGCGGCCAGCACGCAAGCACAGAATTTCGCCGCATTGGACGCCAACATGAAGCCTGACGTGGTTCAGTGCATTGCAAATTTACTCGACTCTCCGGGCGGCATGGCCATCTCTGCAGAGCCCCCTCAGCCAAGAGCCGTCATCGAGCGGGCCTCGGAACAGGGCATCGGCGTGATGGGGATTCGCGCGCTCGCGGCCGGGGCGCTTGCAACAGCGATTGATCGATCCATCGACCCCGACTCAGCGGAGCAGCGCGACTTCAATCGCGCTCACGCATTTCGCGCCCTGGCTGCGGAATCGGGCCGGAGTCCCGCCTTTCTGGCGCACCAATACACGCTCTCCATGGCGGGCGTGGACACCATGGTGCTCGGAGTGAAGAACCGCGAGGAACTCTCAGAGTGTCTCGCCGTCGAAGCGGCTGGACCGATGGATCCAAGCCTCATGGAAGCAATCGACCGATCGGTCGTTTGAGACAGGACGCTGACGGTCCCCAGTCCGCTCAGTGGAGGCCCCCTTAGCCCTTCCTCCCCTTCAAGCTGTACCGGGCATGGCTGAGGCTGTAGGATAGGGCTGTGAAATTCCTATCTACGCCCGCAGAGGTTTCCCATGGCAGAGTTCTTTGATCACCTGACCGATGAACACATCGCGTTTGTCCAAAAGCAGCCGATCTTCTTCGTTTCGACCGCGACGGACCAAGGCCGAATCAACCTAAGCCCGAAGGGTCTCGACGCCTTTCGCGTGCTTGGCCCTAAACGGGTCGCGTACCTCGACCTTGGCGGCTCGGGAAACGAGACACACGCGCACCTGGCTGCCGATGGTCGGATCACCTTGATGCTGTGCGCCTTCGAGAATCCGCCGCTGATCTATCGCATCTATGGTCGCGGTCGCCCCGTCCTACCCCAGCACGCCGACTGGGGCGAGCTGGCGCAGCACTTCGAGTTGCTGTCGGGCACTCGCCAGATCTTCGACATCGCAGTTGAGAGCACGCAGACCAGTTGCGGCTGGGGGGTACCATTAATGAGCTTGCAAGGCGATCGTGGGACCTTGCCGAAAGCCCACGAAATCCTGAAGGCGAACCCCGAGGTGTGGGTCGAGAAGTACCAAGAGCGCACGAAGAGCATCGATGGTCTCCCCATCGAGCCCACGACACGCTACTTCGGTCCTCCCGGGGACCTCAGCAGAGAAAAAGAGTAGAGCCCATTCGGTCAGGATTTCATGGCACTATTTCCAGCCGCTTCCGGCTCCTTTGACCATGGCAAAAGGCCCGACAGGCCAGCGAAAGCAGTCCACCATCAGATCGTTCACCTCGGCACGGGTCGCCACGCCTTCGTCCACCACCCGAGACGCCTCCCTGATCATCGCAAAGTAGATCCGATTGGCGACGAAACCCCACTCCAGCGGATTGTCGCGGACAACCACCGGATTTTTTCCACATTTCTCCGCACAGGCAATCACCTGCTCACGCACGGCATCCGATGTCACATCGGTCACAACGATCTCGGCGAACTTCATCACGAAGGCCGGCGAAGCCCAATGCCAGCCAATCACGCGACTGGGCCGGCGGGTGGCCCCTGCCATGGCGGCAATGGAAAAGCCTGAGGTGTTGGAGGCTAGGATGCTCTGCTTGGGTGCGATCTCGTCGAGGCTGCGGAAAACCGAGAGCTTGACGTCCAATTTCTCCGGCACGCACTCAATCACCAGATCAGACTGCGCCGCTTCCTCAAAGGAGTTGCTCCACGTAATTCGGGCTCTGGCTGCTTCCGCTTCAGCGGCATCAAGTTTTCCGCGAGCGACCGCACCGGCCAGACCGAATCGCCCCTCGGCGGCATCCTGTCGAGCCGCACCGAGGGCCTTCGAGGCAATATCCGTACACGTCACCTCGTAACCGGCTTTTGCCAGGCTCTGTGCGATTCCGCCCCCCATGACACCGGCTCCAACAACACCCACGGTCTTGATCTCAGACATCTTGCTCCCTCCTCTATAGATCCCTGGTTTTCATTATCTTGGCGGATCCGGAGAGCGTTACGCAAGCAAATCTGAAGTGGTGCAAAAAATAGGCTGGACCAACCTATCCCGTGTACGTTTTGAATCTCAGTAAAGTGTAGACTCTCTAATTCAAATCCGTAATGGATTCAGACCAAGCGGGGAAAGGAGCGATGCGGCATGTCAAACTACATTCGAACGGACGTAGCGTTTTCGATTAAGGAAAATGTGCTCGATGAGTTCAAGAACCTCATCGGCAAGATGGTCCGAAATACCGAATCGAAAGAGCCTGATGCATTAGTCTACGAATGGTATCTCAGCGAAAATGGTCTCGAGTGCCACTTACTTGAGACTTTCAAGGACTCCGATGCATTCATGGTCCACCTAGACAATCTGAGTGTATTTCTCGATCAACTTTGGGACTTATCGACGCTCACTGGATTCAAAACATTCGGCAATCCATCCGCCGAGCTACAAGAATCACTCTCATCTTTCCCGGTGCCAATCCAGTATTTTTCGCATACAGATGGCCTGACTCGCGACTAAGGAAAGCGAATTCGTCGCTCCCTCACCCCTCCCGCTGAACCGACGAAAAAGCCCAGGCTCCGGCTGAGTTCCAGCCATGGGTGATGGCGACGGCCACAATCAACATTCCGCAGCCCGCTCTCACCTGATTCACGAGTTTCGACTTGATCGGGCTCAGTCTATTGAGACGAATGGTGCGCCCTTTGTCTTCGGATCAAGCGCCGCAGTCGACTCGCCAGACGAAACGAGAGGCTGACCAGAGAGAGCCCGAATTCGGGAATCCGTGCGCCCAGGGCAATCCGTCCGCCATGATGGGCATTGTCCATCAGGGTCGCTCGGCGGCGCTCGACGCCTCCTGACATCACCGCGGCGAAGAGCACGTTTCGCTCCCTCTTCAAACGTTCGTTAAAGGCGCTCGGATCTTTTTCTAAAAACTCTGGTCGGCCACCAAATTCATTCTCCAACACGTATAGCCGACTTAACACTGTTTCGACGTGGGGTATAGAGGTGAGCCGATTTGGCGCGTCACCATGGTGACAGGCCAGGTCAACATCCACATAAATCACCGGCCCCTGACGGCAAACCTGCGAGGTGTACAACCACGACTCATTCCTTTGCATGCCAACGCGATAAAATAAATCTTCCTTAAACCGCGAACGATCAATCAGCAGAGAACTCGGCAAAACGTAGTCGTCGAGCATTTGATTGAAATAGTGATCACCGAGGTAGTAATCAATATTCTGAGCGAAACCCTCCAGCTTTAAATTTCGCGTTTTGCCCAGGAGTTGGTTCCAGTCTTGCACCGGCTGACCCCACTGAAACAAATAGTCACCGAGCGTGTCCCCATCCGAGGTCGTGGCCCAAATATTCGTAAAGCAGGCTACGGCCTCGGGATGCTTTTCGAGCAATGCGCGCTGTATGTAGAGTTTTTTTGGGTGCCACTCGTCATCATCATCGATATACGCAACAAGGTCGTTGCGTGCTAATTCCAGTCCATAATTCCGGGCCGCACTGACACCTTCGTTCACCTGCCTCACGTACTTGATTTGCAGATTGCCATATTTTTCGATGAGCGCTTCTGCTTCTCGGTTTTCAGCAGCATCGACAACAATGATTTCATCCCGACCAGAACATGCAGCCAGCACGCTGTCGATCGTTCGCCTGAGGTAAGCGCCTCGATTGTAGGTAGGGATAATGACTGAAATAGCTCTGCTCATGATCAGTACGCCAGTTCGAACGCAGCACAAGTCAGTCGGCTGGCCACATTGAGTCGGCGAGCGAACTCATCGCTGACGCGACCAATCAGTTCCTCCGAGAAAAAGTGAAAATCCGGCTTCGTGCGCACAACTCACTCCGAACATCGACACCAGTCAAGGGAAATTCTCAAAAAACTTCGCATCATTCGTTTCCCCAGGTCCATCTGAGCATTCCCGAAATTCAGCAGCTCGGAGAGATGGCAGGGGATGGGTAGACAATCAGTCGCTCCCTGTCGACAATCGCATAAAATACTCAGCCCCTGGCCTGGCCGGTTTTGAGCGTGGCGGCGAGGTCGCTCTTTGCGACTCTCCGTGGCGTGCCTGCAATCGCGTCATAGAGACCCATCGTTCTTCACTTCGCTACTTCGCCTGATAAAATCGAAAGGTGTGCTTCTTCGCCCCTGGAGTCCGAAACGGAATCCTAAATTGGCCAATTTTGAGATACCCCGCATAGCCGCCAAGCTGGTCCCCCATTCGGCGGGCACGTCGCCACGATGCGAAGTTGTGGGTTTCGATGAATCCAATCGCGTGCGTGTGGCCGTTTGCGGCGTGGAACTTAACCGCACCAGATCCATCGAAAAGGTGCTGCCCTCGGAATGGTCGAGACGTGTAAACGTTCCGTCCATAGACGTAGGGCGTCTCAAACCCCACCATCATCCCATCTCCCGCGGGCGCATTCTTGTAAGCGCTCCATGCGAATGACACAATTTTCCCGTCGACAAAAGCAGCCCAACAATGGCTGAGTTCATCGGGCTCCGTCTCGGGTAGCCAGCCTTTATCCACGTCCGGCATTCGCTCTAATAATTCGGTCAGCTCCAACTGGGTGGCGAATCGATGTGCCGCAGGGCTTGCGGCCCCATTTCGCCCGAATTCGGCAAGGGCCTGCGTACTGATTCGACACAGGACGATCCAGGGTCTCAATCGCACCATCAGCTGTGCATAGAGCGCCCTAGCCCAGCCCCACCGTCGCGCCTCGCTCCTCAATTCAGCAAATCGCCTCATTCTCTTTACTCACAGAACGCTCAAAATAAAACCCGCCAGCATTGTCAAACTATGAAGATCTTCGGGACTTGCACGATCCCGCGCTTCGCTAAATCACAATGTCGCTGCACCGCCTTCAACAGATTGGGGCTCCCCGGCAGCGGTACGACTACTCACTTCGCAATATTGATGCGGCTCCCCTTTCCATCTCAACGCTAATTCGTGCGGCTGCAATGGGTCAATTGCTTTAACTCGGAGAGATCGCGCTTGTACCGGTCGGTTGCGCGCTCTTTGGATTAGGGCGTCCAAATCTTTGGCACGTGTCCAGCGGCCGAGGCCTTGTCCTTTTTCTCCTGGCCGCGAGGGGGCTCGCACCTGACTCGCTGGCAGCTCTCCGCGCGACCACCGGTTCTCTCGACGGTCCGAAAAGACCCGGAGCAATGCGGACTCCTCCCATTGAATGCGCTCAGTACTTAGCACCAGCTATGGGCGAGTCAAAGAGGGAAATCGTTACTCGTAGAACCGCCCGGCGGGGCGCAGAGAACTGGAAGAATTTCATATTTCGTGACAGATTCAGCGCAATCGGAATACCAACAGCAAGGAACCGCGTTTATTATGTGCCGAAGACTGTGAGCCCATTCGATTCAGCGAGGCCCAATCGAACTCCAGATTCGAGACCTCCAATTTGCCAGATCCAACTCTGGCAGAGGAAGAGGAAGAGGAAGAGGAAATGAAACGAATCAAGACACACCGAAACGCGCTTCAGACAGGCATGAGGAGAGGAGGACCCTTCGCCTCTCTCTTGCCGATTCTGGCTTCGAGTCTTTTTCTAAGCCCAGCGGCCGCGGTGGCGATCCCCAACTATGCCTCCGAATATCTGATGATCGGCACAGGGCCAAAGAGCACGGCAATTGGCGCCCAGGCGAGCAACTGGGAGTTGGGGGCCAATAGCGTCAGCGGCCCCTGGTTCAGTACGGCGACTCTTCCAAGTAATGCGGTCCCCGTTTTCACCGGAGTGGGCGGGAACGGTGATATCGCCATCACCAACTCGAGCGGGGCGTTCGACCTTTCGAATATGGAAGTGTGGGGCGACACCGGCGTTGAATGCGCGGGCTCTCTCAGCCAGTGCAACGAGGGTCGATCGAATACCGACTTCAACGGCAGTTCAATGACAAATTCCAATGGCTCGCAGGGTGGAATTGATTTCTCGGGTTTGAACTCACAATTGGCCGACCTAGCCATCGAGATTCCGGCACTGCCCAGCGACATCAACCTGACATTCAACGATGGAAAATGGGATAGCAACCTCACGATCAATCTCGGCGTTGGCGTCACGGTGATCGACATCGATACCAACGACAACGACCTCCTCCTCGAAAACAACAACCTGCTTTTCGATGGTCCAGAAGGAGCGTTTGCGATCGTTCGCGTCCCGGATGAAGCCAATTTTCTAGTGAGCCAAGCCAATATCATCGTTGGCGATAGCGGAATTGGGCTAAACAACGTCCTTTTCTTCAGCGACAAGCCCGACAACAATCAGCACTTTAACTTTAACGATACGATCATCAACGGTGTGGCCTTCTGGGATCTCAGCAGCCAAGGAGAGATCAGTCTCAACAACGCACAGGGATGCACACAGCTGGTGGGATCCAAGATCAACACCAACGACATCAGGCTCAACAGCTGTGCCACCGCGGTCCCTGAGCCGAACACCGCCGTGTTTCTCGGCCTTGGATTAGCTTGCCTCGCGGGCATTCGACGACTCGCCATGAGAAACTAGAGGAGAGTTGAGGACTCCGGCTCGAGACGACTGGCCGCGAATCCAGCGATGCTCTCTCGGACACCTCTGATCAATGATCAGATTTCGAGATCCCAGGATGGAGAATCGGATACCACCTTCGGAACGAAGTTCCAGCGGTCGCGGAGTGCTTCGATCGGTTCGGATGCGACCGTAAAAAAGTCGAACTTATGGTAGGTGTCAAATTTGCATTCACGCCCTCGCCGAAGGGCATCGGCGACCCGCTCCGGACCTCCTGGTGTTTCGAGAATGTGATCCGGATGGAGTCCGGTCAAAGCGCTGGGCATGATGCCCCCCTGGTAAAATGCAAGCTGGCCCGCGACGAAGGTGAGCGCCGCACCCGGGTCATCCGTCGTCGTCATGCGGAATGCGCCGACCTCGACCTCACCCATCGGGGTCGTGCCGTAGTCGCATAGAACATGCACCCAGTCATGATGTGATTCAGCCTTGCTGACCGCACCCGGAGTGCCCGGATAGTCGAAGCCTCGCTGGTGATAGAATTCCCAGACGCAACGGCCCAGGCTGCCGGAGGGACAGTGCTCTAGGGCCGCCCAACGGGCGCTCTCCTCTGGGTCGGGGGTAATGGTCATCGCTAAGGCCCGGGCTCCGTCTGCTTCAATCAGCGCGGTGTAGGCCGGGTCCATGTCCGCGCAGGCCCCCCAAAATCCATTCCGGTAGAGGTCGAATTGCGCGCGGGCTTGGGCGCCCCGAGCAAGCTCGCGAGCAACGGTTAAGTCACTTTCTTCCACGCCCAGGTAAACCGCCCAGCGGTCGATTGAGTCGCTGAGTTCAGCGGGAAGGTCGTGGAGGCAAAGTTCGCAGATGAGCATCAGATCGACCATTTCTCGGCGCTCTGGCGCGTTCGGAAACTCGGCCGCCACTTCCTCCATCGTCGCCGCGGGCAGCGTCCGGAAATCTGCATCAAAATCGAAGAGGGCGGAGAAGATCGCCCCCAGTAATTTCGGTTGAACGTCCAGCGACCAACCGTTCTCCCGGCAAGCGCCGACGATCGCGGCGGCCATCACCGGTGCCTGAGATGTCTTGATGTGTTTGAAAAACATGGCCGTAGTGTACACACTCGACAGGAGCCGACCGTCGGTGAGGCGATCTTTTTTTGACTGCCCACCTCTCATTCGAGAAGAAAAGAGCGGTTCCCAGAGCGCGCCAGAAAGCCGATTGGGTTCGCCGGTGGAAATCCCAAAGCAAGCAGGTCCGCGAAACCCTTTCCGAGCTGATGATTGCTTTCTCTGGCTGCTTTCAGACCGTGACACGAGGCTCTACATTCTTCATTTGGCCTTGTTGATGCCCCGAGCGAAGTACAGGAAATCGGCTATGACGTCATCCAATGAACCTCCGCCGCAGGCTCACTTGATTCGAACGGCCATATTCGTCTTCCTTGCCTTTCTCGCCCTCTACTCAGCGAATGGTCGGTCCATTACGGAGGTGGATTGCTTGGCGGCGCCTTACGCTGCTTGGGCGCTCGTTCAAAACGGATCATTTGACGTGGCCGAATATCCAAGAATGCAGGAGTTGGAAAGGACGGGAGCTCTCCACCGGCTGGAGAACGGCCAGCTGCTATCAAAGTATCCGCCCGGGAGCAGCCTATCGGCCCTGCCATTGATTGCACCCCTGGCGCTCTGGATGAATCCACCGAAGCCGAGCCGGGTTGAGCGAATCGGGAAATTTGTGGCCAGTGTCTACGTGGCCGCGGCTGTCGCTTTGCTCTATTTGATGGTGATCCAAATTGCGCCCACTGCCGCGGCGCCGGCGGTCATCGTTGCTGGCGCGGGAAGTAGCCTTTGGAGCACAGCGAGTCAGGGTCTTTGGGCTCACGGGCCCGCCACCTTTTTCTTGGTTCTGTCGTTTTGGCTGCTTTTCAGAAACATCAATCGAATCAACCTTCGCTTTGGTTTTTGGGCCGGCCTCGCCATGGGAATGGCGATCATCAACCGACCCACTGTCATCCTCTTTTGCTTCGCGACCCTCGCCGCCCTTCTCTTTCTGAGAAGGATTCGTATCTTCTCAGGGGTTCTGATCGGGTTGGCGGGTCCGGGTTTACTTTTGGCGACGTACAATTTTTATTATTTCCAAAACTTTGTATCTGGCGGATACCTCGAGGAAGCGAGCCTCTGGACTACGCCGGCGGCGATCGGCCTCGCTGGACTACTGATTGCGCCTTCCCGTGGTTTATTGATCTACTCTCCGGCCTTCGTCATCGCCCCATTCTCGTTGCTGCCGAACGGTCACAGAAGTTCCCCTGCGACCGAACGCCGAACACTCGCCATAGCGTGGTTGATCGCATCTGGAGCAACTCTCTTGCTTTACGCAAAATGGCATGTTTGGTGGGGCGGGTGGAGCTTTGGACCGCGTTTTGCCACTGAGGCTGTGCCCGCTTTGACGCTTGGCCTCGCTTTGGGCTGGGAGCGACTCGCCCAAAATCAAAATGGAAAAATGATTCTGACTTTGTGGAGTCTGATTTTCATCTCGGTCGCGATTCATTTCATCGGCGTGTTCGGCTATCACACGGCTTGGATGAACGAAAACTCCGGAGGGGCCGATATGTTTTCTATTCGCGATACACAGATCGCGGCACGTTTCACGTACCTCATCGCAAATCGTCCAGCGTCGTTTTTTATTCCGCTGGCTGCTTTGTGTGGCTGGCTTGTGTGGTACCGACGTCGAGGCCAATCCGGTTCAGGCAAGGCATCGCCGAAGAAGCCTCGTCCCACTATTCGGTAGGCATTCAGCCACCTTGACCAGAAGAACCTAATCTCGCTCCGAAACGGCCTCCCTGGAACGGAATCCAGTGAAAAAGCGCCCAAAGCAGGAGGGCCAAGCCAGCCCCAAGCCTGGCCCAATGCGAAAGCACCGGCACTGCAGGGGGGGCGGGCAGTTCCGCCGTTACCGTGTAAGACCAAGGGCAGAACTGCCCCCCCGTGTTGGCAATGAAGGCGGACGGGTCCTCTTCAATGAAACCCGGCCATCCATCACAGAGCTCGATCGCGATTTCTCCGAAGCCTTCGAACCCTGAAACATGCCAGTCCCAGAGGGGCTCACCCGCAGCGAGCACATCTCGATTCCGACCATCGGATCCCACAGTGAGTTCCACGACGGGGATGCTCCCCACGCTCCCACCTGGACCATTCGCAACCAGAAACCTTGCGTCCGCGATGTCCTGCGGATCCGTCAGCGGCAGTAGAAAAGAATCGCAGTGAAAGCACGGGCGCCCGATCTCGCTCACCACAAAAAAGGCGGTGTCAGCCTGAACAGGACTGATCCACGCGACGGTTGAGAATGCCACGAAGACGAGCACGAGGGCCATTCTCGCTTCGCGTGTGATCCTTCCGACGGCCTTTGAAAAAAGGAACTGTTCATCTCTTCTCTTTCGTTTCAGCGACACGAAGACGCGGCCCCTTCGTGGATCCAAATTCAAGATATAGTTCACGCGAACCTCACAGAAGACCTTCCTCGCGTTTTACAACTCCCAGGACCGGCGAAAGTCGAGATTCGCTTTATCCTGGGTCTTCTTTTCGGGATAGTGAGTGGCGAGCAGGTCGAAGAATGCAAGGGGGTCGATGACGCCCGACTCAGGAGCAAAAACACCCCGCTCCGTAATTTGTCCACGAGCGAGAAGTTCAAGAACGCATGCGAGGGGGACACCGGTCGCATGGCCCATACCCACGTCGCTGACTTCCTTGAAAGCCACCCCGACCGACGCCTTCTGACCGTGCTTCTTTCCGACAGCGAGACCAAAGACGCCGGGGAGTTCCGCCGGATCCGTCAGGTTACGTTCGCCCAAGCGGGCCTGTTGGCGCTCCAACCAACCCAAAAGGCGGGCGGCACCCCGTTTCGTCAACAGCCTCCAGTCCACCAGCGATCGAAGGCTGAGCGTGAGCCACCGCTCTGCTTCCATGCCGTGCACGATATTCAGCGACGTTCGGATCTCAGGATAGTGATGGGGAAACGTAATCGCCTCCGGATGCCCGAAAATGCGTGCGACTTTTGGACCCAGTCCTGGATAATGGATCGTCACTTTTTCAAGCGGGCGCACCATCGAGTCTGCGCCGTCCCGACGGACACGGACGGTTCCCGTCATTTGCAGGATCCCGTGTTCCATTGCTGCGTTGACGCTGCTCTGAGCGCTCTCTTCTTCGGGGACTGCGCCCCCGACATTCCAACCCGTGTAGAGCTCTTCGACGGAATCGAGCTCCCGCATCGCCAGCAGTCCCATCAGATTGGTAATACCCGGACTGGCCCCCATGCCAATCACAGCGCTAATCCCGGCCTCGCGAGCCTGGCTACCCATAGCCAGCATGTCGAGGGTGGGCTCCCAGTCATCGCAGATATCCAGATAGTGGAGCCCGCACCCGATTGCCATGCGAAGCACCGATGGTCCGAACCTAAAGAAGGGACCAACAGTATTGAGCACCACGTCGACATCCTGCATGGCTGCTCGGAGCGCGCTTTGATCGGTGACATCTAGGCCAAGCGCCTGAGCCTTCGGCCCCAGTGAACGCGCAAAATCATCCGCCACTTCCGCATTCAAATCGGCCACAACGACGCGCTCAATGCTGTCAAACGCGACAGCCGTGCGTACGGCAAATCGCCCCATTCCGCCGCTTCCGCCTAATGCCAAGACTCGCACTCTATTTTCGATTCCTTTTCCGCAATTTTTCGACTGAAGCCGCCCTGAGTATACCGAGGACAATCACGAAGCACCTCGCCCGGAGCCGAATCGAGCCATAGGGATCGTCTCCGGGCCTGATAGAATTAGGGAGAGAGTCAAGGTCAGAAACGAGGAGGGAAGAAAGATGCCTTCGTCATCGTCGCAAGACGCGGTTCTGCAAGGTGCATTGGCAGGAAGCCAAATCGGAGAAGGCATCTGGATCCTGCCTGGCCAGGGCAACGCCCTCGCCGCCCGAACGGACGACGGGCTTGTTCTGATCGACGCCGGCAATCAAAACGTGCAACCCGGCATGCAGGCATACCTTCGGGCTAAGACCCAGGACCGGCTCGCCGCCATCGTCTACACCCACGGCCACCAGCAATACAATGCCGCGGTCCCACTCTGGCTCGAACACAATGCATCTCGCTACGAAGAACCCCCGCGACTGATCGCGCACGAAAACGTGTTGCCGCGCTATCGACGCTACCGGGAGACTGGGGAACTCCAGGCCCGTGCATGGAAAGTTCAATTTCCCAGTCGCGACGAGCGCCCCTTGGCCGACTACGTCTCCGACGTGGCCGGCGATAACCATGATCCTTCTGAAACCTTTTCCGACCGGATGTCGGTGATCCAGGGTTCTCGACCCGTTGAGCTTCTCTGGGCTCCCTCTGAAACCGACGACTGCCTCGCGGCATGGTTTCCAGAAGACGGACTACTCTACGGCGGTCCTGCGGTTCAGGGTGACACGATTCCCAACATCGGTACTCCGCTTCGGACTCAACGCTTTACAATCCGTTGGGCCGACACCCTCGATCGACTCGCCGCACTCGGCGCAGAAAAACTGGTCACCGAATTCGGCCCTATGGTCGAGGGGGCCGCGACCATCCATGAGCGTCTGCGCGGGATGGCCGAGGCGTTGCGCTGGCTTCGGACAGAAGTGGTCTCACGAATGAATCGAGGCATGAGCGAGAGAGAGATCCTCGCCGATATGACTTATCCAGATGACATCTTCAAAAAACCGTGGATGACGCCCAGCTATGGCTCACCTGAATATATTGCCCGTGACCTTTTTCGAGAGGAGAACGGCTGGTGGGATCGAAACCCGACACATCTCCACCCCGCTGGCCCCGCCCACGCCGCCCTAGCCATACTCTCCGCCATCGACCCAGAGAAAATCCTCGCGCGAGCGCGAGAACTCCAAGCCGAAGGCGAGATTCAGCTGGCGCTCCACGTCATTGATTTAGTCGCGCTCGCCCCGGGCAATGATGGGGTGGTCGGCGACGCCAAGGCCCTGAAGTCCAAGCTATGTTCTCAGCGCGCTCGGGAAGTCGATCCCTACGTTTCTAAAGCGCTCTTTTGGAGTTCCGCGGCCTTACTCCGGCGAGGAAGCGACAGCTGGCAGGATCTTTCCTGACCGCTCAAAGCCACACACCCGCCCCTGACCTTTCACACCAGAACGAGGAGCCTCCAGCGGTGACAACGCGAATCAACCAAAAATGGGTTCTGGCCAAAAGACCGACGGGCGAACCGACCGAAGACTGCTTCCGGTTGGAAGAAGAATCCGTGGGCGAGCTCGACGAGGGTGAAATTCTCGTCGAGATCAAATACCTCTCCCTTGATCCCTACATGCGGGGCCGCATGCGGGAAGGAAAATCCTACGCTGAGCCGATCAAGATCGGCGAAATCATCACCGGCGAGTGCGCCGGTGTGGTCATCGAGTCTAAGTGCCCACGTTGGAAGGTGGGGGATACTCTGACCGTCCACGAAGGCTGGCAGAGCCTCGCTAGGGTCAACGGAGAGGCGGCCACGCTTCTCCCCGCAGATGCGAACCTTGCTCCACTCTCCACGTGGCTCGGTGCGGTGGGCATGCCCGGACGCACGGCCTATTTCGGGCTTCAACGTGTCGGAAAGCCGAAGCGCGGTGAAACCCTTGTCGTCTCCGCGGCCTCCGGGGCCGTAGGTTCCGTAGTCGGGCAAATCGGCCGCCTGCAAGGCCTTCGCGTCGTGGGCGTCGCAGGCGGCGCTGAAAAGTGTGCATACTGCGTTGAAGAACTTGGCTTCGACGCATGCATTGACTACAAGGCGGGCACCCTGGAGGAAGAGCTCAGCGCATCCTGCCCCAATGGTGTCGACATCTATTTCGAGAATGTGGGCGGTGCTGTGACACGAGCCGTCGCCGGCCTGTTGAACGAAGGCGCCCGGGTACCCATCTGTGGATTCATCTCTCTGTACAACAGTGAAGAAGACATCACCCAGGTCGAAACGCCCTTTACCGTCTTCGCTGGCCTGGACACACCCCCCGAGCATCGCTTCTTCTTGGTCCGGGAATGGTTCGACGAGTGGCTTGCGGCCAGCGCCGAACTCGCAGGGTGGATCCAGTTGGGTGAACTCAAGTACCGGGAAACAGTCGCCGAGGGTCTGGCCCAGGCACCTGCAGCCTTTCGGGGTCTGCTGAGCGGTCAGAATTTCGGCAAGCAACTGGTGCGCGTCACTTCCTAGTTGAAAGCGCTCTTCAGGGCTCCCTGCCGGAGCAAAACCTCATTTCGGAGTCCCCATGCCCTACCTAGAGCGTCCGGGTGCCAACCTCTTCTTTGACGTCGTGGGCGAGGGTCCGTCCACCCTCATCACCACACACGGACTCACCCAATGCGGCGCCTACTGGTCTCGAACCGGGGTCAGTCACGCACTCGCAGAGGCTGGCTTTCGAGTCGTCGATCTGGATCTCCGCGGCCACGGCCGCTCCACCCCCCTCTTCGACGAGGACCCGGGCTATACCGTTGACCAAATCGCAAACGACCTCGGCGCACTCGCGGATCACCTGGGCGCCGACCAATTTCACCTGCTCAACCACGCCACGGGTGGCATGGCGGGACTTCGTTTTGCGATGGAACATCATGAGCGACTTCTCTCGCTGGTTTCGACCGATACGGGTTCCGCGACCGCTCCCTCCGACAAGTTCAGCGACCCCAACTACGAAGGTCCGTATCCAGCACCCTTCGCAACGCCCTTCGACAATCCCGCCGTCACAGAACTCGAAGCATTCAGTGTTCGCGAAATCATCCAGCGTGCTCGACAGGGTGACGGACGACCTTTTCAACTCGGCTTCGCGACCAACGAGGACCCCGAACGCTGCTGGCACTGGCTGGAGGATATTCGCGCGAACGGCCATCCGAGCCACATGGCCGAATTCGGCCGCACCTTCTTCAACGACCTCGACCCCAAGATCGCTGGGCTGAAGAAAATCGCCTGCCCGAATTTCGTCTTGATCGGCGAACTTGATGTCATGTTTCGCAAGCCCGCCGAGTTGCTCGCCCAACATCTTCCTCAGGTCGAATATCAGGTCGTGCCCGGACGAGGCCACATGCTCGCCATTGAGGATCCGAGGGGCACCGCTGAAACGCTGCTGACCTTCTTTCGCCGGCTCTGACTTTGAATGCGAGGCAACCTCGCGCCTTGCCGATGCATTTGAGCAGCTCTGCCCGTGAGCAACCCGTCATGTGAGCCCTCCGCCATAGACAGTCATGATGGTCTATGATGGTGAAGCGGTACCGGAAAGTTTGGACCTTACCTGCCCCGACAAGGAAGTGAACCATTCAGCAGCCGAGAGGAAAAAAGATATGGCGCAGCCCACGACGATCCACTCAAGTGTTCCTCTCGATCCGCGGGGCCAGGGCCCCGATGCCCCCTGGCACTTGAAAGAAAGTCGCGCACCCGTCTTCGATGAGGTCACAATCCTCAGCGATCAGCTTGAGGTCAAAGGGTCGATCCCCCCTGAACTCAACGGTCGTTACTGCCGGAATACAGCGAATCCACAGACCGGCTGGACAGAGCACTGGTTCATCGGAGACGGAATGCTCCATGGAATCGAACTCAAAGACGGAAAGGCCAGTTGGTATCGAAACCGCTATGTCCGGACGCCCCAGTATGAAAACCCTGGCGCCGACCGTCTTGAGCTCGCCCTGAATAAAGAAACCTTCACGTTTGATCACTCCGTGTCCGCAGCCAATACCCACGTGATTCGCCACGCTGGTCGAATATTGGCTCTCGAAGAGGGTGCATTCCCCTATGAAGTCACGCGCGAACTCGACACCGTCGGGCCCCATACCTTCGAAAATGTTTTGACCGGCCCTTTTACCGCTCACCCGAAAATATGTCCAGACACAGGCGAGATGCTGGCTTTCGGTTACGCTCAACTCGAGCCATACCTCACCTACTACCGTGTTGATCAAAACGGAAATATGGTTCAGAAGACTCCCATCTCCGTCACGGGTCCGACCATGATGCACGACATGGCGGCAACTCGTCATCACTCCATTTTTATGGATCTCCCAGCCATTTTTGACTTCGAGCTGGCCATGAAGGGCGGAATGCCGATTCGGTGGAGCGACGAATATCCAGCCCGCTTCGGCGTCATGCCGCGGGCAGGTGCCGATGAGGACGTGCAATGGTTCGACGTCGAGCCTGGCTACTGCTTTCACACCCTCAACGCCTTCGATGAGGGCGATGAAACCGTTGTCTACGGAATGCGAGTACCCGAGATCTGGCGCGACTCTTCCGCGATGGATATGACCATGTCGGTCGATCCAGCCTCGAGCCCCCGTCTTTATGAGTGGCGCTTCAATCGTCAAACGGGCGGAGTGGCGGAGCGCTACCTCGACGACGACTCTTCCGAATTTCCTCGGATCCCAGACAGCAAACAGGGGCATGACTTCCGCTACGGCTATTCGCTGGGAACGAGCGGCACAAGCCATTCGGACTCAGGCGGGATGGGGAGCGCTGTCTTTAAATACGACCTTGCAAAGGGTGGATCAAAGGAAGTGCATGCATTCCCTGCTGGCCACGAGCCGGGAGAAAGTGTTTTTGTCCCCGCCGAAAACGGTTCCAGCGAAGATGATGGCTATCTCATGACCTACGTCTGGAAACCGGACACCGATACCAGCTATTTGGTCATTCTCGACGCATCCAATTTGGCTGCCGACCCCATTGCGGAAGTGCATATTCCCCGGCGGGTTGTTTCAGGCTTTCACAGCAGCTGGATTCCCGACGAACGTTGATTCGTTCTCGCTGACCCCGAAGGTCTTTCCCGACTAGAAAAAGGAGCGCGCCTCACTCCTCGGCCCGGACTCTCGCTATCAGTGGTCGACTAATGCCTCTGAGAACGGAGCTTCCATTCGTGCCAGAGCTGTTTTCGCACAGCCCTGCAGTTGAGCCTGAAGACTCGATACCCAATTCGTCTACGTGTCGCCCAAGAAAAGTTTCGGGTCGATTGATGCAGGAATCGAATAAACCGCTCAAAAGGCAAAACCCAGTGGATCCAATGAGATCGAGCGTTCGAGAAAAGCGCATAGCTATTACTTTCTCCGTGCTCGCCTAGCAATACGAACCCGTCCCCGATGCGCTTGCATTTCCCCTGCCCCAGCACGCCGAGCACGGTCGCCCAATCTGAGGCCAGGTAAGAATCCTCTTCTATAGCGGCTCTAATAGCCGCTATTCTGAACAGCGAATAAAAGCGGCCATTTGCATGCCAGTTTCTGAAAAATTTCAGGTACCTGTCTTCCAGGTCCCCCTCAAGCGAATCATCTCCCATTTCAATCGGATCAAAGTCCCCACTCGAAAACCGCGTCGGAGACGTAGCGGCGACGTAGTCCGGAGACTCTTCCAAAAACCGGCTATTAAGCTCGAGATAGTCCTTTGAGCGCGTATCATCCGCCGCTGCCCACATGAAATAGTGTCCCTTCGCCTCTTGGAGCACGAAGAGGAAATTTTTCACTGCACCGATATTCGTATCTTGACGGAAATATTTGACCCGTTTGTCTAATGCTGCATATCGATTGCAAATTTCTTGCGTGGAGTCGTGAGAGCAATTGTCCGAAATGATCAACTCCAAGTCTTCGATGGTCTGGCACAATACGGCTGCGATCGCCGCCTCGATCTCTCGGGCCCCGTTGTATACAGGCATACCGACACTCACCAGCACACGAGGACGGCTAGCGGACTCTAGACTCACCGGTGCAGCGGAGACATGAGCTTCTCCAATCGACAGATCACCCACTCCTTCGCTTCAAAAATCCATCTGGCGCGACCGTAATCAAAAGCTTGTCTTGAATCTGTTTATCTATTTCGAATTCCGGATGCGATTCCAAATATTTCCAAGTCGCAGTCTTGGGGCTGTTGCCGGGTCCCCATGGCCGATCAGCGAACATCTCGCCCGGAAGATCCTCCACTATTGTATCGAGGACGATGCAATAACTTTCGGGGCTCACCAGAGGCGCGTAGGCATTGAGTTCCGCCAGAACGTGATCGTGGGTGTGATTACTGTCGAGACACACCAGGATGCGAGAGTAGTTCTTGGCGATTTCATGAACCGATTCGATCGTTTCGGGATCAATGCTTGAGCCTTCTATCATCTGAATTCGTGAGAACATGGGGTGGGCCTCAATCGCCGATCGATTATGGCTTCGGATATCAATGTCGATCCCCAGAACCTTCCGGTTCGAAGCAGCGGGATTCAAGGTGCTTCCGCTCTCGATCGCCTCGTTCATGTCGAGAAGCGCCAGCATTGATGCACTGAAAATCAGCGAACCGCCATGGGCGATTCCCGTTTCGATGATCAGATCAGGCTTAATCGACCAGACCAGCTCCTGCACAGCCACGATATCCTGGGGGTATTGGATAATTGGGCGTCCCTGCCAAGAGAAATTGTATGAATATTTCGGAAGAGTCGAAGAGCACATGAAATCGGACGCCGCGTTGAGGAGTTCCTGATTCTTGCTCTGGGCTAAAACTCGTTCCACGAGTTCTTCGGAGAACTTCTTCATTTCCTACTTTTTCCCTGAAAATATGGGTTCACTACTGGATGTTTGGTCATGATTGTGAAGATTCTTCTCTGATTATTGCGGCGGAATCTGATCGCATAGGTTGAGTTCGTTAAAAGTGATGTAGAGATTGCAGGTTATCATCGCCGGCGTTTTGCGAATTCAGATGGGTATTTTCTTGAGCGCCGAGCGTCTTCGACGAGCCTGCGCCCTAAGGATAGTATCTCTTATTCAAAGTCGGATCGAACACCGACCACTTTGGGAGGGTCCACCCGATTCCTGGGTCTTGCGCCGAAATGAAGCAGATCCGTCCGCCCATATTCCTCGGCAATCCTCGTGGCGAAGTCGCGAATCGTAGTAGGAACTCCCGAGCAGATATTGACAGCCCCCTCATGCTCGCCCAAAGCAGCCTTGGCTATCAAGCGACCGGCTTCGCGAGCATCCAGATAATCGCGAATTTGTTCTCCCGAAGTGAGCTTGGCTGGCTCACCTGCTTTCAGCTTGGACCGTAGGTATGGGACAAAGCGACGATCATCCTCCCCTTCTCCGTAAAGATAGAAAAGTCGGCACCAGATGAATGAGATGGATTGGGTTGGTAGCCACTCAGAGAGAACTGAATATGTCGCAGCTTTTGATGCCGCATACGGCGTTTCGGGTTTCAAGGGTGAGTGTGTGGAAAGCAGCCCCTGTGAAAGATCGTACTCAAAGCATGTACCGACCCCGGCAAAGCGCTTGACCCCCGCTTGCGCACATCCCTTTGCGAGGTTCAGGGTACCGCTGAGACAATCAAGGTTCTTGGTGGAGTACAGGTATTCGCCAGGTTCAGCAAACCACGCTGCATGGATGACGATATCGATATCCTGACACACATTGGACCACCAGTCCGAAGACTCCCGGAAGAGATCTTCGGTCGAGATGATCTTCTTGACGCATTGAAATTCGTCCTTCGGAAGATCGTTCTCTTCTCTTGTGATCAATGTGATTTCGAGCTCGTAGCCTTCGAGGGCAGCACATATCTGACGGCCAACAAAACCCGTCGCTCCCGTGATCAGAATGTTCTGACTCATGTCGTCACGTTAAGGAAATTTCGGGGATAGCGGTCACGAATTGGGTCCCCCTTTCCGCAAGAGTTGAGAACGCCTCGCGGATTTCGGAGGAGATATTCCACGGAAGTATCAACAGGAAGTCGAGGTCGTGCTGGTCCAGCACACCAGGGGCGAGAATTGGAATGTGGCTTCCTGGCATGTACTTCCCCTGTTTCGCAGGGGCCGCGTCGCACACAAAAGGCAGGAGGTCTGCTTTGACGCCCGCGTAGTTGATCAGCGTATTGCCCTTCGCCGCAGCGCCATATGCAGCCACGCGCTTTCCGTTTCTCTTTGCGTCGACAAGAAAGGTCAGAAGTTGATCTTTGACCCGATTGGCACGGCTCTGGAAGTTCTCATAGGTCATCATCTCACGGACATGACGACCTTCTTCGAGCTTGATCATCGCGTCTACCCTGTCGGAAGTATCCCGGGAATCATCAGCATGGCAACCAAAGACCCTCAAGCTCCCTCCATGCGTGGGAAGGGCGACTACATCCCAGACCCGAAGTCCGAACTCAAAGAATATCCGCTGTACTGTATATAGCGATAGGTAGCTGAAGTGTTCATGGTAGACCGTATCGAACTGATTGTGTTCGAGTAGTTGCATCAGGTGCGGAAATTCCAGGGTGATGCAACCTCCGGGCTTGAGTAGGAGCTTGAGTCCGCGGGTGAAGTCATTGATATCCGGGACGTGGGCATAAACGTTATTGCCCGCAATCAGTTCAGCCTGTTTTCCCTCGTCGG
>NHEP01000202.1 GCA_002171515.1 bacterium TMED88 | reverse complement strand
CTTGTTATCTTTGAGAAGCCAACAGAGATGGATTTAATTAAGTGAAATCATATTTGCCACAACACGGTCAACATCAAAGTCAATACGAGGATATTACTTACCATCCAAAGCCTCGCTTAGTTTTCTTGTCTCCTTCTGGACTAGATCTTGAACATGCAAATGCCTGTCGATACGAGTACAGTAAGTCGAATCCAATGCAGCCGAAACCTTATTGCACAATCCACGTATATCAGATACAAGCTCAAGATACTCAGGCGACAATCCTGCCCAAATTACCGCATGAAAATGTAAGGATCCACTGTGAGTAGTCTCATTCTTCCCAAAAAAAGCACGGGATGCACCGGCAATACCAATTTGAATACCATCATTAGATAATGATGTCTTAACGGTTTTGTTGTTATCCCCACTGTAGTTCGAAGCCTTGGTCCCAACAAGAATTGCCATTATATCATGGACTACTTGTCTGTAAACCAACGCGGCACCAACTGGATTTTCCACCATATGCCTGAGCCGTTCACTGTAGCCAAACGGAATCTTAACGACACCCTCTCCCGCGTCCTCTAATCTCAAGCCTTGTTTCAATTCTACCTGAGAAGCATGTGATACGGAAGCTGGAAAGTCACCGTTGTTTAAACTACGAAGAGCAAATCTTATTGCATTCGGGTGGTTGACATCATCGATACCAAATGTAAGGAAAGCCGGGGCGCAACCGTGCCGGCGTCCCATAGCAAGGATTTGACCAGCACTTTCATTCCTCTCAAGAGCCCCAAAGACACACTTCCTACCGGCATATGTGAGAAGTGGTGTAAGCTTGTTCAGTATATACTTCGCCTCAACCCCGGATGGACTCTTAACCGCGGCCTTGAGCTTGGCTTGGAATTCCTCCGTTGAGAACTCGGTAGCAAATAGTTCAAATCCATCTCTGTCGGACGCAACCTTGGCGTGCATACCAGAGATCACACCGTGTCTCCATTTCGACTCAAAAAGCTGAAAGAGTAGTGGTCTGTTGCGAGCCGCACTTGTCGTGTACTGCAACAACAAATGTTCAATATCATACTTGAAGAGAGTTGGACCTCTATTGCCATACGCGGAACCAAAAATAAACACATCTGGGCTTGCTTTGGCTATTAGTTCATCACCATGTTCATATTCATTGAGTGGATCCCTGCCCCGCCGTGATAAAGTTTTGTCTTCTTTTATACCCAAAGACTTTGCTGCGTTAACCAGGTATTCCTGATCTGCACTATTAGGACTTGCTTGTTTCGTCGATGATGTCACAAGGGAGCATCTCAGGGGAAAGTCCCCAGTGGAACCGGCTATGTCATCCACAGTCTCCATATCATTTTTGTCATCCACGCCACCACGATGTGTTCTGATGTTTCTAGCATCGTCCTTGGCAATCGCAGTCTTCCTCGCAACACACTCATCGTCGACACATTCCGCATCTTTAACTAGATCTTTGTTGGCAGCATCTATCTTAGCCTTTACTTCCTCAAACTCCGGCAATTTGTCATCGTATTGATAGTGACAGTTAACCTCTTGTAACACCCTCAGCCACTGGTAGATGACCCAAGCACGCCCTTCTACATTGGGATTACCCAGTACCTTGGCGGCAAGGGCATCGTATTCTCCTTCGGGGCCAACGAATCGAAGAGACACATTGCTATTGATATACTCCTGAGAGAGTAAGTTCGACACAACTTGCGGACTATCATCATTGAAATATATTCCACATCCTTTAACCTTTGACTGGCCTCGCTCGATCACTCTACCGTCCTTGGTATTGCTCTCAATTTTAACAATGAATAAATAATGTCGGATCTTTGAGATGATCTGACGTTCACGCTCCGTCAGAGGCTCAAGTCCAATTCTATGCGCATCCCCAAAGTCCACTCCAGATGCAATCGATCTTCGAGGGATTTCACCAGAGTCTATACTCTTCTTACACTCAGAGCACATGTAGGCAGTATATTTCTTCTCGGCTTCCCCGGGAACTATTTCCTCGTCGACAAACTCTGGGTGGAGATGGAAGTATACTGGATCTCCGGACTCGTCATCAAAGAGGTAGCGCGGAAGCTTATTTTTTTCACCGATAAGTTCCCCGGGCTTCTTCGCCGGCCACACAGAGCACAGTCTCCATAAATCAACCTCCTTGGTATCTCCGTTATTGTTATATGGTATCAACAACGGTTCTTTATCCATAGCCTGTACGTGACGATCTCGTGTTCTCAAACTCTCAGTAGCCTCGTCGGCAACCTTATCTTTCAACTTCAAGACATCTTGAACCTTGCTATTAGCTAAGTCTACCCTTTCGTAGGAGCGCCTGAAACTTGGATTGTCCATGCTCCTTGATCCACAACAAACACAAGCTAACAGTCGCGAATCAACCCTATCCCCCTCATTCTCCGCCCAAGGTACACCACGTCCCTGTGCCTTACAGAATTTCTCAATAAGACATTGGCTAAGTTCATTAGTCAGTGTTTGACTATCAGGATACAACTTAGCTTCATTCATTACATCTTTGCGAAGAATAACACTCTTTTCCTTCTCAGGGAGGTCTCTTAAACGCATCCAATGTGCAATATAACACTTAGTCTCGTCATCGTCATCATCCTCCATAATGTCATCGGTAGACTCGTGGTCACATTCCAAGTCCCCCAGTTTGTTCATTGTCTCGTCACACCTTTCATAGTGCTCAAACAAGGGACGGCAAAACACGTCAGGAAGGGGCTTACTCGTATTTGCATACTTCAAGACATCTGTGTATGCCATGGGGTAAGTCGTTTCTTGATCTGGATCATCAGGATCATCCAGACACTTGATGTTGAAATACCTTTCATTCTCGCCTTCGAGATCGATAGAGTCGACCATACACTCCCAAAACCCCCTGTCTCTTCGGGGCTTCCCCGTTTTCTTATCTATCCACCAATATCCGGGAACCTTCAGGCGACGACCGATAATATCGTCCCTCTGGTCTACGTGTGGAGGTATATCAAGCGCACGTTCGTCCAATGAAACGGAGTCATCAGTAGCAAACCATTCTAGTTGCACTTCTTCCCACGTAATACCTGGTACGAGTCTATCATCGTTTTCTTCTTTCCATTTTAGAACCCTTTCTAGACATCTTTCATCAATAATCCGACACATAGTCTCAATAAACGTCTCACGACGGACTCTGCTCAATAAATACAAGTCTTCCAACTTGCGAATCGCAGACAACCCTTCAGGACTAGGATCTTTCACTAATCTTTCCCACACATGTATGTAGGCAACCAAGTAAAGAGATCCTATCTCCATCCAAGGACCACTGTTAAGGAGAAACAAGAACCCCGAAGATACTGAATTCATTTCATGCTTCTCTATGGTATAATCTCTACCCACACCAGGACACTCCCATACTTTCGTGTCAAGAGAAGGGTGTTTACTAACAACTCTACTGCAGGCCATTCTCCCGTAGGCCATTCTCTCCGCATCAGTCAAAAGAAATTTCCACAAGGAAGTAAAACTATCTTTCATGTGCTCCCGAATACTATCAACCATTTCGTACTTCTTCAGTTTCTTACCCTGAAGATTCCAAGGTATATTGAAATCTTTCATCATAGCCCTCAATCCCGGCACTTTCTTCTTCTTCAACAATTCTTTAATCTCATCATTTGATTTGCCAACCAACAAATACCTCTTGCATATCATCAGTATATATACCTCCCTCATTTCACTTCGTTCGTCATTTGATGTAGTAGCTTCCAAAATTTCCTTCACCTCTTCCACAGACTTCCCTTCCAACCGACCAATGAACTTCGAGTATGATGGTGATACCGACCCACCCTCAAGATCTCCAGTGAATAGAGGAGAACGACCCGGAAGACTAACCATTGTTTGCTTTTGTAATGTTTGCTTCAAAACCTTGCTGTGAATTGAAATTGTGGTGTGTTTTGATAAGAAGGTTTGGTCTTGGTGACACTTGTTGGTCCCAGGTCAGTTCCCAAACTCCATCGACGAAAGGATAGATACCATAGGATACATCTCGAATGATTACCCTCCAATTGCCAGGCAGGATACACCCTGGATAACTGTTTGAGAAGGAAATATCTGATGCTCCATTAAAACAATGTTCGTTAATACAAAATTGGAAACTAGATATTTGATTTACACTCGTGATATGCAAACAGGACGTTATCTATACCCTGGTATCTATACCCATTTTTAGTTTACCTATCTGCGACAATCATTTCTTCAGTCTCCTTTTCTGACCAGTGGCTTACGTTGCGCATTGGATAGGATAATGCCGGGGTTGCGATAGATAATATGGTGGTTTTGAGAGGTAAAGATACCTCTTCCTGCATAAGTGGCATAAACGCTTCCTGTCCTCATCCTCATCCCAGTCAACAATCAAATAACTATGCCTTTTCTTTGATTTACCACACATACCACACTTTTTCAGTTCGTCACAATCACGCCCATTCTTATATCGATACCCTGGACGATGGAAATATCTCTTCCTACACAAGTAGCATACGCGCTCCATGTCTTCATCTTTGTCCCAATCAACAATCGTATAACTACGTCTTTTCTTTGATTTGCCACACATGCCACAATCCTTGAGTCCAGTACAGTCACGCTGTACACACAAAAGATGATTGAAGGGAGGTCTTTGTTTGTTTTGTTTGTACACAATACCATTCTTGGTATCATGTAAACCAATATATCTAGCTTTCTGAACCCAATATCTTTTGTTGCCACGTGTATACGAAGACTTCTTAATACAAATATATCTTTCCATTATATGCTTTGGTATATATGGACATTGTCTTTCATAGAAATGACAGGGTCATTATTGTTGTGATATTAGTGGGAGTTTCAATTTAATAATATCATTGTGCCTGTAAATATAAAAATAAAACTACAATACTTACTCGATGTGATCTCGTTTGAACCGTAACACGGATCTATATATACCTGATATTGTTTGGGGATATATACTAGACCTCGCCGCTCTCTTATTACACTTTTTACCACAACACCATTTACATTGAAATCCTATCGTATTCTGTGATGTGCTCAACTTTTCATGTTGATTACTTGGCGGTTCATTGTTTATGTCGATGACAAATCCTCTTAGTATTTTATCGTGAATAAAAGCATGAAGAGGGTTGACAAGTAAACGATCTTTATCTTCATAAAGACGAAATGATTGCACGGTGCTTGTATTGGCTCCCAATGTTGATGGCAGTTTGGTATCGTCCCCTCCTTGCTCCGCTTGCCATTTTTGTATCAACATCAATTCGGTTTGTCCCCAATCAAACCCAGCGTATATATCTAGCTCGCTAGGTGAGTAAGTTGGTATCATAGTCATAGGAGTGTAGTGATGGTTCAACATTGTACATTAAAGGGATCAGTAATATTTGAAAGTAGGTACATATTATAGTAGTGTTGATTATGTGCCGAGGATACTTTGGTACCCCTTCAGGTGCCCTATTGTGTGTTTTGGCCGTTTGTCTTCTACCTGGGATCAAATGGCCGTCAGGTTTGGGACCACTACAAGATTAGTTGATTGAATCGTCCCATATCTTGGAAGTATGTCCACTCTACACATAGAGTTGCTAGATGGTGACTTATATTGCTGCCCGGTATGCTACACAGAAGCACTATTAAGACATAAAGGTGGAAGTCCCAAAGATGACGATGACGACGGTGATATATCCGATGATACCACAGAGTTCGACAACGGGAGTAGTAGTACTGCCACTGGGTCAAAGAGCGCGGAACAAAGGTCAGATCCTATGAGCATATTGTGTAGTATTGGATTACATGAAGCATCTACATTTTGCTACGAAAGGATTTCCGAAGTCAAGGAACATGTAAGATCTGTACACGGTTTAAGCCCATCGGTTATGGCGGGAAATAATTTGTTCCATAGATTCCAGGTGAGTGTGTGTATGTGAGTTTTCTAGCACTACTTAAAGTATTCGGATCTTTGACTAAACCTTTCCTGAACACTAACTCATTTGACAAAATGTGCACAAGATCCGTGGTAGCGACGGACTACGACAACAACATGGTCTCCTCTCTAGCTGGACAAAAGACGAGAAACTCCAATTCAACACGCTAAAGAAACATGTATCCAACGAGAAACTCCAATTCAACTCGCTAAAGCATGTATCAAAGCTAGAGTTGGGTTTCCGGTACACCTTTCCTAAACGAGCAAAAAAATCGTGGAACATGCTTATCAAACCGTATCTACGAGGTTCCAATGAAGACATCGTCGACGACACAGACGATGAGAATGAGTTTATGCCAATGCCAATGTTAGACCAAGAACAAAACCCAGAAGAGTCCATTGTTAGGTATTGTCGACGAAAGAACAAAATGCCTTTTGATGATGACAGTTCTGATTTACAGGAGAGTCCTCGTTGGTATGAAGAGGAGGCGGAGGAGGATGACGATGAATGGACTGACAACGACGAAGGTTTCGACGAGGAGGATACAACAGAAGAGGATGATGACGAGGAGGATGAGGAGGACGATGATGAGGAGGAATGGATCGATGACGAACACGAAGATTCCAATGATGACAAGGAAGAATGCAGGGAGGTAGACGACTGGTTACAAGAGAAAAGGATGAAACCCACTGCCGCCCGAAAGAAGCACAAATTCCAAAGACTTCTGAATCATGATTCAGACGACCCTCCAAGTCCAAAGGTTGCAACTAAACATAAGAAAAGGAGAAGAGTAATCCCCGAGGATGAGAGTAACGACGAAGAAGATGGAAGTAATAAGTAGATATACCCAAAGACAAGAGTGTAAAGTGAGGAACGAGAACAATAATCGATATAATGTTGTTAAGACTAAGAAGGAAGAAGATACGCTTGAAGCTGTAGTCGTTTGTTTTATATGTAATTTGTTTAGTGTAACTTTATCATCCTGCTTACTAGATAATGCTATGTTGATTGAATTATTAGTGGTTAGAGTAGTTGTTTAATTTACATCTGCATTTATCGTTTCCTTGACTACTTATTCCTCCTCCTTCACACTAGATGTATTTGGTGGAGAGTTTATGGTATCAGTTTGAATGACAGTCTCTAAACGTGATGAGATGTCAGGATATTCAAACCTCAATGACTGGTGACAATCGAAAATCCTGCGATCGATCTTCAAATCTAGATTACCCAGAAGTGTCATCTTCCGCAAAGAATGGCAACCCTCAAATGCATCCACTCCAATGTCGACCAATGTTGAAGGTAGTGTTACATTATATAAACGATGACAGAGAGTGAACGCACAAAATCCGATGCTTCTCAAGCCTTCGTTGAGCACTACCTCCCCCAAATAACCCCCGGATGCAAATGCAAATGAATCAATTCTTTTAACGGTGGAAGGTAGCGTAAATAGGTCGTTTGTTGGCCCAGAACGCATCAACGACCTACACCCGGAAAATGCACTCTCTTCAATCACCTCCAACCCATCGCTAAACTCGATACACCTTAGACTGTCACAATTGCTAAAAGCTCTCTTGCTAATCTTGGTAAGAGTGGATGGCAGTATCAGCTTATCTAATTCCTCACAGTAGTAGAATGCATCCTCCCCAGTTTTCTGCAACCCCTCATTCAGAGTAACAGCTCTAAGTTCGTAACAACAACGAAATGCCCTGTCTCCAATGGCAGTGATAGACAATGGTAGAATCATTTTATTCTGTAACGAGACACAGCCAGAAAAAGCTTCGGCGCCAATCTCTTGTAACCCCTCATTAAATATTATTCTTTTGACCCCAAACATTGAATCAAAATCATATTCATCCCCGGTTGGCGGCGTCGATAATGTAACAACTTCCAACGATGCACAATTTAAAAACGCTGATTTCCCTATTTTACGCAAATGTTCATGCAGTACAATCTTCTTCAGACTTTTATTTCCTGAAAAAGCACCGTCTTTGATGATTGTAACCTTGGGATTAATATGTACCTCTTCTATATCATTTGGAACTATCTGATCGCCCCCGAAGTATTCAAACACAGTGCTAAGAGTGTTGTCTATACCTTCTGATCTCTTCTTCTTGTTCGGACGAGCACTTATCATATTAAGTTGAT
>NHEP01000201.1 GCA_002171515.1 bacterium TMED88 | reverse complement strand
GTTCTCGAGCTGATCGAGAGCAGGATGAACTCATCCTGAGCGGAACGAAGTGTCTTGCCCTTGATGTCCCTGGAGCGCGCTGGGCCCTCGTGTCGGCGACGCTTGAGGGAGAGCTGGTTCTTTTATTGCTCGACCAGGCAGCGTTGAAATCGGCTTCTCTCCGACGGGAAGTCGTGATTGACGAGACCCGCCGCTCATTTCGGATTGAGCTCGATGGCGTACGAGTGTCCTCCGATGCGCTGCTTGAGACCAGCCGTGTTCACGAGGCCCTGGCCCAGTTGGAGCTCGCGGGCGCTTTGCTGGCTGCGGCGGAGATGTGTGGAGCGGGACAGAGTTGTATCGACTACACCGTCGACTACCTCAATCAACGAAAGCAATTCGGCCGTCCCATTGGCGCTTACCAAGCTCTTAAGCACACCACGGTTCATGCGCATGTTCAAATCGAGCAGGCCCGCTCCCATCTGTACGCAGCAGCCCATGTGTTTGGCCAGGGAGTAGAGGGGGAGATCGCCGTTCGGATGGCCAAAGCGGCGGCTGGACCGGCTTTGGCCTTTGCGGCCGACCGTTCAATTCAGTTCCATGGCGGCTATGGGTTCACTTACGAATGCGATGCGCAGCTCTATCGCCGTAGGGCCATCTGGGGTGAAGCTCAGTTTGGAGATGCGATGTATCAGCGAAGGCGTCTGGCAGATCTGATCCTCTAGATCCGACTGCGGCTCGTTTCATCCGTTATTGCGTAAAGTCCGTTCCGTGCATTTTCGCCATCTCCTCTAGGAACCATTGGGGAAATTGCCCGACGAAATTGGACATATCCCAGAAGTCGCTCCACTTGATGATCTTTCCGTCGCGAAGCTGGTGCAGAGTGGCGAAACGATGTTGGGCGGTTTCTCCGGTCTTAAATGTCCACTTCTCGGTGTGGTCCATGAAAACAACATCGCCCTCGGCCGCCATGTGATGAAGCGTTTGTTCCTGCTTCGAAATATGATCCCAGGCCACGGAGAGCCGCCGCACGACATTTTCGGGTCCGATGGCTCCCGGGTCCTCAGTCGGGACGTCCTCGTAGTGGATTTCGCTGTGAAGGCAGCTTTTCAGCAATTCGAAGTCGAAAGATCCGAGCGCTTTCCACATGCTTTCAACGACGGCCTTGTTGTTTTCTAGGAGGTCTTGCTGATTCATGATTCTTTGTTCTCCGATGACCAAGTTTTCGGAAGCGGTTTAGATCAATTGAAGTGAACGAGTGGCGGAAAAGCGCCTTGGGGTTTTGTTCAGAACGGCTTCTCGATTTTCGAGTATCCGGCTCACTGAAGCAAGTGGAGCATCGCGGGGCCGCGGTGTGCCGGTCGACCATGGTCTCCTTTGGGAGGCTTCTGAGCGCGAGGACCGATGGGCTGAATTTTCGAATTCAAGATGAGATTCGCCTTGGATTATCCATTCTGATCAGCTTGCAAAGGCTGCAGGCGGTCGAGCCGTCGCAATGATCCGTTCGTTTTCTCGAAGATTGCGGTGGTCGTAAACCCTTGAAGCGAGAGCCAATCGAGCAGGCGTTGGTTGGTTTCGCCCGCCCACCCATTCAGTTCGATGTCGAGATACCAGAGCCGATTGAGGGTCTCCACCTCTGGAAAGTCCACTTGGGTTTGGTTCCACTCCAGCTGAATCCACCGCGGATCCATTACTTCAATACGAAAGCCATCTCGGTGAAGACCAGCGTATCTCATGGGGAGGTTTCCGTAGTATCCGACTGCAAAGTGGGCGGGTCGTGAAACCAGGACAAACTCGTCGCTGCCTCGGGTGGTCTCAAGGAGACGGACGAGTTCGGCGTCGGATCGGGCCGGGTAGGGGGTGGGTGCGGGGCGGGGTCGGACAACTTGGAGCAGAAATATCGCCAGAGAAATTCCAGCCAGCATGGAGGCGATGACGACTCGCCGATGAGCCGCGAAGCGATTCAGTCCAATGCCCAAGGCGAGGCAAACTAAAAAGACCGTTACGGGGTATGAAAATATATCTGTTCGTATGCCCCCGAACGGATAGACGCCGAACAGCGCGCCAGAGAGAGCCAGTATGTAGAAACTCGAGAAAAAAGCACCGAGCCAGCGGCTGGACCGGTCGGTCCACAGCACGAGCAGGCTGATCACAACGAGGAGTGTTCCAAGGGTTGGCTCGATGACCGGAAGCGCGTTTCCAATGGCTTTGGTGAAGCCATAAGGTCCGCTTGAAAAGAAATATCCGATGAGTCCGTCCGCCGTCCATTCGGGGAGAACGCCCCTGAGCCGCCAGAAAAAGTTGACGTCTCCCCGGCTTTGAGCGCGCAGGCGGAACCAGTAGTAGCTCAGCCAGACGAGATCGATGGCTAGGGTGGGGAGGGCGCGCTGGAGAGCCCGACCCAGTGAGGGACGTTCTCGGACCAGGCTTCGAAGGAGACTGATGTGCAAAAGCGGCGCAGCCACGAGAATGGACACGTAAGAGAGGAGGGTCGCGACCGTTGTGGGCAAAGTCTGGCGCCAAGAAGGCGCAGCGGCCTTTTTCAGCGCCGAAAAGCCAAAGAGCAGGACGAGCACTACGATCAGAGCGTCCCAAGAGAATTGTTTCACGCGCATCGAATAGCCTACGGCTACAGGGCTCATGGCTAATAGGGCTGCGGCGACAAGGCCCAGGGGCGGGAGTTTTGTTTCGCGTTGGACAAGCCAACCCAGGAGGAGTGGGGCGATGAGTCCGCAAATCATCGGGAGCAGTTGCAGCCCTCGTTCTGGATCTGCGTCGAGGTATGAAAAGCCTTTCAAGCCTGCAACGAAACCCATGGGAACAGAAGCCCGGTACTCAAGCCATTCTCGGGGCCCCGTGAAGCGGGCCAGAGCCGCGACCCACTCGTCGTCGTACCAGAGTGAAGGCGGGTCGAGCAGCGGAATCCTAATCAAGATGCCCGCTGCAAGGATCAGGGCATAGCCGAGGAAAAGGCGGATTCGCGCGGCTCTTGCGACCTCCGGGTTCATCGGTTTTCCCGGCGAAAACTATAAAACACCTGGCGGAGCCAATGGTTCTGGGGATAGTGAGGGTCTGCTGTGCCGAAATGATCTGGCCGTCCCTCGCGCAACTCGGCGGTTCCGAATATCCAGTCGAAAACAGAGAGATTGTTCCCAAAGTTGTGACGTTGGCGATCCGGGTCGGCCGAATGGTGCCAGGCGTGCATTTCAGGGCCCACGAAAAAGTAGATCAGCGGTCCCATCCGAATCGTAGAGTTCGAGTGAGCCAGGCTTGCGATTGTGGCGTCCAGCGTGGCGAGGGCCAGCAACGCGGTGTCGCTTGCCCCAAGAAAAGCCAGGGGCAGCAAATAGATCAAGCGATCTAGAATTTTTTCAAAAGGGTGGAAGCGTACACTCGAAAACCAGTCGAGATTCTCTGAGCTGTGATGCGTCTCGTGGAGCCGCCACCACCACTGAAAGCGGTGCTTCGCCCGATGAGTCCAGTAAAAGATGAAATCGAGAACCACGACGACCGCAGCAAACTGGAGCCAAATCGGCTGATTCGTTAAGACGCCGAAAAACCCTGGAGGTAAAAACTGTCTGCCGAGTTCGGTGACAGCGATCGCGAGAAAGCCCGAGAGGCCTGCGCGAAGCAAAATGTTGATCACGGTGTGGAGGGAGTCTGTGAAGAATCCGGTTCTAAAAAAGGGTTGAGGTCGGGCAGGATAGAGCCGCTCGATCACGATGGCCGTCAGGGCGATCACTGCGAAGATGATGATCATCACCATTGTATGAGTCCAGTGTTCAGTTGGAGGATCCGGATTGCCGTGAGAGTTGTGATCGTTCAAGTCCAGCGGACCACTCGCGGCTCAGCGGAAAGCCGTGTCATGAGTGCTCCGGTGACGAACACGCTCTTCTCCTGCCAGCCGAATCGGTAAACGCGCTGAGCAGTGAGTGCACGTTCGGGCGCCGCAGGTGTCACCCCGTGGTTCAAAATGCACGTAAACCACAGGTAAGGGCGCTTGAGCGCGTCAGCGCACGGTGTGACGCTCGTCGGGCAGCAGGGGCTTGGGAACCTCGGTCTCCCCAAGGGCTTCGCGAAGATTGATTTCGATCATCGTGGACAGCTGGCAGAGCGGGAGGTCGTTGACTTCTTCGCCGAATGGGTCCTCGATTTCGTCGCCGACGGCGTCGAGGCCAAAAAACGCGTAGGCAATGAGGCAGACGACAATGGGCGTGGCCCAGAGGGTCGTGCTCACGACGCCGAATGGGAGTCCAAAGCAGTAGACCGCGACAATTCGATGGATCAGGATGGTATACGCGTAGGGGATGGGCGTGTTTTTGATTCTTTCGCAGCCCCCCTGGATATCCGTAAAAGTAGTGAGCTGCTCCTCGAGAAGTGGAAGGTGGTAATCGCTGAGCCAACCTCGCTCTCGCGCTTCCTTGATTCGGGCACTGGTTCGCTGAAGAATGGCCGCCGGCACATTAAGTTGCCCTCCGATTTCGGTGATTTCCTCATGGCCAAGCAGCGGTTCCAGTTCGGACAGATCATCCGTTTGATGGCGGAGGTGGAGGCGGAGAGAGTGTACGTAAGCGATCGTGCGATGGACCAATTCGGTTTGAAGTTGCTCAAGGGCACTTTGGTTGGGTTCTGCATGATCGGTTGCTTGGTTTGTGAGGACGTTGAGACTCATGCGGGCAAATGATCGAGATGTATTAACCAGGCTTCCCCATAGCTTGCGGCCTTCCCAGTAGCGATCGTAGGCTGCATTATTTCGAAAGCCGAGGAAAATGCCGAGCGCCAGACCAATCAGCGAAAATGGGGCGATATGAAGGTCGAGTACGCCGTCCCCGAACTGCATGAGGTGATAGGCGGTGACGCCGAAGGCGATCAGCGTGACCACGGCGAGTCGCAATCGAATTTTCGAAAGGGCGCTTCCGTGGAAATGAAGGAGACGGCGTCCCCAGCTTTCGTCTCGGGGCTGAATGATCATGGTTTCGTCACCATACCACCCGACGAAGGCAGGGCGCTAGGGGGTCGAGATCATCGATGTCTCTTGCTCGGAAGGCTCTGCTTGAAGCTGCGAAGCCAACCGAGCAGTGTGTTTTTGGGACTCGGTCGAATGAACCGAGCCCAAGCGAGCATCTCGACATCGGTCGAAAGAGACTTCTTGTAACGCGGCGTTAGGTCTTCCCCTGCGAGGAAGTGATACTCCGAGTACCCACGATCGAGGCATTCTTCGACCGCTGTCACATGAGTCGCCAGCCCAGGTCGAAAACGGTTGTCTTCCTCGTAACGAAACCCGGATTGGTAGAAGAGTATGCGGCCCTCATCCACGAAGCTGTAAAGAAGTCCGATGGCTTGGTCGCCTGCGGTCACGCGAGTCATCATGATGTCACCGCTGTCGAAGCATGAGCGGATCAAAAGTTCGTGAAAGCGGCAAAAATTGTCCGATGCGAAAGCTCCTTTCTGACCGCGGGCGACCCAAGTGGCTTGGTGAAAGCGTTTGAGCTCAGAAAGCATTTCGAGGGCGCGTTCGACCGAGGAGGCGATCTCGATTCCGATTTCTCCTCGTTTGCTGTACGCGTTGAGCGTTCGGTTCACTTGGCCCCGAGTGTTTTTGCTGAGCGCAGCCTGTCGGTATGTTGCTTCTCTATGCCGGATCGCGGTCAGGTCGATATAGGGGTCTTCGCTCCATGCCACTCTGGTCGCCCACCCCGGAAGATTCTGTTGAAGAAAGTCGAGCGCTTTCGGGGTGAGGCCCGCGGCGACCAATTCGTCGACTCCAAGTCGGGGGAGGACTTCATCGAGATTTTGAAGTGTGCCTGGGTCGACGTTGGGCTGCAGGAGAACGCCGTTGTACTCTGCCGAGACGCCTGCGCCTTCCTCTTCTCCGGCGGTGTTGAGATAGGCGCGGTGGATGGGGACCACGCCGAGGACGGTTCCCGTCTTGCGGTTCAGTAGGTAGGCCCCGCGGAGAGCTTCCTCGTGACGGGCAGTGAAAATCTCGGTGCCAAGTGCCTCGCCGAAGACCTCAAGCCATGCCTTGCACCATCGCCTGGAGCGAAAGAAGGAAACTTCGGATCTGGCAAAGAGCGCATCCCAATCGTTTTCGACCTCGGCCCAGCCTGATTTCGAATATGCGACGCGTTGCCAGTCCAGAGGGAAGTCCCTATGCGCGAATGGGTTTTGGCCCCAATAAAGTTCGCGCCAATGCTAACAGGGATTTCTGGGGTTGGGGCTGCGCGTCTCGGGTGATTCTTTCCGGGCCCCCGTGCGGCGGGGAACCGGAAAGAATCGCCCAATTCGCTCAGTGGGCCAGCCGTGGACCGCCTAGCGTCTTCTTCGAGCGCCCCTCACGGAGGAGAGCGTCGAGGGCTTCAACCTCCTGAGGGGAGGGTTCGCGAGGTGTGAGTCCATCGGCTGACAGATCAACCTCAAGAATGGGAGTCGATGAATCGCCAGAAGAGGCCAGAGGCGTGAAGCAGTCCTCGCAGGCGATTTCTGCGAGATAGGTTTCGAATACTTTTTGTCTATGGGGAATGAACGTTCTCTTAAGCGCTTGAGAAATTCTGAAATGGTCACTTCCACCGATGTCCTCGGTTTCGTCCTCTGTGACATGCACAAAGCCCAAGGACGGGGGCCAGACCAAGCCCTCGCCGAGGCGGTTGGCGGGTGCTTGATTATTGAGTTGGTGGCACCCCGCACAGGACTGAGTTTGGGAGCGCCGGATGATCTCAATCGGTTCGAGGGAGCTTCCGATTCGCCGGAGCTGAAGCTCAATTCCGCGAGAAAATCTTCCGCTTGGGTCGAAATGTGACACGTAATCATTCTCCGAGCCTTGTGAATTACTCTGTCCGGCGTTGAATTCATTTGGGATCTCATTGAAGAATTGATTCAGGTCCGGCGCCGCGAGTGACTCGACCTGCGTGAGAAAGTGGCGCATGAAAGTCCGCCGTTGAACGTCGATTGGAGTCTCGTCGAAAAGTTCGCCCCAGGGATTGGTCTTGACTGACACTGGCATGAACTGGAGTGAACACGTAGCCTGATTTTCTGTGCAGAATTGGACAAGCTTATACTCGCGCAGTTGCCACACGACGGAATTCCCGTTGTTATTCAAAAACTGATTGGTTCGAATCTGCCCAGCTCCTGGGGCAAAGTGCCCAATGCGAATGACGGGTTGGACGCCGTCTCTCGGTAGGCCATTTAAGAAAAAGCTTCTCAATCGGGCGGACCGGACCGCGGGGTCTTCGACGCGGGAAAGCCCCGCCCAGAATTCTGCGATTGCACGGCAGCCGCCGGCTTCGCAGCTCGGGTTTGGGTTGGGCAGGACCGCTTCGAAGATGACGAGGTTTCGGACCAAGCGTTGGTTGGCGCCGGAATGTCGGGCAAAAACAATTCGAAACTCGCCACAGTTCGACCCATCCTCGGGCATCAGGTCCATTCGATTCACGAGGGCAATCGGTTCGTAAAAGGTGGGAAGCCCTGGCTCGAACGGGTCGATGGTGGCTTCACTTCCTTCACTGCGGGGGCATTCGATGGGAAAGCCATTTAATGCGGGATCACCCTGGCTATTACTGGAATCATCGCAGTTTAATCCCAAGTCGAGACCGGGAGAGAGATTCTGGGTGTCCCACCATTGCTGCCACAGGTCGATGGGGCGGAGGCCTGGGATCTGACTTTCTCGGGCGAGTCGCGTGAGAATGTCCTCTAAAGAGATGGCATTCTGTACGACATCGACCTCTGTGACGAACAGCGATTTTCTGGCGTCCAGCCGGGGGGCCGGCTGCAGGCATTGAGGGCCCGTTGCGATGGGCACGGCCTGCGCGAGGGCGGGCCCGGCGAGGAGAAGTTGACACAGGAGTAGCGCGAGCAAGTTCCGAGGGCACATGAGCATTTCCTTTCAGGGTGAGCTTCAGCCGATCTTGCTTGGAGTGGGAGCCGAGTCATGGCTCCGTACCAACCAAACCAGGGACATCGCCGTTGGTTGCGTTTTTCACTCAAAATATGTGGGTCGGCCGGAGGCGCCTCACTCGTCGGACTCGACTACTCTTTTTGAGGCGGGGCCGACTGCCTCGATAGGGAGCAGCGCGTGACACGCGGAAAAGCGATTGGGCATTGGGGCCTCTTGCTTCTGCTTTGCAGCGGTGTCAGTCATTGGGCCTGCGATGCGACGCCTGAAGCTCCCTCTGCTCGCCCGAATATCCTGCTGATCGTTGTGGATACGCTGCGGGCGGACCATGTCGGCGTCTACGGGCATTCGAGGCCGACGACTCCGGCGATCGACGCCTTGGCGGAGGAGGGGAGTTTCTTCCCCCAGGCCTTCGCGCAATCGAGTTGGACCCTGCCTTCTATGACGACCTTGTTGACAGGTCTTTTTCCGCATCAGCACCGGGTCGGACGCGACCCGGTTGAGTCAAGACTTTTTGGCCGTTTGGCGCCCGAAATTCCAACGCTCGCTGAGCGCCTTGGAGACGCAGGCTACGCCCGAGGCGCCATTGTGAATAATACGTTCTTGGCACCGGAGTTCGGTTTGGCCAAAGGCTTTGGAACCTATGATTATCAGGGGGCGACCAAGTGGAAGGTTCGGTCAGCGGAGGAGTCTGTCCAGGCGGCTCTTCGGTGGGTGGGAGATCAATCGAGCCCGTGGTTCTTGGTCGTTCATTTTATGGAGCCCCATCTTTTTTACGATCCCCATGAGTCGGTGCGCGGTGTGTTTACCGGAGCGGGACCCCCTCCGGTGGAGGTGCCTTTTGGGACTGACTCGGTTGTGGCGAAAATTCGGAGCGCGGGTCTCACGGACGAAGAACGCGACTACGTCGAAAGACTCTACGATGAAGAGATCCTTTACGTGGATCGATCGATCGGCCGGCTGGTAGAGACCTTGCAGGATCAGCCGGCCGGGGGAAATTTGGTCGTGATCGTGACCGCAGATCATGGCGAGGAATTCTTTGATCATGGTGGTTTCGAGCATGGCCACACACTGTATGGTGAATTGATTCGCGTTCCGCTCGTGATCTCCGGCCCTGGCTTAGCTCGGGGTGAGGTTCGGGGTGTCGTTCAGCATGTGGATCTGAGCCGAGGCATCCTCGGTCTAGCGGGTGCGTCGCAGCAAGGCTTGCCTAATGGAGTTGACCTTTTTGCCCTTCTCCGAGATGGAAAAGAGCTCGAGCCGTCGCGGGCGGCTCTTTCGGAAAACGTTCTTTACGGTCCGCCTCGGGCCAGCCTTTCTCGGGCCAATCGCCGATTACATCGACGGTTGGATCGACCGAGCGGCGAGGTCTGGGCGCTCGACGAAAACGGTGTAGAGATCTCGCCGGTTGACGCGGCTGAGCGACCGGAGTTATTTCGACGACTTTCCGAAGGGCTCAAGGCGCGCCGCGGGCATGTCCGAGCCTGGGCGCCCGAGGCGGGACTCCGCCTTGAGAACGACGAAATGCTTAGTCAGCTCAAGGCGCTGGGTTACTTAGAAGGCGAGTCGCGTTGAATCGTTGAGTCTTCTGTTACGGTCCTTGTTGATGAAAACTGTTTCCTGGTTCCGGATAAAATTGAGGATCGCAGTCATCCTGCTGCTAGGATCCGGGCGATGAAAGCAATTCTTTTTGAGAAACCGGGCTCCGAAGATGTGCTCTTCTGGGGAGATGCGCCCGCTCCGGAACTGCTACCGGGGATGATCCGTATCCAAGTCGCCGCTACGGCGCTGAATCGAGCGGACCTGCTGCAGCGCCAAGGCTTCTACCCACCACCCGCCGGCGCTTCTGAGATCCTGGGCTTGGAGTGTTCCGGAGTGGTCTCTGAAATCGCCGAGGGCGTTTCGGGATTTCGAATCGGGGACAGAGTGATGGCTTTGTTGCCGGGTGGGGGTTATGCGGAAGAGGTCGTCGTCGACGCGGGGAGCGTGATGAGGGTCCCGGACCACATCGACCTGGTCGAGGCGGCCGCACTGCCAGAGGTTCTCTTGACCGTTTTTCTGAATGTGTTCGAGATTGGCGGTCTTCGAGAAGGGGGCTGGTTGCTGGTCCATGGCGGAGGCAGCGGCATTGGGACAGCCTCTATCCAGATGGCCCGATCGATCGGCGCGCATGTCGTGGTGACCGCGGGGAGCGAGGCGAAGTGTCGTCGCTGCGTTGAATTGGGGGCTGACGTCGCTCTGAATTACCGGGAGGGTGATTTTGCAGAGTCCGTTATTGAGTCGACCGGAGGCGTGGGTGTCGAGGTGGTGCTCGATTCAATCGGGGCCCCGTACCTCGAATCGAATTTGAAGTCCCTCGCAACGGACGGTCGACTCGTGATGATTGGCCTGATGGGGGGCGCAAAGTCTGAGATTGCCCTGGGGGCCTTGTTGGCTCGCCGCCTTTCGGTGGTGGGCTCCACGCTCCGCACGCGATCGTCCGTCGAAAAGGCAGCCCTGGTGGCGGGGCTGCAGACCCGATTTTGGACAGCGTTGGAGGAAGGCCGACTGCAGCCGATTGTTGACCGTGTTCTTCCGATTGATCAGGCTGGGGCAGGGCACCGGACGATGAAGGCCAGTGATCATTTCGGAAAGATCGTTCTGAAGGTTGGTTGAAGCCCTGTCGGCGCTGCTGATTCCGGTCAGAATCCGCTACGATGCGGCCCGCCGGCTTGGTCTCGGCGCGGTCGAGAATCATGGCCGTTCGTCGCTTAACTCGACAACTAAACCTCGCGGCGCGTGAAGACGAGCCTCTGAAC
The DNA here is from genome assembly GCA_002171515.1 of bacterium TMED88. Classification (GTDB taxonomy): domain Bacteria; phylum Myxococcota_A; class UBA9160; order UBA9160; family UBA4427; genus TMED88. The sequence goes on along the minus strand of NHEP01000201.1, from coordinate 10,313 downwards.
GAACAACTCGAAGGAGAAATAGCGCCATGGCGAATATCCAGCGTACTCTGGCCATTGTCAAACCTGACGCGGTGGCAAAGAAAGCGGCCGGCCAAATTATGGCTCGGATCGAAGAATCGGGCCTTGAAGTGGTAGGCCTCAAGCGTATGCAGCTGGACGAAGAAATGGCACGCGGTTTCTACGCGGTCCACAAGGAACGCCCTTTTTTTGGCGACCTCGTGAAGTTCATGACATCCGGGCCGGTCGTTGTGCTCGCTCTAGAGGGTGAGGATGCGATCAAGCGCTGGCGTGATTTGATGGGCCCGACCAACTCCAATGAGGCACCGGCGGGCACGATGCGCGGTGATTTTGGGACGGACATCGAACGGAACGCCACTCATGGATCTGATGCTCCGGAGACGGCTCGTCTCGAATTGGCGTATTTCTTTAACGCGGGCGAGATCCAGGGGCTGGTCGAAGCGCTGCCCTAGGTCCGCGGAGCGGGTCGTCGTCAGGCGGCCACGAGAGATTTGACGAGACGGGTTCGATCAAGACCGGACCCGTCTCGAGTCTAAACGTAGGCTCGGGCGATCAGCAGCATTGTTCCCACGTATCCAACTGTTAGCCAGAGACCATTGCTTCGAAATGCTCGGCTCAATGTTTCCTCTCCCTTGTTTTCGAGTCTCGTCCGGCGCTGGCGGCGCTTGCTCGAGCGGGCTCAGTGACTAGACGTCTCGGGCTCTCTGACGGTTCGTGACCGGGCCTAGTTTCTCATCGTATCTTGAGCGCTCAACTTGAGTTTCGGGCGTTCGGCCTCGTCGACCTGTGGCGAAGATCACCCTCTGAGCGATTGTGGTGAGATTTGTTGGGCGGGGACTGCTGTTTGGCCGCTAGTGACCCTGAAAACGGGGCGCTCTCCGGGCCTGGAGGGCCGCGAGTCCCTCGTGGACATCCTCGGTTTCGAAGGTGATCGCCTGCTCGGCCGCTTCAAAGCTCAACTGATCCTGAAGGCTGGCGTCCTGGGAGCGCGCGAGGGCTCGTTTTACTGCTCGATTGGCAACGGGTGAGCAGGCCGCCATCTCCGCGGCCATGTCCTTCGCCGCGCCGAGGACCTCTTCGGTAGGCAGCGCTCGGTTCGCCAGACCGATCCGGACAGCCTCCTCTCCTCCCACGACCCGGCTCGTGTAGAGGAGCTCTGCCGCGAGGGCGGGTCCAACGAGCCTCGGAAGAGTCCAGGTGGCGGCCATGCCGGGGTGGAGTCCGAGTTTCGTAAAGTTTAAGCCGAGTCGAGCTTCCTGAGCGACCAGTCGAAGATCGCAGGCCAAAGCCACGCAAAAACCGGCGCCGATCGCATGTCCGTTCAAGGCCGCGATCGTGGGGCAAGGAAGTTCACGCACGGCGAGGAAGAGGGTGTAGAAGGATCGCATGCGATCCCGAATCGCTCTTCGAGCGATGCCGGGTCGTTCCCGACCTTCCGCGGCTTGCTCCTGAAGCATCGCCATATCGCCGCCGGCGGAAAAAGCCCGTCCCCGCCCCGTCAAGATGACGGCCCGCAGCGCCGTGTCCTGGGCCAGGGCGGTGACCTGTTCAGCGAAGGCTTCTCCCATCGCTCGGGTCATGGCGTTCAGGTGGTCGGGGTCATTGAACGAGAGAGTGACCACGTCATCGTGACGTTCTTGCAAAATGAGATCATTCATCTGAGACATGGTGTCTGGATGGGCTCCGGTGTTTTTTTGGATCATGTGGATCCGATGAGAAAGACAGAAGAATGTGGGGACGAATTTAGATGGCTTAGTCCGAATCGGGACCTGGCATGATGATCCAAAGAAAGATGTACACGAGAATGCCAGGGAAGGCTGCGCTGAGGACAGAAATTAGGACGTAGAGGATCCGCACCAGAGTGGGAGACCAGTCGAGCCACTCGGCCATGCCGCCGCAGACGCCGCCAATGATCCGGTCGTCGGAGCGGTGAAGCCCTGAATTATCAGACACATTATTCTCCTTGTATCGAATCAAATTAGCACGGCGCGGAGAGCGGTCGGCGCATTGGGTCGAGGCTCTGAAGGCGGTGCACCTCTTAAACAAAGAGCCGGCGAAGCATCCGCTTCGCCGGCTCGGGTGGTTCTGGGTCCCAAACCCCTTCCGGGGTCTGATGTGAGCAGGGTTAATCCGATGCTCGTCTCAGGAAGGCCGGGGACTCGCGGTCCTCTTCCTCTTGTTCTTCGGCTCGTCGTCGGATGAATGCCGGCGTATCGTACTCGTCCTCGAAGGGTGACTTGAACTCCGCACCGGATCCCCCGGATTGAGGTAAGGCGCCGGGGGCCTCGGCGGGGCCTCGGACTCGATCCGTTGCGCTGGTCACAGGGTTCGGCGTCACCGACTCCTCGACGGCCTGGGGTCGAAAAGAGGTCACATTCTCGATCTCAAGCTGTTCCGCGGTCAGCGTCGGCGGCGCAGGGGCCGCCGTGGTCTCAGGGATATTCCGCTGGGCGCGCCCATCATCGAGACCCGTTGCGATCACGGTCACCCGAAGCTCACCCTCGGGCACTTGCTCGTCGATCACGGCTCCAAAGATAATGTTCGCGTCTTCATGAGCGGCTTCCTGAACCAGCATCGATGCTTCACTGACTTCGTGAAGGGTCATGTCCGATCCGCCCGTGATATTAATGAGCACACCTCGTGCACCATCGATTGAGAGGTCTTCCAATAGCGGACTGGAAATGGCGGCCTGGGCTGCATCCGGTCCCCGAGTATCGCCGAGCCCAACGCCCGTACCCATCAAGGCGACGCCAGATTCGTTCATCACCGTTCGGACGTCTGCAAAGTCCAAATTGATCATTCCATGGATGGTGATGAGATCGGAAATTCCTCGGACGGCGTTGACCAGCACGTCGTCGGCGAGCTGAAACGCATCCTGGATGCCCGTTTTCTTCCCGGCGAGGGCGAGGAGCCGTTGGTTGGGGATCGTGATTAGGGTGTCGACCACTGAGTGGAGCTGGTCGATTCCGCGATCGGCGTGCTTCATCCGCACCCGCCCTTCAAACGGGAAGGGTTTGGTCACAACTCCGACCGTCAGAGCACCAATCTCTCGAGCGACTTCCGCGATAATGGGCGCGGACCCAGTGCCCGTGCCGCCGCCCATTCCGGCGGTGACGAAGACCATGTCGGAACCCTCGAGAATCTCTCGGAGTCGGTCGCGTGCCTCAAGGGCCGACGCGCGTCCCCGGTCCGGGTTCGCCCCGCAACCGAGTCCGCGGGTGACCTCCGCACCCAGCTGCACTTTGATCGGAGCTTGGTTGTGGCCTAGGGCTTGTGAATCGGTGTTGGCCGCGATGAACTGGACGCCTGTAATGCCAGACGAAATCATCGTGTTGAGGGCATTGCCCCCGCCCCCGCCAACCCCGACAACCCTGATGGTGGCTTTTTGCTTTGCTCCGCCTTCCAGCTCCAGGAGGTCGTCCCCCTCCTCGGGGCCGAGCTCGAGCAAATCGTAGTTTTCGGTCTTCTGACCGCGGCTTGCGGACCTGCCGCCGTTCTTGGATCCCTCTCGGCCTCGGCCGGTTTTTTGGCCCGACTGGCCGCTATTTCGCTTGGTCATGACTCTTCACCCCCTCAGGCAAGCCCATCCAGACAGGCTCGACGAATGTAACACGAAGACATCGTTTTTGTACCGATCGCTTTTGATCGGCAGGATTTTTCGGGTGGAAACCGGGCCCCGTTTCCGGGGCCCGGTGCCCGACTATGAGAATTCGGCGTAGAACCAGTCGCGCATGCGCTGCTTGACTCGTCCGAAAATGGAGTCGTCCCGAATCCGGAACCGGCTCGTTTGGCCTCCGGTCTGCTGTTGCAGACCAAAAAGCACCAAACCGACCCCCGTCGAGTACATGGGACTCCGAACCACGTCCTGGAGACCGCCAATGTGGGACGGGATCCCGCAGCGAACCGGGGCCTCGAAGATTTCCTCGGCGAGTTCGCCGAGCCCGCCGAGGGCCGATGCGCCGCCGGTCAAAACGACGCCCGACGGGATTTTGTCCTCCAAGCCGGACCGCATCACCTCTCCGCGGGCCAGCGAGAGGATCTCTTCGACCCGGGGCTCCACGACTTCGCAGAGGATTTTCCGAGAAACCTCTCGAGGGCGGCGTCCCCCGACACTCGGCACCGAGATGACGTCGTCCCCCGCGAGATACCGTGCACTGGCCAGCCCAAATTTTTTCTTGATTCGCTCCGCCTCATTGAACGGTGTTCGCAAGCCGACTGCGATGTCGTTGGTCAAGTGATATCCGCCCAGTCCGAGGACCGTTGTTTCCTTGATCGAGCCATCTTGGAAAACGGCGATATCCGTAGTGCCTCCCCCGATGTCGATCATGCAGACACCCAGCTCACGCTCATCGTCTGAGAGGACGGCTTGGGCCGAGGCGAGCGGTTCCAACACGATGTCGATCACGTTCAGCCCGGCCTTATTGCAACATTTGACGATATTTTGGGCACTGGTGACCGCGGCGGTAACAATGTGGATTTTGGCTTCAAGCCGGACGCCACTCATCCCCAGCGGTTCTCGAATGCCATCTTGGTCGTCGATGATGAATTCTTGAGGAATGACGTGAATAACCTCACGATCCATCGGAATGGCGACTGCTTTTGCGGCGTCAATGACCCGCTTGACGTCGCTTTCGCGGACTTCTCGATCCTTGACGGCCACCACGCCATGGGAATTGAAGGCGCGGATGTGTCCGCCCGCGATGCCAGCATAAACCGACGTGATTTCGCAGTCGGCCATCAACTCAGCTTCTTCGACGGCCTGCTTGATCGACGCCACCGTAGCGTCGATGTCGACGACCACGCCCTTGCGGAGTCCCCTTGACGGATGGGTCCCAATCCCCACCACATCGATTCCCGAATCGGTCTGCTCTGCGACAATTGCACAGATTTTGGTGGTCCCGATATCAAGTCCAACGATCAGTTCATCTTTTCGTGCCATTTTTCACCCCCCAGTGAATGCACCGGCCAGATCCCCGGCCGATACGGTTGGACGCCGACGCGCCTCCGCACGCTTGACGCCACTTGAATGTCGTCCCATCCGGGACGATCGGTGTCGGCCTCGCCACACCCCTGTGCCCGAGACCGATATAAATGGGTGATTCTTGATTTAGCCGTTCTCCCCCTTCGCAGCGCTTGACTGGATTTCGGCCAGCACCGCTTGCCCATCGAATCGGAGGTCGATCCTGAGAGGGCTGGCTTCGTCTTGGGTGCCAGCGAGGCCCGCCGCCATAAGTTTTTGCAATCGGTCTAGGCGTTGGGAAAGGTCACCGCGACCGAGAATCACCTGGCTTCGCCCGTGAATGATCCAGCCCTCGGATTCACCTGCCCGGGGAATTTCAAGAACAATCGAATCTTCCGAAGGGGTGAGGGCGATCCATTCCGAGGCTTCTAAAAGATCTAGCAGGTCAAGGGCTTGCCTGAGGGCCGGATGTGATTGATTGCTCTCGAGCGGTTCGCTGGCGCGGATCACCGGCCAGTCGCTGCCCTCCGGTGCAATGCCCTCGAAGGGCGTGCCGCTGGCATCGACCAGCCGAATCGACTCTGAAGCCGAAGGAGCTGAGAGGCGGGCGCGAGGAGACCGCTCTTGAACGCGAATCAGCAGCGTGCTCGGCGGCAGCGCGAGCACATCGGCTGTCTCAATCCAGGGCAGAGCGGACAAGCGGGCTTCAATGGCTCCTGAATTGACCTTGGCGAGCGGGCTTCCGCGGACGACGCCGGTGGCCTCAGCAATTTCAGCCGGGCTCAACTGGGCTTGCCCTTGGACCGCGATGGATTCGATGGGGCCGAGCTTTGGTCCCCAGCTGGTCCAGAGGCTCTCGCTGCTGATCCAAGCTGCGATCAAGCCGAAGGCGAGTCCTCCAAGCAGCCATGCCCCGCGTCGACGGCCCGACTTGGGTTCGAGGGCAGCGCCGCGTGTCCGGCGGCGATTTCGCTCCCGGCTGCGCCGGGCCAGCAGTCGCCTTTCTCGCTCCCGGGCTTTGGCCAGATGGGACCGGGCCCTTGAGCCTCTTTCGCGGTTCGCGGTGACATGCCGCGGTAGTCCGCCCTGGGTTCGCAACGTGTGCCAATTCATTCCGACATTCTCCCGAGAATTCGCACTTCGGTTTGGAGTTCGATTCCCGCCATTGTTCGGACCGCGCGGCGGGCTCGATCGATCAGCCCCAGCACGTCGTCTGCCGTTGCGCCCCCGCGATTGACGATGAAATTGGCGTGACGCCGAGAAATCTCAGCGCCCCCCAAACGTTCGCCGCAGAGACCGGCCTGCTCGATGAGGCGTCCCGCATAATCCCCCTCTGGATTCCGGAAGACCGATCCACAGGACGGAACATCCAGGGGTTGCGAGGTCTGACGCGCCCCGAGGAGCCGGTCGACCTCGGCCTTAACCTGGCCCGGATCGGCGGCAGTGACTTCGAAGAGCGTCGAGAGGGCGACGGCGCCTTGCTCGAGTCCGGCACAGCTTCGGTAGCCGAAGCCGAGCGCCTCGCGGCGGAGGATTTGGGTTTCTGAGGTCTCGGCTGAGAGGGTTTCGACTTCAAGGACGACGTCTTTCTGCTCGCGGTCGCCGATGCCCGCGTTCATGGCCATCCAGCCCCCAATGGTCCCGGGAATGCCGGCACCAAATTCGAGACCTGCGAGCCCGTGCTCAACGCAGAACCGGGTGAGACTTGCATGGGATACGCCGCATTCAGCAAACACGGTCGGCCCGGGTCGGGCCTCCAAGCGCCGCAGCTTCTTGGTGCAGACGACCACGCCGTCGAGCCCGTTCTCTTGGATGAGAAGGTTAAAACCCGCACCGAGCCAGGTTCGAGGAAGGTGGTGCTGACGGCAGAGCTCCAGCAATGCGACCATTTCCTCTCGGTTCCGAGGCGTCGCCAGCGCATCGGCGGGTCCACCGACGCGAAGAGACGTTTTTCGAGACATCGGTACGTCAAACTTCACCCGATCCTCGAGGAGCGTCTGGAGTGCGTGGCGAGCTCGGCTGGCCATCATCGAGGCGTCCCCCCACGAAGCTGGTCAAGCAGAATTGGCCCCAACCGGGAGATGTCGCCTGCGCCGAGGGTGAGGACGAGATCGCCCGGTCGGAGTTCTTTGGCCAGACGGGTCACGGCCGAATCGATATCGCCGACAAAGTCCGCGTGTCGGTGGCCATGCTCACGAACTTGGTCACAGAGCTCGCGCCCCCCGACGCCCTCGATCGGGTCTTCACCGGCCGCGTAAATCTCCGTGATCAGGAGACGGTCGGTATCATTGAAAGCCGTGGCAAAATCTTCCAGACAATCTCGGGTTCGGCTGTACCGATGCGGTTGAAAAACCGTCCAAACCTGTTTTCGGTCGAGACCCCGGGCCGCATCCAGAGTGGCGCGGATTTCAGCGGGATGGTGAGCATAGTCGTCAATGACTTGGATCCCGCCGGCTTCTCCACGAAGTTCAAATCTTCGTTCCACACCCCCGAATTGAGAGAGGGCTTCCGCAGCCACGCCAAAGTCGACACCGACCTCTTCGGCCACGGCAAGGGCGGCGAGCGCATTCAGGATGTTGTGGCGTCCCGGAAGAGGGGAAAGGACTTGCCCCCTCGGCGCTCCGGAAACCTGTACCTCGAACGACATGCCGATTCCCTGTGTCTCGATTTGTGACGCCATCCAGTCGGCTTGACTCGAAAATCCATAGGTGCGGGTTCGGCGAGCGATCTGGGGCAGGATGGCTTGAACGCCTGGGTGATCGATGCAGAGAACAGCCAGGCCCCAGAAGGGAATGCCATTGGCGAAAGTCACAAAGGCCTCGCGAAGGGCCTCTGTGGTTCCATAATGGTCGAGGTGTTCAGGGTCGATGTTGGTCACAATGCTGATCACTGGGGCCAAGCGGAGAAACGATCCATCGCTCTCGTCTGCTTCGGCGACTAGCCAGCGTCCTGTGCCAAGCCGCGCGCCACTTCGATGAGGGCCGCCGAGGACACGACCGCCGATGACCGCGGTGGGGTCCAATCCGGCGCGATCGAGGATATGGGTGATCAGCGAGGTCGTTGTGGTTTTGCCGTGACTCCCTCCGACAGCAATTCCATCCTGAAGGCGCATGATCTCCGCAAGCATCTCGGCACGGCCAATAATCGGGATCTGCCGGCTTCGTGCGGTCGTCAATTCGACGTTTTGCCTGGGGATCGCACTGGACACCACAACGACCTGTGCATCACCGATCTGCGAGGCTTCGTGGCCGATGGAGACCTCAACGCCGATTTCTCGCAACCGCTCGATGCCGGCTCCCTCTCCTAGGTCCGAACCGGTCACTCGGTAGCCCTGGTGGTGGAGAAGCTCGGCGAGGCCGCACATGCCAACGCCGCCTATGCCGACGAAGTGAATGTCGTGGATGCGATCCTTCATCGCGCCCCCCGCACTTCGAGCCATTCAGCGCACTCGCGGATGATTTCAGTGGCTGCGTCGGGTTTGGCGAGTTGGCTGGCCGCCCGACTCATCGCGGTCAGTTGGTCGGGGGCCTCGATGATTTCCGAGAGCGTTGCCGACAAGGCCTCTTCGTCCAGGGGGCGGCTGTTTAGACAGACGGCGGCGCCCGCCGATGCGAGGGCGCGGGCGTTGGCGGCTTGGTGGTCGTCTGCCGCGTAGGGGTAGGGGACGAGTAACGCGGGAAGCCCCGCCATCGCCAGCTCGGTGACTGTGAGGGCGCCGGCCCGCGCCAGAGCGACGTCCGCCCAGGCGTAGCGGCTGGGCATATCGGGCTCAAAGGCGACCACTTCCGCCTCGACCCCGGCAGACGCGTAGGCCGCGCTCACTCGTTCTCGGTCGTGCTCTCCTGTTTGGTGGAAAATCGTCAGCGGGCTATTGGCCAGAGAACCCGCCAGAGCGATCATGGATTCATTCAGTTGTCGGGCCCCCTGGCTGCCTCCGAAAACCAGCAGCCGAAGGGGTGAATGGGGGCGATGGCGGCGGGGGGCTGCTCGAAAGGCCTCAATGAGCGCGCTTCGCAGGGGAACCCCCGATTCAACGACGCGCTCCCCGTATCCGGCAAGTGCAGCCGCGGCTTCCGGAAAGCCTACGAAAATACGCTGCGCGACCCGAGCGCTGAGTCGATTGACCCGCCCTGGAATCGCATTGGGTTCAACGAGTACCAGGGGGGTTCGAGTCAGCCACGCCGCGAGAGCCGCGGGCACCGCGGCGAATCCCCCCACGGAGATGACGACGTCGGCGCCGCGATGAAGCAGAGCGGATCGAGCTCGGCCGACTTGCATCAAGGTCCGGAAAAGGCCGACGACCCGTCCAAGGAGTTTGCGGCCCATGACTTGCTGGCTGGGGAGAGCGATCAATTCAAAACCCGCGGCAGGAACCCAGCGAGATTCCAATCCCTGCTGGGATCCGATGAAGGCGACCGAGTCGCCCCGTCCGGCGATCAGCTCACCCAACGCCAGGGCTGGAGTGACATGCCCGCCGGTTCCCCCGCCTGCAATGATCCAGCTCAACGCCATCGCGTGTTTCCCGTCCTTTTTCGGTCCGGATTCTCATCTCGAGCGCAACCCAGCAGCAGTCCCAAGGCGACGCAGGACATGATGAGAGAGGTTCGACCGTAGGAAAGAAAGGGGAGGGTCAGCCCCTTAGTCGGAAGAAGACCCATCACGACCGATGCGTTAATCAGGGCGGGGACCGTTAACAGGGCCGTCATGCCAAAAGCGACCAGGAGGTCAAATCGTTGAACCGATCGACGAGCAATCCGGGTGCCGGCCATCACCAGCCCGGCGAATCCTCCGAGGACGATGAGCACCCCAATCAGCCCGAGTTCTTCAGCGACCAGCGCCAGGATGAAGTCGGTATGGGCTTCGGGAAGATAAGCCAGCTTCTGTTGGCCATTCCCGATCCCGACTCCAAAGAGTCCGCCACGACCAAAAGCGACCATGGATTGGACCAACTGGTAACCCTCACCCAGCTTGTTTGCCCAGGGGTCAAGGAAGCCCGTGATGCGCCTGAGCGCGTAGGCATTAAGCGCGACGTAGGTCACGACGAAACCGATCATCAGCACGCCGGGGACGACCAGTCGAGCCAAGCGAGTCCCGCCGACGACGAGGAGCCCTGCCACGAGAATCGCGGTCAGCAGGGTGTTGCCCAGGTCGGGTTGGATGATCAACAACAGCATGGGAGGAAGGGCGAGGGAAGCTGCAATCAACGCGCGGCGAGTCGAGAGTTCTTCGTGTCCTTCCCGCCGCGAAATGACAGCAGCCACCGCAAGGATCGTCGCAAATTTGGCAATTTCGCCCGGTTGGAAGCGAAGCAACCCCGGAATCGCGAGCCAGCGCT
>NHEP01000200.1 GCA_002171515.1 bacterium TMED88 | reverse complement strand
GAAGATGAGGCCCCCGAGCGCGTATGAAGAGATTCTCTCCGCCGAATCCAGACCGTTCCACCCCTCACTTTGCCACGAAGCAAACCATTCCCCGCCGATCACCTGAAAACCAAAGAACCAAAGACAAACGGCCCCCAGTAACCCGAGGAGCCCTACTCCTTTGGCAGCTTGGAAAGCGGCCGGTTCCGCCCCCAGCTTGCGTGCGAGCAGCGCGGCGCCAAAAAGGCACAGCACCGCGATGATCGATTCAGCGAAGAAAATCAAGCCAAAGGCCAAACGATGCACCACGGGACTGTCGATGGATCGGTTCATCAGAGCGGGTCGACCCAAGGTGGTGTCCATTCGCATCACATGTTCGACGAAGATAAAATTGGTGTCAGGGTCGCTGAAATTTCCCCACGCGACCAAGGCGACATAGAATCCGAGAAAGGCCACGATGGCGATTTGGGCCGTCCGCAGCACCCGAGAAGTGGTTAGGCGCGGCACAATCTGATCCTCCGTCGTCGATCGAAGTGAGTTCAAGAAACGTTCAACCCGCGGATGACGATCCATATGCTACACCGCACTGGGTTCGCATCCGACAAAGCCGGTCCCCTCCGATACCGATTCGTTTATCAAGAAAAGGTAGCCTGATGCTGAGACGCTCCGACCGATCCCATTCTCGGTTCGCCCAAAAACTCACCGCAATGCTCCTGACATTCACTGGGCTGGTCATTCTGTCCTGCTCGGCGGAAAATCCCGTCGAGCCCGCTGCCGCCGAGCCGGAACGAGCCCTTGCACCCTCTGGTCGTGCCTACAGCGAAGATCGCACTCCCTGCGACCATCGGGATCCCCTCAAGCAACCCTTTTGGGGTGAGCTTCACGTCCACTCAAGCCTCTCAATGGATGCCTGGTTGTGGAAGGTCCGGGGCACACCCGACGATGTCTATGGTTTTGCTCAGGGTCGCCCGATCTCGCTGCCCGCTGCACAAGATGATCAACCGATGCGCACGGCCCAGCTGGAAAGGCCCCTTGACTTTGCTGCCTTGACGGACCATGCGTCGTATCAAGGAGAAGTCTACCTCTGCACACGTCCTGGATCGGCCAAGTACGACTCGGAAGGCTGTCAAATCTACCGGGGTGAGAAGCCGCCACCCCCTGGACCACCCGGAGGCTTCGCAGCGCGGATGGGCGCTCTTTCCAATAGCATCGATCGAACCCAGGAAGTCCCTTCGCGAAAGCCAGAACTTTGTGGTGACGACCTGGCACTGTGCAAAGAAGCAATGACTCAGGTTTGGCGCGAACAACAAGCGGCCGCGGAACGTCACTACGATCGCTCCTCTGATTGCCGCTTTACAACCTTCAATGCCTACGAGTACACCGCCACACCGGGCCTTGCAAAAGTTCACCACAACGTGATTTTTCGAAATCATGCAGTGCCCGAAACGCCCACTGCCTGGATCGACTACCCCGACGTATACGATCTTTGGTCGAAGCTCAGAGACGAATGCCTCGAAGCAGGGACGGGTTGCGACGCCCTCACGCTCCCGCACAACTCAAACCTCAGCAACGGACGTATGTTCACGGTGCCAGGGCGTGATCGTCCACTTTCCGAACAGCAATCCATGGCCCGGCTCCGCGCAGAACTGGAACCTCTGGTCGAGATCTCTCAGATCAAGGGAGATTCAGAGTGCCGTAACGACATGTATGGCGTGGTCGGCGCGCCGGACGAGTTTTGCGACTACGAAGAGTGGCGGGCCGCCGACACAGAGGACTGCGAAGAGGGCACTGGCCGGGGCGCCCTCGCCGGGCAAGGGTGCGTATCGCGACTCGACTACGTGCGGCATGTTTTGGTTGAGGGATTGAGAGAGCAAGATCGGATCGGAGTCAATCCCTACAAGCTTGGCATCGTGGCGGCCACAGACGCCCACAACGCCAATCCCGGCGACGTCGAGGAATACAGCTACGATGGCTGGCATGGCTCGGACGATGCCACCATCAAGCAAAGACTCCAAACGCGGGCGGACGGCGGAATTGGCGCGGTCTTCAACATCATTGCCAGCCCGGGCGGGCTGGCCGGCGTCTGGGCTGAGGAGAATTCTCGGGACTCGCTCTTCGATGCCCTCGAGAAAAGAGAAGTCTTCGGCACCAGCGGCCCTCGCATGACGGCCCGGTTCTTTGGCGGATGGCAATACCCCAAAGACCTCTGCCAGCGCAGCGACCTTGTCGAACAAGGATATGCAACTGGGGTCCCGATGGGGAGCGATCTGCCCCAGCCGCCTCACCCTGAGGCGTCACCCACTTTCATCGTTTCCGCCATGCGGGACACGGGCATTCCGGGGCATCCCGGCGGCCTTCTCCAGCGCGCCCAGATCATTAAGGGGTGGCTCGGAGACGACGGCCAATTTTACGAAAAAGTCTTTGACGTCGCGGGCGGTGCTAACAACGCCGATGTCGACCTCGACACCTGCGAACCCCGGGGCGAGGGGACCGATACGCTCTGCGCCGTTTGGTCTGACCCCGATTTCGACCCAGACCGTGGGGCCGTTTACTACGCCCGAGTCCTTGAGAACCCTTCCTGTCGATGGAGCCAGCGGCAATGCAACCAACTGCCCAGCCAGGACCGGCCGGCGGGGTGCACGAACCCACCTACGCCGAGAACAATTCAGGAGAGACTCTGGACCTCTCCCATCTGGTACTCCCAAACAGAAAGTCATTCGTCTTGAGGGCCAGCGATCGACGTCTTACGAGGCTCTCCACATGCTCGCCCGACCGAACCGCCCGCTTGTTTTGTCCAATTCTTCGTACGAGTTTGCGCGATGTCTGATCCCGGCGTCGCGGTGGTCACCGGCGCCGCCCACGGGATTGGTCGCGCTACATCTGAGCTTCTCGCCATTCGCGGCGCAAACGTCATCGCCCAAGATATCGATAGTCAGGCCCTCGCTTGGACGGAAGGCTGGCCCAACGTCCGGCCTCATGCGGGCGACGTTCGTCTCGAATCCGACAATCAGGCCATGGTCGAAACCGCCCTCTCCTCCTTCGGTTCTTTAGATGTTCTTGTGCTGAATGCGGGCATCACCGCACCGGGCACACTGGATCACTTGCCCTTAGAGCGGTTCGATCGAGTCATGGACGTCAATCTCCGAGGGATGGTCCTGGGACTGAGGGCCGCCTTTGAGCCTCTCCGTGCATCACCCCAGGCAGCGGTGGTGATGACTGCATCCGTCTCAGGCCTCGGAGGAGATCCGGGAATGTGGGCCTACAACGTCGCCAAAGGAGGGGTTGTGAACTTCGTGCGAGCTGCGGCGGTGGACCTCGCTCGCCACGGTATCCGAGTCAACGGCGTATGCCCCGGCCCGACCCGGACAACTATGACTGCGGGAATTGAAGAGGCAAGCCCAGAAACCTTCGAGGGCCTACGAAGGCAAACGCTCTTGCAGCGCTGGGCCCAACCCGAGGAAATCGCCGAAGTCATTCACTTTCTGGCTTCTCCGGCTGCTTCATTTGTGACGGGCGCTTGCATCCCTGTCGATGGCGGACTTTCGGCCAACACAGGACAGTTCCCACCCAACCCGATCGATTAAGCCGCATCGTGGGCTCGGAAGCGCCGCGGGCTTACCTTCCATCAGGAAACCGGGTCCGCTCGGCATTGATTTAAGCCCAGCGCCTGAGCGGCTTGGTCGACTCCGGCAAAGAGGCTTTGGTCCTCCGATGCATCGAAGAGGAGATCGGGTTGTCTCTTCAACTCCTGAAGAGCGGCTTGGGCAGCCAGCTGCATTCGGGCCACACCGGCCCGGGTTTCTGCCGTCATTTCGAGTCCCCAAATCGCCTCGAGTTGACGCTCAACCCCGGGGATAAAATCCTTCAGGACAAACGAGCGCTGGCGGGACGCTGTCAAACCGCCCTCTCCTCGAGAAAGTGCATCCTGCACTTTGGCCAGCTGCGCATTGCCATCTCCGCAGATTTGGTTGGCCGTGTCGACAAAATCGGCATCGGGGTTCGTACCGCACCCCAGAGTCATCATCATGGCTGCCCCCAGCCCGGCGAGAACGCGCAAAGGCCGCTGACATTTTCGTCGATCGATGACCCCAACGACGACCCTTGCCGTTCGAGCATAAGCGCCTCGATTTTCAGCCCCGGAAACTGCCCACCGTCGGTTTTGCTTTTCCACGAAAACTCCACGCTCTAATGATGAAGACCGACCTTAGCGTAACCAGTCAACCTCCGACTGGTCGAACCCCTTTCCGTGGACGCTCTCAGCGCGAACCGAAGGCATCCTCTGGACCGCTCACGCCTTCCGTAAGCGCATCCATTGGACCCAAGATCCCATGAGGCACCGGACAGTCGGCGGACAAGCCCAACCGACGATCCGCTTCGAAGAGCGAGGGCTGCTCCGTCGACCGTCCGAATCGACCGCATAAACGCGTCCGGCCGATCCGAACAACCGTCTCGAAACCGTCCCCTCCCGATTCGTCAAGGTCCAGAAGACGCGGGTCGCGGCAACGCACTCGAAGCCGGCGTCCTTTACGAATCAGGACCGAATCACATAGACCCGCCGGGTCGCGATACCGAAACCCCTTTGCCCCTTTGAGCGCCCGCCAATGCTGACAAGGCAGTTCGATTTCTCCGGAATCCAATCCGGTCGCATTGTCAAAAACCCGCACGGCGGCTTTCACGGTTCCACGAGGGTCGTCTAGACATCGCGGGTCGTCACCGCCTCGACGCTCAGGAACATATTCGATCGGTTTTGCTGAACTCCAGCGCCACCGAAAGGCCTGCCTCCGCCCAAGGGGTCCAGAGGGAATGAAGCGCCCTCCCTCAAACCGGACGTCGGGCGGGGCCGCAGCCTCGAGGGCAAGCCAATACATGAAATCAGTTGAAAACTGAGCACAGGTTGCTTTCCCCGAGCAGTCTCGAAAGGAATCACAGGACTGGGCCGGATCGTTCGAGCAAACCCCTGGGAGATACGCTTTCGCGTGGCACCCAGAACAGTTCGCACGCTCATAGCTTTCCATGCTGGTGTTCCCCAGGATTGGGCGCGCATATTGGGACTCACCAAAAGAGCCATGGAGTTGAACCGAATCTCGCAATAACGAAGTATCGACCCGCCCACCCGAAACAACAGAGGACTGGACATTGGCGCACTCAGAAAAACTTTTTGCTAGCCACTGAATACCAATCAGTTCATAGCGGGACCAGACCGAATCCCCGCCCCCCTGATTGATCAAATCTTGACACGCGACATTCCACTGATTGACCGATTCGTACTGATCAACGCACACTCCGCCTGCCACACTGCAGTCAGCATCCGTATCACACAAGGTTCTCGCATCCCCGGTACACGACCCAGAGCGCGTCGGAACTTGTCGGCAAATCTGCGATTTGCCCGCTACCGCAGACGGCGGTAGATCCAAGCACCAGCGAAGCCCCTCCGGCGTAAAGGGATTCACGCACTCGTCTTCTGAAGGGGCGTTTCCGGTTGAGAATGTGGCGTTACACGCGTTACAGGCGTCCGAATCAAGACATTCGGCCCCGCTAAAGGCGTACTCACCCATGTCTTCTGTGGGGCAGCTCTGATTCGGCTTAGACGCTCCAGGCACAACGCGGCCCGCATCGTTCACAGCCAGCGGCATCTGCTCGGTACAATCCGGCGCGTTGTTTTGGTGTTCCCAAGTGGCCCACGTCCAGTTGGGCTGGCGAAGCGTTTTCCGCCCGACATGAGCCCCGACGAGCGCCATTTCCTTTAGCTCACAGGTGTCCTCTCCTGTGGAATTTCGATAGCCCGGATTAAAGACTAGGAGTCTCTCTGTGTGGTACTCGGTTTTCTCCGACCGGCTCAGACCCTCCGCCTCCATCCAGGCAGCCTTGACCACCATCGACCCACTCCGCGGATCCGCGGGGTCTCCGCCCACATAGGTGACGTCCCCGCATTGCAGATTGACGTCCTCCGTAAGACCGAGCAAGACTTCTCTCTTATACAGCTGGGTCTCCACAATCTCGTTGTAGGTAGCCGGGCTCAAGAGAATCTCGTAGCGAACAAAGTTTCCATTTTGATCAATCACGGGGTCATCCGACAGCCCTCCTGTCGTCGCCTCGAAGAATGAATCGTCGACCTTGCCCACCTGCTGCAGCGCTCTAAATCGACGGTGCCCTCTCACTCGTCGACAAGCGGGCGGGTAATATCGAGAACCCGAAGGGCCAGGCTCCCGTTGATTCAGCAGATCTGCGGTGGAAGACCAACGCGACCATTGCGTTCGGTTGTCCCCTTCAACAGAAATCTCTCCCCCGACTTCGGGGGCATTCAAAGCCAGAAAACTTCGCCAGGCAAATTGCATAAAATCCGAGCTCGTGGCCTCTGCTGGAATCGGCTGAGGAAGATCCCCCGGCAACACGTAGTCCAGTGAACAGACCGCCGGATCGGGCGCTGGCGCAAACGGGTCATACGCCTCAGCGCTCTGCCAACCGAAGTGCGTGAGCAGGACAACCAAGCCCACAAAGCTACACGCACTCTCAAGGCTACCCTTCCAAAATCTTCGCAGCCTAGCCGTCGCACTGTGGAGCGTCTCTTGCCCGCTCCAAAGATCCAGCTTCAGACCCAAACCAGCATCCCGCCTTTCACAAAATCCACCTCAACAACTGCCTGCGAGGGGTTGACCGCATTAGTCTACGGGCTCAAAGCCCCGCTGAGGAGAATTTTTACATCATCCGCCTCGACCGGGCCGCATTCACCGAGGATCGGTAAAAATCAGCATGATGCAATTGGGGCCCTAAGGGGTTCACAAACCAACTTAATTAACCTCGAAATCGCGCCCTGGGGATGGCCTATCTCCCGGTTCACGACATCCCGATGAACAGTCCTATGCTTTCTTCGGAACGAAAACGCCAGAGCACCGCCGATTCCGAAATGGCGACGTGCATCAGCCCATTCTTCTGCGAATATGCGCCCAATCAACACACTGCCCGACCGTCGAAACAAATGAAGACAATCCTTCTCGACATCGGAAACGTCTTAGTGAGTTTCGACTTTGACCGAGCTCGTAATCGCCTGATCTCTGAGACAGTCGGCCATCCCGACCCCATCCGTTCTCTCAGGCCCCTAAAAGATCAATTTGAAGTTGGGGCAATTGATAGTTCAACCTTCATATCCGAAGGCATGGACCTTCTTCACTTTCGGGGCAGTGCTCAGGCGTTCCGAGATATCTGGCAGGAAATTTTCGATCCCATTGACCTCATGTGGAAAACCGTCCGCCATGCGGGAAACTCTTACCGAATGCTCCTGCTTTCAAATACGAACGAGATCCATCGATCATTTCTCTTCGAACGCTTCCCCATCTTTAACGAGTTCCAGGGTGGGATTTATTCCGATGACGTGGGCGCCCTCAAACCCGATGCCGCCATCTTTCAGGCTGCGACCCGCGAGTTTTCCCTTGTTCCAAGCGAAACACTTTTCGTTGACGATTTACCGGAGAATGTGCGAGCCGCTGCCTCTCTTGGATTTAAAGCCGTTCAATATGACAAGCGCGAACATCTAAATTTTTTGCGTGCCGCCGATCGATATGGCTTTCACCAGCTCGTGGATTCGATCGATTGGGAAGAACCGAACGCTTAGATCCGGAAACCCATCAACCACCCAAGGTCTTACCATCACGCTCTTTCTACGTATTGAAAAAACGTCAACCCGCACCTGGGGTTGGGTATTTATACGCAATCGGGCGCTGGGTTCGAGAAATTTACTCGGAATTGAAGCTTCCACTTAAATCGAATCGCCGTTCTCCGAAGTAGTGTTGGACGATTCGCGTTTCCCGTCGGCCAGTGGGTCGAGAAGCCTTTTCCTTCTCGACCTCGAAAAGTGTCCTCGGAAAAAACGCGCTCAATCCAACGCACAGCCAAGTTACCGGAGGAAGCATGTCGGTCCGATCAATCCAAAAATCCCAACTCGCTGTATTCCTTGCTGTTGCATCGATCGCTCTCTTCGGTGCGCGCTGTTCGGGCCTCGATTTCTGGGCTTATCTTGAACTTGAAGCAGCCGGCGTCAACAAATATCTCGGCGAGTTCGAACCGGCCTCCACGACTGACGTCGGTGATGGCTGGACCAAGCACACCTTTGACACAGAAGGAGGCGAGGGGCCAATCTGCATTTCGGGCACAGAATTCTCAGCCTTTACTCGAGAAGGAGACCCCGAAAAACTACTCATCTTCGAACAGGGCGGAGGCGCCTGCTGGCAGGACTTCTATTTCTGCAATGCCTTTTCAGAAGATCAGGAACCGCCCACGGACCGGGTCGGCATCTGGGACTTTGACAACCCGGACAATCCTTTTGCCGACTACTCCATCGTTTATATGCCCTACTGCGACGGTTCAGTTTTTTCCGGGGACAATGATGTCGAGGACCCCAATTACCCGCTCGGACCGGTTCGCTATCACCGAGGCCTTCGAAACCAAAGCGCCGCGATGGACGTCGGCCATTCGCTCTTCCCAGACGCGAAGGAAATTACGCTGTCGGGCTCAAGCGCCGGAGGAGTGGGCGTCGATGGATTTGCGCCCTTCCTCGTTCGGTTTCTTTGGAGGAATCAGACCAACCTGAGCGTACTGAATGACGCAGGACCCATCACGGTCAATTTGGCCGCCACCGAGGCCATCGCGGCCCGAGCCGAGGATTGGCAATTTGGCCAGTTCTATCCTGAGAGCTGTGAGGATTGTGATGCCCTGGGGAAGGCCACCGCCGTGATCGCTTGGCGGCTGCGGCGGGATCGCACGATTCGGGAAGGGTGGTACGAGACGGATGGCGATGGCACGAATCGCTTCTTTCTAGGGGTGCCGACTCAGGAAGAATATCGAGAATTGATCATTGAGCAGACCGACGAGTTGCGGGCTCGTCACCCCTTCCGTTTCAAGCGCTTCATCGTCAGTAAAGATGCCTCCCATACCGCCGTACAGAGTCCCCTTTTCTACACGCAGGAGGTGGACGGAGTCCGGCTGAACGAGTGGTCGCGCGCCTTGATCAAGCCCTCATGGGGCTGGCGCGATCTCGTCGCTCCGTTCGAGCCACTGGATTAGGCATCCCCGTGCCTGCTCGGGTTCCGGAGCCGCCGAAAAGCGGCCTCGGAACCCGGGACAGAGGGGCGCCGCCCTGTGAAGAGCATGGGAACCCCGTCGGACTTATGTAACAGGCCCCAAAGCCCGGACGGCCACAACCTCCACCTCGCAGAGGAGTTCGGGCCTACAGATCGGGGCAATCACCAACGTGTGCGGGAATCCCTGGAAGCCAGCCCTTTGATATCGGTCGAGGAGAAGCCCCCGATCCCCCGGCTCTTTGAGATAGGTTGTGGCTGAAACGATGTCCCGCGCATCGGCACCTTGCTCTGTCAGCAACGCCGAAACATTCAGCAGCATGCGTTCAATCTGCGCCTCAATGTTGCCCACGTGGGCCGTCCGACCCTCCTCGTCGATACTCGCCGTGCCCGAGACATAGAGAGAAACTCTTTTCCCGTCCTCGACGCGCATCCCCCGCACAAAATCCGCTCCATACGTTGGCGCCTCATTGAGGGTCGATGCACTCATCGGCCTTTTATGACGGATAACGGATTCTGGCAGACGGCAAGCATAGAGCCCCAGGCTGAGTCGATGCTCCGGCGAGACCGGCTGACCCCCGATTCCCGTACTGGCCGGCACCGGGTTCAGTGAACGGGACTGAAAAAAAGATCGACGGGCTTCATTCAAGGCCGAGTAGTCCTGATCAATCTGGGCCAGATGGATCCACGTCCGCACGACGTCGGTCCACGCCAATCCGGATTTCTCCAGCATGGCTTCGGCCACCTGAAACATCGAAAGCGCCTGCTCGGATGCGGCCTCCCCCCGCCCGTAGAGACCCGAGGCGTAGAGATGAACTTCTCCTTCGCGAGCAACCCGAACGCCCTTAGGCTCCGTGCCAGCCTCCCCTGGGCCCTCCGGCGGCCCATGAACAAGCGTGCACATCGGTGACGCCGACAGGGGAGTCAGGAGCACCTGAATGGCCGCTGTAAAACAAGCCAACTCATCGGCGGGCGGTTGTTCGATCTCAAAAGAGACCGGGACCAGGTCTCCGAGCCCATGGCGCTCAAAGCTCTGGCGGAGCGCCGCACGCACTTCATCCCGATCCCGGGCGATGTTTTGGAGATAGAGGTTCAGCGTCAGGAT
The DNA here is from genome assembly GCA_002171515.1 of bacterium TMED88. GTDB lineage: Bacteria > Myxococcota_A > UBA9160 > UBA9160 > UBA4427 > TMED88. The sequence goes on along the minus strand of NHEP01000200.1, from coordinate 23,134 downwards.
GGATACGTTTCGGCCCTCAGCCAAGCCGCTGAGTGCCTCACAGACCCCTTCAAAAACAAAAGTGGCCTGATCGGCCGCCGTGCCCGCGACTTGGGGTTCCGCGGTGAGAAAAAGTTCCTCCCCGTCAACACTGGGCACGCGGCGGACGATGACCCGACAGCCGTTCCGTTCGAGGGTGATGGCCGGGGGATGGAAAGACACTTTGCCCATTGGCTTCACGACGATTGGATTTGCTAGGCCGGTCCGCTGACGGACCGCTCACCCTTCAGCCACGGCGCCCGCCAAGCGTGACGCAGCAGCCTGACGCCGCGACCCTCTCCCCTAACAGCCGTCCGTGGGAAGCGCACCGCCCGGCAAGGCGAAGAAGCTGTACCCCTCCGGATAGTTATCCCGAAAGCAGTTCCCTGTGCCGGGCTCGATCGAGGGCGTTTGAAGGTAGAGAATATCGACTCCGGGCAGCGGCAACGGCGGCGGGTCAGCCGTCCCGTTATCCACGAGATAATTCCTTACAACCAGATTGTTGTTGGCCGAGGGGTCCGTCTTAGGCGGGTTATTCTGACAATCGCGACTCGGGTCGCCGAGAGCGCTCGCCGTACACCAACCCAGTACGCCAATCCCCACGAAATCATTTCCCTCAACCGTATTGAGTCCAATCACCGTGTCTGAAACCCCGGTTAAGAGAACTCCAACGCCCGGCGGCAGCCCTTCCTGAAAGCTGCCCGGTGGCGCGGTGTTCGGCATATTGTTGTCCTCGATCCGGTTGAAGGCCAGGATCCAGTCCTCCATCACCGGCAGCGGAGGATTTCCCGCAGCATTCGGATGGAACAGCCCCACCCCCACTGTGTTGTCGTGGATGTGGTTGAAGATCGCCGTGACGTCGTTGGAAACGGTGATTTCGAAGCCAATCGGGCTGCCGTAAACCTCATTCCCGATCACCCGAACATGCTCAGAGCCCGCCACCCAAAGCGCACTGTCCAAGGACCCGTAGGAAGTGTTATGGGAGACCAGCCCGTTCGCAGAAAGCGTTGGGTAGATGCCGTTGTTCAAGTTGTTGACCGACTCGTTGCGGACGAACTTGAAACCATCAACCCAGCGAGTCTGGATGCCGTTGACGGGGAAGCCTTCCACGGTGAAGCCTCGCAGGTAAAAGCCTTCCAGTTGCTCCGGACACTCGGAATCTTTGAACTCACATCCGTCGGGAGCCGCATAGATCCCGGTCTGCTGGGTTCCGCTGTGGAGCAGTCGGACCTTGCCCGCCTCCCCTTTTCGAGGCCTCACCTTACCAATGATGCGAAGGTTGTCGGTGGCAATCCGAAGTCCGTATTCCGCATTCCCTTCTTCTTCATACGTTCCCGGTGAAACCAAGATCGTGTCGCCGGGCGAAGCCGCATCGATTGCAGCCTGAATCGAATCACCCGGCCGAACGCGATGAATTCCCGCGTTCGCCGCTGAGGCAGCGGCCAAGAGAGCAATTCCGAGAAGAACAAGAAAACGGCGGGTCTTCATTTTGGGCCTCTGAATTTAAAAATTGAGCGGCAACTAAACCACAAAGAATGGGGCTGTTCACTCACGACAGAACGCAGAGAGATGGCAACTTCCCCTCAGAGGGTATTGTTACGGGTCGCAAATGGAAAAGTCAACGGATTCAGTCAAGATGACGCACCCAAATCTTCCTCCTCGCTATCTTTACGGGCGATGCGCCGAGGCCCCTGCCGATCCCCATCGGCGGCCTTCGACCTCAACCAACGGATGAATCGAGAGACCATGCAGATGCAACCCTCGACCGACCCCCCGCGGGCCCATAGCCTCAGCGCCCCTCGACACTCGAGGCTCGCCTGCCTCCTTGCGGGGCTGTGCTCTTTTTTTGTCATCGCCTGTGAAAATTCAAGCGACACGCCTGTTTCCCTATCCGCACCCGACCCAGCGGAGGGAATCCAAATTCTCTACCCCTTGGATCAGACCGTTTTTCCTCCGGAAATCATCGCCCCGACCTGGCGCTGGACGGACGCCCGAGCGGAAACCGTCCGCTGGAAAATTCGGCTAGGGCCATCCGCCGCTTCCCGAGGAAGAGTGATCGAAGCTTTCAGCGCTGTTCCATCCTGGCGGCCTAGCCCGGAGGATTGGTCTTCATTTAAAGAGTGGAGCCTTGGTCACGCCACAGAAGTCCAGATCGTAGGCCTCGACGCCGAGGGAATAGCCGTCTCGTCGGCCCAGCAAAAGCTACGGACGTCCAAGGACCCCGTGGGCGATGCCATTTTTTATCGGGAGGTGCCCCTCCCCTTTATCGAAGCCGTCCAAGATCCAGCCCGCATTCGCTGGCGTTTTGGAAGCATCGATTCGGAAACTGCACCGCCGATCGTCCTTGAGAATCTGCCCGTCTGCGGAAACTGCCACTCATTTTCGGGGGACGGAACCCTTCTGGGGCTCGACGTGGACTATGGGAACGACAAGGGGGGCTATGCGGTTCTCCCCGTCTCCGAGCAAATGGTGCTGAACGACGAAAAAATCATCACTTGGAGCGACTACAAACGCGAGGATGGAGAGGCCACCTTCGGGCTTCTTTCTCAGATTTCTCCCGATGGACGCTACGTCATCAGCACCGTCAAAGATCGTGCGGTCTTTGTCGCGACCCCGGAAATCGCTTTCTCGCAACTCTTTTTTCCCATCAAGGGAATCCTAGTCGTTTATGACACCGAGACAGGTCAATACTTCCCGTTACCAGGGGCCGACGATCCCGAGTACGTGCAAAGCAATCCGACTTGGAGCCCGGACGGAAAAACAATCGTATTTGCACGAACGGAAGTGTACCGAAAAGAATCGATCGAGAGTGCACCCGGCATTCTATTGAATGAAAATGATGTTCCGGAATTTGTTGAAGACCGAGAGCCCTTCAAATTTGATCTCTATCAAGTGCCCTTTAATGAGGGGCGAGGCGGGGAAGCCAAACCGCTCCTGGGCGCATCACACAATGGCATGAGCAACTTCTTCGCCAAATACTCCCCCGATGGACGATGGATCATCTACTGTCAGGCTGAAAACTACATGCTCCTCATGCCCGACAGTGAGCTTTATATCATTCCAGCAGAGGGAGGCGATCCTCGAAGACTTCAGGCCAATACGCCGCTGATGAACTCCTGGCACAGTTGGTCGTCGAACAGTCGCTGGCTCGTTTTCTCATCGAAGGCCAACACACCCTACACGCAACTTTTCCTGACTCATATCAACGAAGCGGGCGAATCATCGCCGGCGGTTGTGCTGGACCGTTTCACGGCCAAAGACCGGGCCGCGAACATTCCTGAATTCGTTCCCCTTCGACCGGACTCCATCGCAAAGATCCGGGAAGAATTTCTCGATGCCTACTCCTTCCTCCGGGCTGGAATGGCCAATGAGCGCACGGGCGATTACCCCGGGGCCATCCGAGCCTATCGTCGCGGACTTGAGTCGGAACCGAAAAACCCTGAACTCCTGAATTCGCTGGGCTTCTCCCTCTTTCAACTGGGTCGAAGCGAAGAAGCCATCGAGACGCTCGAAGCCGCAGTGGAAGTGGATCCGACGCATTGGAAAGCCCATAACAATTTGGCTTTGGCGTCGGTGGACCTCGGAGAACTCGAACTGGCCGAAGCCCATTACCGAGAGTCCCTTGCGCTTGAGCCACAACCCGCGATTTACAACGATCTCGGATTCGTGCTTGAGCGGCTCGGAATGCCGGATGATGCTCAAGAAATGTATCGAGCCTCGCTCGCACTGACCCCAGAGGCCTCTCGCACCCACTACAACCTCGCGGCGTCTCTGGCCCGAAGCGGCGACGATGTCGAAGCCGAAAAACACTTCGCCCAAGCCTTATCCCTCTCTCCCAGCTTCCAAGCTCATATCGGAATGGCCGTTATTCTGCGGCGACGAGGCCAAACCGAGGAAGCCATCCGGCACCTCAGAGATGCAATACGGATCGAACCTTCCGAAAGTGTCGCCTACGAGCAACTCGGCGACCTATTTCGAGACCAAGGCCGTTTCAAAGAAGCCGCTGAGCAGTACCGACAAGCCAACCGCCTCAAGCCCAGCGTAGGCATTCGTCAAAAGCTGGATTCCACTCTCGCCGAGGGAAGCCCGCAGGTCAGATCAGGGGCTGATGTGCGCCCAACGAAACAACATAATGAATCTGCCGGGCGCCTCTAGGGAGGATTGAAAGATGACTACCCAAAGCGACCCGAGCGGCCTGCAAGCACTCACCGAAAAATTCTTTGCCAATATCTCCGCCCGAAAATGGGACAGCGCTTTGGCTCGAATTCACCCGGACGCACGGGCTATACAAAATATCTCAGGTCACGAAGTCAACGCACGGGATCTTTTGAGCTCTATGCAGGGCCTTGTCGAATCGCTTGCTGACTTCAGCTATGAAAACCGCCGATGCATCGTAGGTCAGCAAGCTGTCGTCGAGCAGCACGATGTTCGAATGACTCGCCGTGACGGCGTCGAAGTCGTCATCGACATCTGTATCGTCCTGCGCTTTGACACCGAGGGGCTCATTACCCGAATTGATGAATACTTAGATTCTGGCGCTTTGAAGCCCCTTCAAAATTGATTTTCCTCGCGAGCCTTGAGCGCCACGTCTCAGCAAAGCCGACCATGCCTGCTAAATTTGGGCCGCAGTCTGACGCTCGGGTTCAATCGCCCACCATCGAATACTGAAAGGTTCGCATGGCCACCGTCCGGATCATGACACCAGAAGATATTGATGCCGTTTCGGACCTGACCGCCCGAATATTTGGCGATCCCGACGAGTACGAAATCACCTCCGACTTGCTCAAAAGTGCTTACCATGAATGCCCTTTCATGCCTCCAGACCTGTGCTGGGTAGGAGAAGAAGCAGGACGGATCGTCGTGAAGTGGCAAATCCTCGACCTCGAGATGCTCGTCGCCGGCGTACCCATTCGGATGGGTGGAATTCAGGCCGTCGCGGCCGAGCCTGACGCCAACCACAAGGGCTATGCCAAGAAGGTGGCTCTGGCAGCCCTTCCTCAAATTAAAGATCGCGGATTCGATTTCGTCCTCGGATTCGCGAAGCGGGGAGCTTTCTACCGACGGCTTGGGGCAGTCGTCGTCGCCGCGGAAAATGAAATCGAAATCGAAGTGGCCGGCATCCCCCGGTTACGCGAGGACATCTTTCGCCCTTGGGTCGAGCAAGATGATCTCGCGACCGTCCTTCAGATGTACAACCAACTCCAACCCATGGCCACAGGCCCGTTGGTCCGGAGCACTGATCTCTGGCCCTGGCTCTTGCGAAGAACTCATGCGATCTGGATTTGCCCAGCAGGCTACATCGGAATCGTGGAATCGCCGGGCGAAATGGAGGTCCGAGAGGTCGTCGGCCAAGGCTCAGCGTTTCACGAAGCCGCTCTGCGAAAGCTGGGCGCACTCGCCCGCGAAAAAGGAATTCGTCGAATCAAAGCTGTTTTGCCCCCCAACCATCCCTTGGTCAATTGCATGATGACCTACGGCTTCGAAATGCAGACCATTTACTCTCGGAAGGCAGGCTGCATCGGGCTAGCCCTGGCGCCCGTTCGTTTGATCGGACGGCTCCGCGACGTCATGGACTCACGTCTCGCCAATTCTACCCATTCCAACCTTTCTGTAGAACTCAATCTGGAAGGTCCGGACGAGATCGATCAAATCCGCCTCAACGAAGGTGGCCAATCTCTGCGAAAGCTCAACCTCAAGCTTTCAAGCGGAGCCCTTCTTCAACTCGCATTAGGCCACCTATCGATCGCGACGCTCCTTGAGCAAGATCCATCAGCTTCGCTCGAACCGCACGACGCAGACACGCTCGATCTCCTTGATACGCTTTTTCCGATTGGGCACCCCTTCATGCCCCATGCCGACCGATACTAAAAGGGTCGTTCTGTTCAACTAAGCGAAGGCTCCGCCCAAAGTCATTGGCCCGCAAGCCGCCTCAAGCTGGAACATAGGACCAACTGGCATCGCGGGACCTAACCCAGGCCAATTGCCGAGCCTCAAATCACGCCTCCACATGTTTTTTGGCCAATGGGCGATGCACGCCCCCCCCCGTTCAAGCTAGAGTCCTGTTGGCTCGCCTCCGTTAGACCCTTCGTTCCAGTGGGAGTGTCTCTCGACCGTGAGCAGAGTTTTATTGACTCAGACATCTATCAAGGAGTATCGATGATCAAGCGAATCACCATAATGGCGGCCGTGACACTCTTTGCCCTTTCGAGCACAGGCTGTATCGGCTCGATGGCACTGACGGGCAAAGTCCGTCAATTCAACATGGAAGTCTCTCCTGAGCCGTGGCCTCGAGAGGGCGTTTTCGTTCTGCTCTATGTCTTGCCGGTCTATCCGTTCGCCGGAGCAGCCGACCTTCTCGTCGTCAATTCCATTGAATTCTGGACGGGAACCAACCCGATCAGCGAGAAGAAAGCCCAAGTGACCGTCGCGCAAGCAACGGGCACGCATCGCAAGATGGATGCAGAGGGAAACGTCGTTCTTTCGAGTCTCCAAAGCGATGGCTCAGTCGATGTAGAGGTCACCGAGACCGATGGCAGTCGCAGCTTTGTCAACGTCCAAAATGACGGAGAATTCCTCATCGCCCGAGATGCTGACGGCGAGGAGTACTCCCGAGTGCAACTGAGCGACTACTAAGCGTTTCGATTTGGACCCGCCGCTGTCTCGAGGCACAGCGGCGGGTCCAAATTGACGGTCACCGCACACCCGCTCAGCACAGTCGACCCGACCTCAACCAGAGCCTAGTTGGATCCAGACTCTGGGCGCGGCTCGATGCGGTAAAGGCGATCACCGGGTTCCGAACGAGCAGCGCGACCCGTCAACGCCTCCCCCACCCCGACAACGGCTCCATGCGCGGCGGTTTCAGCAGCGGCGCGACCGCCCTCTCCACCGGAGTATTTCAAGTTCCGCGCCATCCGCGCTGTCTCATACTCCTGCGTGCCGTGTGGAATGTGAACAAGCTGGCCTGGCGCTTTTTGACCGGCAATCCGAACCACGACGCGGTCATCACGCTCAACTTTCTGAGGCCAGCGCGTCAGGACGCCGCCGACACAGTCGAGATCGCACGCAACGTAGGGAACTCCATCTGAAACGCTGAACCAGAGCGTAAGAGAACTCCCTGGCCCCACTAATTCCATCTCGATTTCGTGCAAAGCGTCCGCAGATGGCCAGTCGATCTCATCGAGTTCGACGGGTTGGCCAGACTCCAAAGGCCCGCCGGCGAAAACAAAAACCGGGCCGTCCGCCTGCCTCAAAAAAAGAACCAAAGCGATCCATGCCACGCCAAAGACTGCAAGGGCCCACAAGAGCCTTCGGCCCCAAAGACGACTCCGATCTGACATTCGACTTCCCCTCCCCGTATGCCACAAAAAACTTCATTCATTGCACGCTTTCACACTCGAAACGCCTCTTCAATTTTACGGGGATTCACGTCGAGGAGCTGAAGGAATAAATAACTCGCGCGACGACTCTCCCTAACCCCAGCTCACCCGGGCGGTGGTCAAGGTGCTGCAATAAAAAACATCTCGATCCTCACCGGGAGACAAGAACATTCCGTTGGCAACCCTCGAACCCGTCTCGGCTCGATCCACAAGGTCACCCGACACCAAATCGATCACCACCAAGTCGTCGCTGGATTGATCCGTAAAGTCATTGATCACCATTTCGCCGGACTCCGGATACACCACGGGTTGCATCGTCGGGCGAATCGGCAGCTGCCACAATGTTTCGAGGGTCTCATCATTCAAGCCCGCCAGGCCTCCGTTGATCGAATCCCATGCGATTGCTATTTGATGAGACGGCACGTGCACCGGGGGAGCAATAATACCGCCTGCGGCCTTCCCAAAGGGCGCGACGTGGCTGACCTGACTCCCGTCGGAGAGGTCGATTCGGATCAATCGCTGAGCGCCCCGCCAAGGAGCCGATTGCCGCCACGACAGGTTGGGCGGATTGGACCACCGGCCATTCGGCTCAGTTCCGTGGATCGCTCTAACCGGCGGAATATCTCCGCAATCATGTAGCCAGCAGAAGCCTCCCGAAAGGCATGTATCCCATGCCAGCCCATAAGAGTCATTTGGATCGCGATATCGCGGTCGCCAGTCATCAATTTCCCATTCATCCCGGACTCGCAGGAGGCGCCAAATGTGTTCGGTTCCCGGCACGTAAATAAATTCGACCCCCTCCTCAGTGATATCCGCAGCGATCCGCCCCATGGATCCTTCAGGTAAAACGAAGGGTTCGCCCATCAGCTCGAGAGAATCCGCATCAAGGCGAGTCAGGGTGGTCCCCCCCTGCCCCTCGAGACGAAGGTCTTTCGTCACCAAGCTCCCATCCGCCAAAACCAGCAAGCCATTGTGACTCCGATCAACAGGTAGCCGCCTCTCCGCCAAGACCGAAAGGTCAACTGGATCGAGTCGATGGAGATAGCAACCATTCACCGAGAAAATCGAGCCGTTGGCATGCGCCAAGATGGCGCCGCACCAAACATGCTCTCCGCATGGCAGATTGGGCGACTGAGCGATGGGCTCAAGCGACTCCGGATCAATACGCTGCACCCAGCCATAGGGCGATGGCCCCTGAAAGGCCGGTAAAGTCCCGCCCAAATACCACTCGCCGGGATCTCTTCGAACGACCATGACATTCCAAAGGCCGTTGCGAACCGACTTAACCCGAGCCGCACCGCGCCCAGCGTCCAATCGACCAGGAACTGCCTTCTGACGGCGATTTCCACCGCACTCGACGGGCCAAAAAGAAGGCCAATAGCCAGGATGATTGATTGCGAGATCCTCTTTTTGCACCCGCCGAAACTAGCAGACACCCCCTCATTCCATAGCGAGCCGAAGGCCGCTCGCCGAACTCGCAAGGGCAGCTGATCACAACGTGAAAGCATCCCGTGTGGGATCTCGTTAAGCTTGGCGAAGTTGATTGAGGTCCAAAATCTAAAATGAGGCAAAAAGCATGAGCGAGCGTGAATCATTTGAGTGGAGCCGCCCACACCCATGGCACGGCGTCAAAGTGGGTCCGAATCCGCCTGAACTCGTACACGCGTTCATAGAGATCACACCTTTCGACCGAGTGAAGTATGAGCTCGACAAACACACAGGCTTTCTTCGCGTCGATCGCCCCCAGAAAACTTCTTCTCTGCCGCCCAACCTGTACGGTTTTATTCCCCGGACCTTCTGCGGTGAGCGAGTCGCCGCCCTCCTTCCGGGCTCACTACGGGGAGACGGCGACCCCTTGGACATCTGCATCTTCAGCGATCGCCCCATCTCTCGGGCCGAAGTCCTTTTGGACGCCCGTGTCGTGGGGGGCTTTCCCATGATCGACGGGGGAGAAGCCGACGACAAAATCGTCGCCATTCTTGAGAATGATGCCGTATGGGGAAATGTCCGAGACATCTCCGAATTGCCCGACGCTATGGTGAATCGGCTTCGGCACTACTTTGCAAACTACAAATCTTTACCGGGTGAGAAAGCCTCGGTCCAAATCGATGCACCCTATGGGGTCGAGCGCGCCGAGCAAGTTGTGACGGCCGCAATGGAGGACTATCGGGAACTTCACCCAGAATAGTTGCCCATTCAGCTCCTCCTCGAGCTGATGAGTAAGACCTCTAAGCCTCGCCTCTCCCCTCGAACCCGAGCCCTACTCAGAGCGCCTGACCGTCACAATCCGACGGTCAGAGGCGGCCTGCCCCAGAGCCTCCTGTCCGCCACTCTGATCGATCTTGAGCGTCTGGTTCAGAAACGCCACTGCGTACTCAATCGTCGGAATATTATTGTACGGTCGATCCGGACGACTAAAGTTCAGCCCAGAGGCTTGATTCGCCCAGTCGGCTAGATCCTGCATCTGAGCCCCGTTGTCGACGCCGACAATCGTAAAATGGCTCACCGCATCCACTTCGATGAGCGTCGCATTCTGGGCATTCTCAAAAATTGCCAGACTCCCTCCGTGCCAGGTGGGATCCGCATCGGGCCCGAACAGGAGAGGAATACCCAAGGCCGCTCGCCCTGTGATCAATCCTTGGGTATCCGTAATTTTGACCTCACCGGAGCAAGGGCAGAGCAGATCGGTCATCGAGCAGAAAATCAGCATCGGCGCTTTGACCTGCTCGGCCACGGCGCTGGGCCGGGGCTGTACTCCATTCCATGGCGCAATTCCGATCACCGCCTTGACGAGGCCTGGACGTTTTTGGGACAGATGAGCCGCTACATCCACAACGACCCCGCCTCCCATGCTGTGACCCATCAAAGCGATTCGGGCTGGGTCAACATCTTTTCGTCTGAGCGCATAGTCAATGTTCTTCTCAACATTCTGAGCCATCTTTGAAAAGTTGACTGCATTGCCAAACTTAAAAGGCATCAAAAAGAAGTTTTCGATCGCGGACAGAGGATGACCCACCTCTATAGCCCCACAATCCTCCTGTTTCTCGTTGGCAACGACGACGAATCCCCAGGAAGCGATCCGGGTCAGGGTCTCGCTGTACCGCTTTGTCGGGCCGCAGAGTCCATGCGCAAAAATCACGGCAGGCCAACGGCGGTTTTCTTTCGCGCCAGCCTTCGGCGAAAAGACCAGCCCCTGCTTTCGAACCGTCGCAGAAGACACAGCATGCGGACCAGGTCCCGAAAATAGCGCCGGATCCGCGAAGGCCCCCGACACCGGAACAAGAAGGCACAGCAGAAAACAGCTTACAAAACGCCGATGAGTCGACCGCCAAAGATCTGAAGTGGGCGTCGCCCAAGCAGCGTGGATTCGAGCCCTTTGAATTCCCGACATCGAAGGTTCTCCTCTCCTGAATTAGGTTGCGTCCATCTCACCGCGAATCGGTATCACCCATAAATGAAAACAATCGGACGCTAAAAACTCTCATTGCCCAGCAGATCTCACTGCTCTGGAGTTGAGCCTGTTTCCGTCAAAACCCGATCGGCCAGTTGCGCCACCCGTTTCGCTTGTATATCAACAACACAGCGGGCCTGATCATAGACGCATTGGTAATTACAGTACCAACAATCCAGAACCTCAGTGACAGCCTGGTGCCGACTGGGATCGCCCCATGGAAAATAGAGCCCCCCCACTGCGCCACTGACGATTGTGACGCTCGGCACACCGAGCGCTACGGCGAGATGAAGTCCCCCATTATCGACGCCTAGCGAAAATGAAGCTTCGGCAAGAAGACTCACTAAATCCTTCAGACCCAAACCACACTCGACGTCGACTGAGGCAAGACCTTTCTTTAGGACAATGTGTTCGGCCACATCATGGCAAAGCTCAGCCTCATCACTTTGCCCACAAACAATCCATCTCTTAGGCGCTGCCACCCCCATCGCCTCAATCGCTTCGGCGTACCGCGTTGACGGCCAGAGCTTGATATCACTCCGGTAGCTACAACCCGGGAAGATGACACCCAACCCATCCTTCGAAATTCCGCGGGACCCCTTTTTTGCCGGGAAGTGTGAGCCGAGAGCTTCCAGAGGCTGAGTCGAGTTCCACGGGCCCTGAAAACCCAAACGCGTCAAAAACTCACCCAGTGGCACCAGTAAATGTTCTCCGCGTCGGTCCCGGTTCGAGAGTGAAAGCGGGTGAGTGAGCCTCGAATCCCAATCCGATGGCGGGGCACCCAGGTAAGAACCGCCGGTAAAGCCCCAGACCTCTTCAGCCTGGATGACATCGGCCAGCTCCAGCTCCAATGGACTCACGAATTGGTTCAGAAATACGAGGCGGTCAAATGCATATCGCTTCGACCAGATTCGCCGAGTCCAACGCGCAAGATGTCGCCGAGCCGGAACGCGTGCTCGAAGCCATGGTCCCCGGATCACCCGGTGGGCACTAAGCGTCCTGTCAATAAATTCAAGTGAACCGAACAAATCAAAAAACTCTGGACGGGCGATGAGCGTCAGCTCATCATCCGGAAAAGCTTGGCGAATCGGTTGCAGGGCCGTCGAATAAATCACGGCGTCACCGAGATTCCCGCCAAGAACCACCGCCGTTCGGCGCTGTCCTTTTTTCAGCACATTGACCCACCTCTTGCCAAGCTGCTGCATCCCGTCCCACTCCAATCACGGGAAGGGCCAAGTATCAATCAATCGCGAAACCACGCTCCACCGTCCCCGGCTCGACTGGTGTATGATGGGGCGGTGGCGGAAAGCATGCCACGCGAACCATACACACATAGCGAGAAGCTGCTTCGTGGCCTCCCCCTTACCGGAAAAAACAGCCTTTCAGCGAGCCGCCTCGATCCTCCGGAGGTCGGGACCGAAAGTCCTCGGAACCCATGCGATTCAGGCCGCCGGCCTGCACCGCAAGCTGATCGTGATCGGCGGCTGGAATGCGCTTATGCCCGCAGGCGCTCAAATTGGCATCCACTGCGGGCAGCTCGAAAGCTCCGAACTCAACGAATATCTGGCACTCCGGAAAGATCAATCGCGAGACCTCGTTGAGAAGCGGCTCGAACGCGGAGAAGCCTGCCTCATTGCCCGGCACGAAGGCAGAGTCGTCGGCGCGAATTGGTGCGCAACCCGCTCAACCTGGATTGACTACCTCAGCGCTGAGCTCCACCTCGCCCATGATACAGTTTACGCCTACGACTCTTTTGTCGATCCAAACTGCCGCGGAAAGCGGGTCGCTGACGGAATGAGGCGGTTTCGGATGCACTGGATCGATCAAGCTGGGTATCGCCGCGCTATCGGACTCATCTGGCCCCAGAACGCGAACTCGATGCACCGCAACAGACGAATGTCTCGCAATATAATCGGCGAACTACACCACTTCCGAGCAGGCCTGTGGACTCAGTCCGTGAGTCGATTACAGGGCGAACACGCGGACATCTGTCATTTCTAACATTCCAGCTTATTCGACCACGATCGCAATCTCTTCCGAACATTGTCTCTATCCTGTGGCAGGGCAGACCTACGATGACCGCTTGCCAACCTATGAGAAATCCTACGCCGGACGAAATCGAATGTTTCTGGCGAAACGGTTACGTGCACCTGCCCAAAATGGTTTCAGAGTCGACCATCAGCCGGCTCGGTGACGCCTTACGATCAGTTTTTGCTCCAGAACACCAATCGAAGCCTTTCTTCGTCTCCGACCAAAGCCCGGAGGGCCCTTCAGCTGGAAGAGCACTGTCCCATTTCAATACATTTCACTGGGATAACACGGTCTTCGACTTCATCACGACGGGCCCCCTAGCCCAAACGGCAGCGCAAGTCCTCGCAACCACGCACCTTCGAGCTTTTGGAGATCACGCTTTTCTCAAAGAAGGCCCGGGCGCGCCGGGGACTCCCTTCCATCGAGACTCTCGGTACTTTCCTGTCAGCGGAAACCAAATGGCAGTCTGCTGGCTCGCGACCGGACCCGTATGCCGGACGCAGGCGCCCATGGTCTACGTCAAAGGAACCCACATCGAGTCATCTGAAGACCTCGTCGGGTTTAAAGCGGACGCTGCGGGGGCCCTCCCAAAAGACGCGCGGGTAATTGAGACCGCTCCGGGCGATCTCATCATCCATCATCCCAGACTCATCCACGGCAGCCTACCTTACGCCCACCACGACCTCTCCGGCGAGCATAGACAAGCTCTTTCTGTTCGATACTGCGGAGACGATATTCGCTGGCAGAATCCAATGAATTCGCTGTCTCGGCTGGGCGCCCGTTGGCGGTCTTCAAAAAGCCGAACGAATCGTCGCCGGCGATCCCGATTGATTCAGGGCCTGTCTCGATTGAGTCGAGGTCGGGACGCCAACCTTTCCCGAGAACCACTCGAAACCGTTCGACAGAAAGCATTCCGCGACTGCCATTTTCTGATGAAGAACGGGGAAGCCCTGGACGCACGTGAATGCGGTCGGGGAGCCTTTCCTCTGGTACTCAGCCCTTGAGCCGACTCACGATCATCGCGTCCAAAAGATGCTGTCCGCTTGAGTGATTTTTATCCGGGGCGCATCAGCTAGCGGACACGCCGAGCCCGTATGCTCGCAGCCAACCCGGAGAGGGCAACAAAGCCCATTAGGACCGCCCGGCCCCAAGCTGACAACCCGGGGACATTCGGCGGATCAACGAGATCGCAGGCGTCCCCGATCCCATTGCCATTGCCGTCCTCCTGCCCTGGATTCGGATCAAAAAGGCAGTTATCACAGGCATCACCCACCTCGTCCCCATCGAGATCTTCTTGGCCGGGATTTGACGCATCGGCACAGTTGTCTTCCCCGGCAGGCCAACCATCAAAGTCACCATCATTGATCTCACAGAGATCACCCACGCCATTGCCGTTCACATCGCCCTGAAGCGGATTCTCGATGGCCGGACAATTGTCTTCGGACGCAGGATATCCGTCTCCGTCATCGTCATCGGACTGACAAAGATCGCCCACCCCGTCGCCGTTGTTATCACTTTGATCATTCGCGACGTCGGGACAATTGTCCGAATCATCCGGAAAACCATCCCCATCAGTATCGGTCTCACACTGCTCCGCTGGCAAACCAGGAACAAAAGTCCGAAACAACTCACCCCCCTTAAGGGTCAAGTACGGCTGCGCATCTGGATCAGCAGGTAGGGTGATCTGAGCACTCGAGAAGTCCGCGCTCGCGGCGACTCCGCCCGACCCAAAGTTAAGGCCAGTCAAATCCAATGAAATCGTTCCATCGACGGAACCGGTGGGAACCAGGCTACAAAAACTCCCACTGCACGTAATTTCCCCGAAAGTCCGATAGTCACTCAGACTCGTAAAGAAAGTCACCGACGAACCGCTCACGACTCCCAAATTTGAGCCCGCGGCCACAACACCGCTGGGGTTTCCGTTCCACCGATTATCCGGAATCTCATTTTGAAGATCCGTGGTGGCCACGGTCCCAAGGGTCTCTGTCGTAAACGCCTGGGTCAGATTAAGCTGAACAACCTCTGCCGATCCACCATCAAGAACGTTGCCCGCAGCGCCCAAGCCATCCGCCTCGTAGCGGATCGTCATGGTCCCTGGTCCAATCAGATTGACCGCATCTCCAATACCTCCGGGTGTCCCCGTAATTTCAAATTCAGTCGGACCGGGAGGAGTCGCGGCAAGGTCGTAGGTTACCTCCCAATACCCAGGCCCCGGATTGGGGTTGCACTCGCAGGCATCCCCAATGCCATTGAAATCCTCATCTTCTTGACCGGGATCAAAGTCATCAGGACACACGTCGCACAGATCGCCGTAGCCATCGACGTCTCCATCTTCTTGCTCGGCATTGGGGACCAGCGGGCAATTATCCACTGCATCCCCCACGCCATCAGCATCTGTGTCTGCCGCCGGAGCCACCTGTTCGACCGTAATCCAGAAGCCACCGTTCGCCTGATTGCCATAGTAAAGGTGCCCGTAGGGCCCGGTACTTTTCTGATCGTCGTGGGGCGCTGACCATAGATAGAGGGCGCCCTCTGGAACAATGATCTCCACTCCGGTCGTGGGGACAAAAAAGTCTTCCTCAATATCCGTGTCAAAAGAGGCGGCCTCGGAAAGCCCCATGAGTCCCGTGTCGTAATCATCCCCGGCATCGATCGCACTCAAAATACGCGGGGTGTTCGGGTCCGTATCATCGAGCCCGCTGCAACTTGATGACGTAAAACCCGAACAACTCGTCACGACCGGCGCAGCCGAAAATACGGCAATCATCTTTGAGCTGACACTTTGGTTCGACTCTGCCGAAAAAATCCATGGAAAAGGATTGGAGCGCCCCGTGATAAAACTGCCTACCGCGGTCAGCTCAATCAGATCACCTTCCGCGATGCCGATCGCGGCGAGCTCGATCGGTGCATCGGTCCCCCACGTCTCACCATCGCGGGGACAGAGGCCTCCAAACGGGCAAGGAGACCATGCAGATGTTTCGTCGCTCCCCGCTCCCAGAAAGCTCTGGTCGACAGTCACTGAAAAAGAGACCGGCTCGGCCTGAGCAAAATTCGCCAGAAGCAAGACTGTCAGAACCGAGAAGAAGATTGAGGATCGCACTGCCATCGGTGCCAAGTGGCTGTCTCCATGAGGACGAACGCTTTCGCGCCTCGCCCAAAAAACCCAGACCGTAAGGATGAACAACTCAACTGTTCGAAGTGCGCATTTTACTCGCAAGCCCTGCTTTGATCTACGCAATAAGACAGGTTGAAATCACTTTCTTTACGTCAGCCCCACTGTAAAAGGGTTTCAGTAGTTATACCGACAGAGTGCCCCCAATGTTGCCTCATGGTGGTTCTCTCTTCCGAGTCAACGCTCCCTTTCGATGAACTCACAACCCGAAACTGAGCCAGAGCTACTCAGGTCAAGTCGAGCCATAACCTGATTGATACAACGAAGCGATGACTTCATCGCAGTCAACATCATCCACCGACAAAATATCAGCGACTGATTCGAGCGGATCGTCCCATATGGCGCGCTCATAAAAACCCATGACTTCGTCCCATTCCATTCGTGAGAAGACGGGTCGAAAACGGGAATGATTCTCCCGGACTAAGTCAGACCTTCATCAATTCCGATGCACTTTCCAATTGGCGAAGGATAAATTATCAGCGGAGCTGGTAAGAGCTGATGCGGTCTGCGCTGTAGGCGCCCTCTCTGAAGCAGGAAGGATTGCGCATGCTGAAACGCTTTATCGCCCGTACCTCTTTTAATTTTGCAACCGCGAAGAGAATAAAAGGTCGGCCGCTTTGGCGATCTGTGCTGTACGCGCTGCCTCTGGGCTTGCTGATTGCTTCGCTGTCCCATGCCGCCACGACCACAACTGTTGACATCCAAAGCGATGGACGCTCTCGACAATTCATAGCCTACGTGCCGACTTCCTACGATTCGGCTACGCCGACGCCTCTTCTCTTCATGATGCACGGCCTTCTCAGCTCAGCCGCTGATGCGGCGCGACCGTATGGCCCCTACCGCTGGCAGGACCTCGCAGAGCAGGAAGGCTTCATCGTCCTATTTCCAAACTCTTATCAAGATGACAGCTGGGACATGAATTCTGCGGACGCCAATTTCGTCCGGGACATGATTTCTTGGTCCATCGAGAACTACAACATCAAAACGACGCACATCTTCTCGACCGGGCATTCGATGGGGGCTTTCTTTAGTTACTACGCAGCCACCCAGCTCCGAAACGACACGCATCCGATTGCAGTGTTCGCCGGCCACTCGGGAGGGATCATTGCGGGACTTTGGCCCACAATCGTACCCTCATCTCCACCCCAACTCCGGGGCATGCTTCTCCACTCACCGGCAGATTCAGTCGTCCCCTACAGCTGGAGCAGCGATCTACACAACACTCTCCTCAATCGGGGACACATTTCCGAACTGGTGACGCTCGCGGATTCCCTCGATCACAACTGGGACCGCTCCTACAACTCGGCGCAGTGGGACTTTTTTCTCGCCCAAGCCCCGGCGGACCCGGCTCCCCCGCCGCCTCCGCCGGTGCCCAGTATCGGACCATTTGGAATCGGAATATTGGCTGCATTGATGACTGCCGGCGCCGTCCAACGAGCCGCCCGTCAGCCCTCTCCTTCCTGCTGACCCAAAAAGCTTCGGCCGCTCAAACTCTCAAAGCGTTTGAGCGGCCGAAAGGAATCACCTTCAGTTTTGAGAAAACGGATCTCCGGTCAGGCGGGCTGCCCGAGAGCGCAGATCTTATTTCCATCGGGATCGCGGAGATAGGCGAGATACATGCCGCCCTCTCGCCGACCCGGAGGCTCCTCGCAGGTCACGCCGCCGTTTTCGAGACCGGCTTGATGAAAAGCGTTGCCCTGCTCGTCCGACTCAACGAGAAAACCGACCGTACTTCCATTGCCGTGCGTGGCTGGCTCTCCATCAATCGGGATCGTGATCGCGAAGACGCCGCCAGGGCTTATATAGAAATAGCGGCCTTTGTTCTCAACACCTGGGCCGACGCCGATCGTACCCAGCACGGCATCGTAAAACTTTTTCGAAGCTTCGATGTCGCTGACACCCAACATCACGTGACTGAACATAAATCTCTCCTTGCTGAACAACAAAATGAACGGAGGAGGGAGATTAGCGCCTCTTCTTCATAGGCGAATCGCCCCTACCTCATCACGGCGGAAGGCGAGACAGAATCGGACAGACGCAGCACGTGGCACCTGCTCACGGCGCACTCGATGACCCATCCGGAACGATCAGCGGCGCCTCAAACCCAGGCAGAGCAGACCCAGCGAAAGCATCAAGGCGGTTGTGGGTTCGGGAACGGCCTCAACCGTACTCGAGCCGCGAAATATGCTGCCGCCCGTCTCGAACCCCCCTAAGAAATCGAAATATCGCTGCATCTTAATTCCGACTTCCTGGGTGCTTCCAATGCTGAGAGGAGACGATGGATAAAGGACCACATCTTCAAATTCATAGGTAAACGGGTACGCGGAGTAGGTGGGATAGGGGGACAAAGATGTTGTCGATACTTGTGACCCGACCTGAATCTCTAGACCCACAAGACGCCACTGCGTGCCGGTGTAGGAGGTCAGCGTAAAATCGCCACTCACAGATGCTTGACCGCTCGACGCATCCCATGTCAACTCGTCGACTGTCAAGATCGCCGCCGCTTGAGCGACTGCGCTTTCGAGACCCAGGATGAAGAAGACGCACACAAAAAACATTCGAAGCAGGCCGCGCAGGCCTCCCTTGACCTTCTTCAACATGGGCATCCACTCCGCATCAATCCAAGCTCGGGCAGCTTACTTAAGCATCTCCCTTCCTAGAGAACATCAGACTACGCCCATGGCCAGCCGGGTTTCAAGATTTTTCCGAAGGCCCTGACCCAACGATTATTAAAATGGAACAGAACATGTCAGCTTTGTCCCACTCGGCTGCCCCAAAGCGTTCCGGAGGCCCTTGACCCGAACTCGGATCGGTTCGAAGCCGCCCATTGGTATACGAAAAGACTGCGCTTCCAAATCTCTCAGCCCTGACAGGAGTCGGCGGAGATCGAGGGCGAGACCCTTCACAGATCCGCCGAAGACCGTCGGTCGATATTGGCTTTTTTGAGGACCGCCTCCGCTAAGCGTTTCCTTCAAAGGCCCTTCTCTCATCGCCCGCTTAGATTGAACGGTTACGACCACGCGGGCGTTTATCGTCAGCTGATCCACACAGGAAGCCGTGCCCAACCGATCGGCGTGATCCGAGAGCCTCTGAGCGGCAAGGCTCTTTCTTTTCCGGTCACGGACCTGCCCACTTCCCGAGGGGGGGGGCATGGCTGGACGCCGCCGTCTCGGCCCAGCACAAACCCTCTCAACCCACCCGACTGGCTTTCCGACAAACAGAGAGCGCGAAAGCGCAGAATCTCGGCTCGACGAAACCAATTCTGAAGCTTAGGATTAAATACTGATGTCAAACCAGCAAAAACACTCAGATCGAGCCGGCTAGGGAAAATCTTGAGAATCAGCGCAGCCTTCGACCCCAACCTGGGCTTCTCGTGGTGCGAGCCCGGACTCGCCCTGCGGGCGGCACGGGCTGTCCGGAGAAAAGTGCGACCTCGATCCGACATCGAAGAACAACGCCGGCTGACCCGTCAGGCCTTCGAATTGGGTTTCGATACGGTCTATACGCCGGACTGGCGCGGGCCCGATGCCCTGGGACTTTGCGGTGAACGGTGGAAGGCGAGTTGTGAGATCACCGCGGGCGGAATGCAAGTCGGGACCCTCGTATCGCCCATTCCGAAATACCCAAGGCCAGCCCAACTCGCCGAGCGTGCCCTCATCCTCTCCCAGGCAACAGGCGGTCGCTTTATTCTGGGAGTCGGCGCCGGCGACCTCTATCGACCCGCGGTCCGGGAACAACTCGGATGGACACAGGGTTCGTTAATTAGCCTTGTTCGCGATTACCTGAAAGAGCTCATCAGAGATCTCGATGCGGGCCTCGCTCCCGGGATGCAGAGACCACGAATCATCCTCGGCGCTCTGGGCCCCCAAATGTTGCGAATCGCAGGGGAGCTGACCGATGGCGCCGTCATCTCTTTTTCCACCGAAGACCAAGCCAACTGGGCACGGACAAAACTTTTTGAGGGCGCCGAGCGATCCGGGCGCGACCCTTCTCAGCTGACCTTAATGCAATCCGTTCCGGTTTCGGTCTCCGCGGATCCAGCCCTTGCCCGTCGTCGGCTGGCCCTGGCCGTGCTTCCCTACCTCCAAGGCCCCGACCTTCCCCAAAAAGGGGCAACTCGGGTGGGCTATCGCGCACAGGTTGAGCGACTCGGCTTCGGC
This sequence comes from bacterium TMED88, assembly GCA_002171515.1. Classification (GTDB taxonomy): domain Bacteria; phylum Myxococcota_A; class UBA9160; order UBA9160; family UBA4427; genus TMED88. Next base: position 2,926 of record NHEP01000200.1, on the reverse strand, counting down.
GCCTTACTGGACGAAATCGATGACCACACACGGAACAGTGCGAAGACGGAGACACTTCTCGACCTGATCCCCGACGCCCTCCTCGATCAACTCGGTTACGCAGGCGAGCCGGAGGGGGCCCCGCAGGCCATCTCCACGCTCTGCAAAGGGATGGACGAAGCCGTCGTCCGAGTCACCGCCGCCGAAGAGCGCTTCCAATCAGCGTCTCAGGTCTTAGAATCACTGCGTCCGGGCCCTCGGTGGGACAGCGTCTTCTCCTTCCAGGGCTCCGGGCCACCGTCTTCGGTCCGTTCAGACCTCGCCCAGACGCCCTCAACCCATTAGCCCCAAGGACCTTTGGAGGCGCCTACTCGTCGACCCGAGTCAAGAGCAGCCTTAAGCCAAGGGGCGAGAGTCCTCCTGTACTGGTTCCCAAGCAGACGATCCGATTGACCCTGCGCCGCTCGCATTGAAAAGTCATACCCGTTTGCCCGCTTTCTGACAGATCACCCTGAGCAATCGCGAAGGATCGCCCGAAGCGCGTACCCACGAGCCGGAGCTGACCTGAGCTGATTTCCGCTCCTTCAGCATCAAATGCGACGAAATCACTGAATCCTGAGATCAAACCATCTTCATCTTCGGTAAGCGTCCAGACCAATTCCGTAGAGAAAAGATCGGGCTCTTCGCCGCCTAACTGCTGGAGATAGGGGACGGCTTGACGAGTCGACCACGAACCGCTGAGAGACCGTCCACCCGCCTCAACCACACTGGCCGAAAAGAGAATCAACAAACAAGAGACAAAAAGCGCTTTGGACACAGCACTCATCCGCTTCAGCATCGGCAACATCCTCCTCAACAAAAGGCTGATGTAAACCCAAACTGCCCGACTCCGCGAACGGCACAAACCCGCCCCATCAATGTCAATCTGAGTACCCTAAGGCCTTCAGCCGTTCTTGAACTGCGTCGGGGATCGGATCGAAGCGCTTAGAACCGCGCTCGCGGGAAACCTCTTGCCGAGAAGCATTCAACAAGGCTTCCGCCCTATCCGAAATCTCTTTTGGCCATTCCCGCGTCTCGGCATCCGAGAGCCGGCTCTGCTCGTACGGATCCCGGGCGAGATCAAAACGCTCAACACGTCCGGGGCCCTCGAGTTCACGTGCCAAAATCAATTTCCGATCACCCGAACGAACGAGTTTTAAATCGCCCAGCTCGCTGAGCACCCAACGATGGCCATCCAACCCATGCTGCGCTTGCCCACGCACCGACTGGGCCAAAGAGATTCCATCCATGTCGGACCCCGCCTCCAAACCCAAAAGTGCGAGCAGGGTCGGCGCAAAATCAACAAGGCTCACCGGGCCCTTGATCCGCCGAGACGGGATTCGCGGATGGACAAAAACCAAGGGCACATGCACCACCTCTTCATACAGCGAGAAACCATGGCCCATTCCGCCATGCTCAAAGAACTCGTCTCCGTGGTCAGCGGTCAGGACCACAAGGGTCTCCCGATTCCCCCCCATGGCCTCGATGGATTCGAGCAGGCCCCCCAAGAAACCGTCAAAGGTGCGGACCTCAGCATCGTAGAGCCGACTCGCGTCGCGCATCTTGCTTTCATCGACTCCCCGCAGCCGGCCGTTGGCATAGAAGGAACGATCCGTAACACCTGGCGCCAAAAGTGCCTGTTCATCCGGACTCGGCCAATACGGCGCATGAACGTCCATAAAGTGAAGGTAAAGAAACAATGGCTGATCGGGGTTGGATGCTGCATGCGCGATCGCCATTTCCGCGGCAAACGACACCTCGTCTCCACGCGCGTAGGGGTAAGCCGAATTCGCTGGGTCGAGCAGCACATAACTTTCAAAACCTCGGCCAAAGCCATACTCAGCTTGGAGCCAGGGATTCGTCACGACGGCCACTGTCTGATATCCCGCCTCCAAAAAGGATTCGGCCAGCAAAGACGAGGAATCGGGCAAAGCAGGGCGCGCTCCTTTGCGCTCAACGCCAATTGAATTGGTTTTTGGAAAATACTGGTTCCCGTGATGGTGGGGATAGACACCGCTCCATAAAGAAATCATCGACGGGACCGTCTGAGAGGCTGGACTAGTCACTGAATCAAAGACGGCTCCCTGCTCTGCAAATTCATCCAAAATAGGACTGGTATCCCGCTCATATCCGTAGGTCCCCAGCCGATCAGCCCGCAGAGCATCCACCACGACCACGACCACATTGGACCCTACAAGGGAGGCTTTCTCGGGCTCTGATTCAGAGCACGACGCGCAGATCAAGAGTGCTAATGCAATAGTGGTCCCGCCGCGACGATCCATCTCGCACACCTTACCCCTGGGCACCCAGGCCTGCATCCGATCGACTTCAGGACCCTGCATCCATTGACGTCCGTCATCGCCCAAGATTCGGCGGACAACGAGTCCACAGCATCGATTGGTGATCGCTCTAACGAGCCGTAAAGGATAGACACTTTTCGCCTGTCTTCTGAACGATACTCGATTGAATTGGCCGAAAATGCGTGTCAATCTCACCCCCGACGCCAACGTCGAGGAGAAATTCATGAATTGTCAATCAAGTCGGACGAGGCCTATACGAAGAGTAGCCCCGGCAAAATCTGGCTGGATATTCGTTGCCTTCCTCGCCCAGGCGCTCCTGCCCACGATGAGTTTTTCAGCCGAACCTCCGGCACCACCGGATACCGCGGCCCTCGCCGCAGCCGCCCAAAACCCTGTCGCGGACATGATCAGCGTTCCGTTTCAAAACAATAGCTACTTCGGAATTGGTCCGAATCGACAGACGGCCAATGTCCTCAACATCCAACCCGTCATTCCGTTCACCGTCGGAAAATGGAACATCATCACGCGAACCATTCTGCCGATCGTCTATCTCCCGGCTCCAATTGATGGTGGCATCCCAGGCCTTCCGCAAAATATTCCGAGTGGCT
>NHEP01000199.1 GCA_002171515.1 bacterium TMED88 | reverse complement strand
GACCACGGGCCTGCGGTTTTTTACTGTCTACGGGCCCTGGGGGCGTCCAGATATGTCGCCTTTTATCTTCGCGAGCCGTATTTTGGCGGGCGAGCCGATCGATGTCTTCAACTATGGAGCGCATGTTCGCGACTTCACCTTCATAGATGACATCGTTGAGGGCGTTGTGCGGTCTCTCGACCGCCCGGCTAGGGCCTCTGAAGATTGGCAGGGCAAGGATCCAGATCCCGGCACGAGTCGAGCTCCGTATCGTCTCTACAATATAGGAAGCAACGCCCCGGTTGAATTGCTTCGCTACATCGAGGTCATGGAGGCTTGTATAGGGCGGAAAGCCATCTTGAATAAGCTGCCACGTCAGCCGGGGGACGTGCTTTCGACCTACGCAGATGTTGACGAGCTGATCAGGCAAACTGGCTACAAACCCGACACGCCACTTGAGGTCGGAATGCAGCAATTCGTTGACTGGTATCGAGACTTTTACAATGTCTAACGACGTCGACGAAGTGCAGGCCGATTCTCCATACGCGCATCGAGAAGGGGGGCGGCTGCGTAGCAAGCTCTCTCGTATCAAGTTTTTGGTCGCCTACTCGGTCTGGAGGAGGAAAATCGATCGCCACGCCAGTTCCATCAAATCGCCCCTGTCCGTCCTGGAAGTAGGTTGCGGGGCAGGCAACTTTCTTGAGTGTTTGAAAGCTTGGTATCCTGGTGCTCGTCTGCAAGCGATCGACCTCGACGCAGCGGTGGTGATGCCCTGTGCTCGCCGGCATCAGGAAGTGGATTTTGTGCGTAGCCAATCTCAGGAGCTTCCGTTTGAGGCTCGAAGTTTTGACGTCATCTCTGCGCTACAAGTCATCGAGCATTTTCCGCAACCGGAAGAATTTCTTCGCGAATCGGCTCGCGTCTTGCGCGATGGAGGGCTTATACTCCTTGCGACGCCAAACACTGAGGGCTTAGCGGCGCAATGGCTGGGAGAAAAGTGGCCGGGAATTCGACCCGATCATATTTCGCTTCGATCTCCAGATGCATGGCGAAATGCGGTGCGGGAGGCCGGCTTTGAGTCTCTTTCTGAGGGCACAACGCTTTTGGCCGGTTTCCGCCTCTTCGGTCGCCCCCCGTTTTCCTTGCCCTTGCAGCTTCTTCAGGCCGTTTTCGGGTGGTTTCCCTGGCGGCGTGGCGAGAGCTTTATGATGGTGGCTCGCCGAGTCGAAAGTTGAGGGCTGAAGCACCGGGTCGATTGATGCGAATCCTTCAGATCACACCCTATTACGAACCGGATTTTCAGAAGGGCGGGATCGTCCGTTCGACGAGTATTCTTTGTCGAGAGCTCGTTCGGCAGGGCCATTCGGTCACGGTTTGGACCACTCAGGCGCCCGAAGGAAGGCATGCCTCCCCTCTCCACTCACCGATGGATCGGGGTGGTGTCGAAGTCGTCTATTTTCGCAATTGGGCGGGCGGCTTCTTGTTTGACGAATTTATGCTGCGCAGGGTTTCGGATATCACGAAATATGACGTGGTCCATGTCGCCGCATTCTGGCAGTTGTTTGGATGGCCTGCCCTGATGGCTGCCCGACGGCGTGGTGTTGCAACGGTGATCTCTCCGAGGGGCAGTTTGGTGATGGTCCACAATCGCGCTCGGGAGGCGTGGAAGCACCGAGCGATGTATTGGCTTTATAATCACCGTGCTCTACAACAGGCCAGCGCGGTTCACTTTACGGCGAGCATCGAGCGAGACGATGCTGTGTCCTTGGGCTTGACGTCGCCGATGTTTCGGGTGCCCAATGCTTTGGCAGCAGAGGATTTTGAGAATCTTCCCGATCGTGAGGCTTCAAGGAAGGAACTCTCCATCGAGGCCGATCAGTCAGTCATCCTCTTTTTGGGACGGTTAGATCGCAGAAAGGCATTGGATGTTTTAATTGAAGGATTCTCTAGAGCAGGCCCAATACGGGATCGTTCAGTATTGCTCCTCGCTGGGCCTGATGACGGGGTTGGGCAAGATCTGCGTGAACAAGTTCGCTCTCTCGGATTGGACGCGTCTGTGCGTTTTCTCGGCATGGTCGATGCAGAAACCCGGGCTCGGTTGTTCTCTGCAGCGGATTTGTCCACCTTGACTTCCCATGCCGAAAATTTTGGAAACGCCGCAGGCGAAGCGATGTCGGCTGGGTTGCCGGTTTTGGTCTCCGAGACCTGTGGTATTGCGGAGCACATTGAAGAATACGGAGCCGGCCGAGTGGTTCCGGTTGAGCCCCAAGCCATCGCTTCTTCTTTGAATGAAATGCTATGCGACCCTGCCAAATTGGCGGAAATGGGGTCAAGGGCCCGCAGCTTAGTCACTGATAAGTACACAGCGTCAGCCGTAGCGCGAACGATGGCGAGGGCTTACCAGGACGTATTGTCCGGAGAGCGCTCTGTCGAGTCCGATTGGTTGAATGGCGGGTGACGTATCCTTTGGGTGGCTCGTTGATGTCGCCAGGAGTTTGATGTCGATGTTTGGTAGATCTCGCTCAGTCCGAGTGGCCGGTATTCAGGAGTCAGCCGTGAAACGAACAGCATGGGTAGCCAGTTTTTTCTTGGTCCTTGTTCTCGTTTTGCCGGATCCGCTGCATGCGGATGCTTATGATGCCGTTGTTGATGTGACTGGGCGACCTGGACCGGCGGCCTGCGAGGCGATGCAGGCTGCGATCAACCCCGCCCTAGAGGGGCGGGGTCTAGCCCGTCGGGTTCTGATTCGAGGTCAACTGGGAACACCTTCTCGTCCAGTTGACTTCACGATGTTCCGCAATGAGGGGAAAAAAGGCGCCAGTGGTCGCCCATGGCCCTACGGAGTTTGTCACGCATTTTGGCCTATTCCCGACCTGGAGTCCGGGAGCGCGATCGTGAATGGCTATCCGGACCCGTTGCAAGGTCGAATTGTGACGGCAGGCGCGGTTGGGATTGGAAGCACGGCTTCCACGGTTTCTTTTGAGGAAAGGCTTTGTCGTCAGTTTTCGATCGACCGAAAATTGGCCGTGGTGAAGTCTGGGAAGGGCGCGGGGCAAATCCGACGCGTGGCGGGATGTCAGTCCGAGACGACTATGTCGATTACCCCGGATTGGGAAACCACGCCCGATGCCTCCTCGCGTGTCGCCATCGTGGCGCATCGAATCCAGAGCTTTGGCCAAATCGATTTATACGTAGATTACGATTTGGAGGTTCACTATCGGAACGACGAAAAGCAGGGGCGGGGAGAATACGGTGTCTTCGCCGATATGGGGCTCGCGTGTTACTTCGTCGGCGATGCTCTGCCCCAAGGTCGTGGTGCCAATTGCCCGATGGCGATTCTTGACGGCCTGCATCGGGCTGGTCGAATTACGGTTCACGAATATGGTCGTCGGGACGACGGGCAAGACTGTGTGCCCACTTGGATTGACGCCGATTCACTCACCAACCGTTCCCATAGCATTATTTGGCAGGGGTACGGACAGGGGGTTCAGCGAGGCAGCGACACCGTCCGGTTTGACTTGGTCGGACAGGGCGACCGGGACAACATCGGAGTGGTCGCGGTCCAGACGTGGAGTAAGGATTTTGAGGGCTGGCGGGTAAAGAATGTAGGCACAGGCGTATGGATTTCGGGGAGTCTCAACGACACATTGTACGACCCCTATCTGACAGGCAATGATTTTGGTGTTGTCATTGGGGCCAACACCGCTTGGGGGAGTGGTTTCGCTCGCTGGAAGCACTGTTATACCGGCTTCTGCGATCCTTTTGTCAAAGCTTCGGTGGGATTCAATATTCGCGGTGGCGTTGTTGAAGGCAACATGTGCGGCAACTTTGTGATGTTCGGAGGATACTCCGGAGAAGTGGACCGAACGTTCATTGAGACCGCCGGCCGCAATTCGCCTGCTTATGCGGGGCACTCTGTCGTTGTGGGCGCAGGCGTTTGCGACCAGAAGACAGGGCGGTCGCCCCGACAAGGCCGGGACCGAAAAGGGCAGATCTGCGCGGATGATCGCGACTGCCCGGGGCAGTGTCAGGTGAACGCGCAATCCAAGCGAGCGTACGGGTTCCAGTGGGACGCTTCACTGGTTTCGAATCGGGGTTCTTCGGACTGGTTTGCATTTGTATTGGGGAAGGGGACACGTCCGGAGTTTCTCAAAATGCCCGACGCGTCTGTCCAGAATATACGCGTCATGGGCAGCGGTTTTGGGGGGGAAACCGGCCACCCAGAGTTGAAGACCGAGCGCGGAGAGGGCCTCTATTTTTTTGCGAGCTCAGGCGCGAGTGCTCGAATCGATGCGGATGATGCTGCCGGGACTCGGGCCTCCGATCATCTTCCGGCCTATGACCATTATGTTTCGATGGGTTCTCGCGACCTTCGGCGTTTTCTTGAATCTCCTCGGCCGGGTCGCTACCCGCTCGGGCGGTTTTCCCGCCGAGCGACCTGCACCGGGGGGGAGGTGGCGGTTTCCGGGGACCAAGCGAGCTCCGTCGATTGGAGTGTGTGGGTCAAGCCCGCGAAAGGCCGTCGTCAACGCAAGGCTTTCGAGTTGATCCAAGGGGGGCAAAAGACTCGGTCGGCAAGGCCGGATGCCTTTCGTGCGGATCAAATCACCCATCCCTATGTGCCATCCGGGGCTGAGGCGTGGCTCGAGATCTCTTCTGTTCGAGGCGCCCCAAGCGGTCTCGTCGTTGAGTTCCGCTGCTGGGAAGACAAGGGGTAGAGGGGAGTTCACTGGGGGGTGGATCGAGTGCCCTGAAGTGAGCCGAGTTGTGCCCGACGCTGTGCGTTGAGGGCCAGAAGAATCTGACCCGCGTTCGCCCCGGTCAGTGCGCCCCGGATTTGCCCGACCGGCGTAGACAGCGGGTGGCCCGCACGGGCACGGTAACTTGAGGCCTTGCGAACGTCGACGAGATCGCGATCGACGAAATCTCTGAGCCGATCGAGCTCGGCTTCTCCATTCATCATCGCGTCATACCGTAGACAGAGGGTTGGTGATTTAGAGCGATCGATTGCGTCGAGTATGCCTTGGTTATAGGCGCTCCAAGCTCGGACGACTCGCCAAGCTCTTCTGAAATCCCACCCCCGGCCGCGGTAGTGTTGCATGACTTCCCCCGGATCTCGGTAAATGGCGATGATCCGATGAGGCGGAAGAAGATTCGCCCAATGGGAATAAGTGAGGCAATTGAGGGGATCTTTGAACCCCCAATCTTCGGCCTCTAGGGCCGCACTCTGGCAAAGTTTTCGGATCTTCTGGCTGGTTGACTCCGAAAAAGGTCCGACGGGGGGCCTCCAAAAGTCAAGGCTGTAATAGCCGGCTTCCTTCGCACCGAGCATCTCAAGATTGATCAGCCAGGATTCCCTTCGTTCCCATTGGTTGCCAGCGTCGTAGCTGATTTGTTCATCGAACTCGGGGCCCATCGAGATCCCCGAACGATGAAGAGTTTGAGAAACGAGGGTTGTGCCTGACTTGTGCATGCCGAGCACGACGTAAATCAAGAAAAACTCCTGTCGAAGTGGTCTCGCGATTGCCCTCAGGAGCTTAGCTCTTGGCGCCTCAGTTCGCGGCCACCGAGCGTCAGATGGACCGCTTTCAAGGTTTTGTCCGTCGCCGACTTTTGGTTCCGAGATTGACTTGTCTGGGGCTATGGGTAGACTGCGTCGCATGTGCGGGATCGCCGGCATGGTGTCGCTCAAAAAGGGACGGCCCACGGATCTCGCGCCCGTTGAGCGGATGTGCGACCTACAGATGCATCGAGGTCCGGATGCCTCCGGCGCATGGCAGTCGGACGACCGTCGTGTTGCCTTGGGTCATCGCAGGTTGAGCATTATTGATCTCTCAGCGTCGGGTCAGCAACCGATGGCCGACGCTCAACGCCGTTTTCACGTTGTTTTCAACGGGGAGATTTACAACTATCTCGAGTTGAGGCGGGAACTAGAGGGGCAGGGAGCCGTCTTCCGAACCCAGTCGGACACTGAAATTCTATTGGTCGGGTACCGGGTTTGGGGGCTTCAAATTCTGGACCGAATGGTCGGGATGTTTGCATTTGCCATCTGGGACGACCAAGTAAAAGAGCTTTTGCTGGCCAGAGACCCGCTTGGTATCAAGCCGCTCTACTATCTTGAAGCACCCGACCGTCTTCTCTTTGCGTCAGAAATCGGCGCCCTTCGTGCGGTCGCCGATGTCGGGGCGCCGGACCCCGAGGCGATTGCGGAGTTCCTCCTTTGGGGCTCGATCGGTGCGCCCCGAACGCTGCACTCCGGGGTCCGCGCTTTGCCCCCGGGCACTTGGGCAAGAATACAGGCGGGTCGCTTCCAAGCTCCCCACGAATATTACCGCCTTGAGGATCAGATCGGTCGAGTTGAAGCCATGGACGCGGAGGAAGCGGCGGAGCGAGGCCGAGCCGCCCTGCGGTCATCGATCAAGCGCCACATGGTGGCCGATGTCGAAGTAGGCACCTTCCTTTCGGGGGGCGTGGACTCAGTGGCCCTCACGGCCTTGATGTCTGAGATCTCTGAACGCCCCGTGACTTCCGTGAATCTCTCGTTTCGATCGGAGATGCTCGATGAAGCGCCGATTGCTGAACAGGCGGCGGCGCTCTACGGAACGAAACATCACCGCATTGATATTCGGGTGGATGAAATCCAGGAGCGCCTCGTCGACGCCGTTCGCGCCTTGGATCAGCCCTCGATCGACGGCGTCAACGTCTATTTTGTTTCGGAGGCCGCCGCCCAGTCTGGTCTAAAGGTGGCGATCAGCGGCGTCGGCGGGGACGAGCTTTTCGGCGGCTATGGCACTTTTGCGCGGACACCGTCTGCGGTCCGCAGTCAAGCCTGGGCGCGTCATATTCCCGGAGCATCGATGGTCCGCCGATCTGTTTCCCGGGCGCTGCCTCGACTGATTCCGCATCATTTGGCGCGGAAAGCGGCGATGGGCATTCGTCATGGCGACTCGTGGCCGGGGGTTTATTTTACCCAACGAGGCCTTTTTAATGTCGAGCAGGTTGAGCAACTTTTGGGGCCAAACGGAGCGGCGGTGGTTGAGGCCTCTTGGCCTGAGCATCAGCTGCAGTCGCGACTCGGAGGGCGGGACCTCCCTGAAGCCGAGCGCGTGTCCGCATACGAGATCAAGCAATATCTGCAGTGTCAGCTTCTCCGCGACACCGACGTGATGAGCATGCGGCATTCGCTGGAGGTGAGGACTCCTCTCGTGGACCGCCAGCTGTTTGAAGAATTGATGACGATCCCAGCAGAATATCGTCATCTGCGTCCGGCCAAGCGTCTTCTCCGCGAATCGGTTTCGCCTGCTGTGCCCGCGGCTGTTTGGAATCGTCCAAAGCAGGGGTTTGCATTTCCGATTGATGAGTGGCTCGCCCAGAGGAGCGTTCCTCTGTCTCTCCCGGCCCATCCCGTATTGAGCGAGGAAGCTGTCCGAGGCGTCGAACGGGATTATCGGGCCGGTCGAATTCACTGGACTCGGTATTGGGCGCTTCTGGTCTTGGGTACTTTTCTCAATGAGTCGGCGGCATGACGGATCTTTCTCGGGTTCACCTCGTGGCGCTGACGGGAGCACTGGATCGTTCAGGGGGGGCGGAGCGAGCCTTTAGGGCCATCATCGATGGTTTTGAGCAGCAGCTGGGTCTGTCGGTTTCCTTGGCTGCCCATATCCAGCCGGAAGATCCAGAGGTGCGAGCCCGAGCCACGATTCTCCGCCCGGATGGGGAGTCTGTCAGTCATCGAATGGTGACGCGTATGCGGGCTCTCATCGCGGCGGCACCGCGTCCGGCGATTCTCTTTGCTTTTCAGATCAACAGCAACGTTGTGGCGTCCCTAGCAAATCGTTCGCTGCCTCCGTCTCGTCGTCTTCCGATCGTTCTGAATGATCGAGCGGCCCTGAGTGAAATGTTGGCGGTACAGCGCAGTTCCGGTGCGTTGGGCGATCTTCGTGCGCGCATTTTTGCGGGCTTGGTCCGCTCAGCCTATCGCGGGGCTGATGCCGTCGTGTGTAATGCCAAAGCCAACGCACGCCTGATCAGCGAATTTGTGGGCCCGGATGGCCCTCTGATCGAAACGATCTACAACCCGCTGGATGCCCACGGGTTTCAGTCTCGATTTCATGAGAGAGATCGGAAGGTTTTTCAGACCGGCGAGCCCCCGTTGCTTGTTTCGCACGGTCGACTTCATCCGCAGAAGGGGTTTGACACTCTCCTTCGGGCTCTGGAGAGACTGCTCGGCCGCGGTGTTCAAGCGCGTTTGCGGATCATCGGCGATGGGCCTGAGCGAGGCGCGTTGGAAGACCTTGTTCGTTCCCTCGGATTGGAGGACCGGGTCGACATGCCTGGCTTCTCCTCCGACCCTTGGGCGGCCATCGAGGAGGGGGACGTCTATGTCTTGCCCTCCCGGTTCGAGGGCCTGCCTAATTCGCTCTTGGAGGCGATTGCGATTGGATTGCCCAGTATCGCGGCAGACTGTCCGACGGGCCCCTCTGAAATTCTTGACCCGGTTGACGAGGTCGGGGCACTCTTTCCCGTGGATGATGTCGAGGCATTAGCGACCCAGATTGAACGACTTCTGGCCGATGGATCGCTTCGTCACCGGATGGCGAGGTTGGCTCGTCGTCGAGCCCTCGACTTTTCGCCCCAGGTCAATGCGACGGCGTATGGCGCGCTCTTCCAGCAAATTCTTGGCCCGGCTGACTCATAAAACGAGCCTCGTCGGCGCGCCTCGGGGGGGCACTTGCGCCACCGGACCGGCCCGCGTCTGGCATGGAGCCCCCAGGGGTAAATTATGATTTCCTTGGAATTTTGGCGTCACCTCATGGGCTCCAGCGGCCACTTCCTCTGTAGGCGTGTGCTCCGGCCTTCATGGGGGCCAAGCCGCGGATGGAGAAATGGATTTGGCGACCGCCACAGCGCATCGAAACAGATCGTACGCCCCGGGGCCTCTGGTTTTCTGGGGGGTAGCGTGTCTTGTGGGGGTTTTGGCCGCCTATCCGCCTCTGGCTTCGCTGTCTCGAGAGGGCATCCAGGGCGCCTTTCGTTTTTTTGCCGCCGACACTTTTTACTACCTCAGCGTTGCGGATCACTCATCGGCAACACCCTTCTTTACGTTTGACGGCATTCATCCCACGAACGGCTTTCATCCGCTCTGGCAGATTTATCTTGAGCGGACTTTTGCTTTCTTCCAGCTCGATTCCGTTGGCCAAGTCTATTTGACGGCCGGCACCAGTATCGTGCTGGTGACGCTCGGCACGATCCTCTTTTCCTTGGTTGTTCTCCGTTTGACGGGCCGGCCTTGGTTGGCGCTGGTCGCATCTGTTCCGGGTTTCTACTACCTGGGCGTCCCCACACTCAACGCGCATCACTTCGCCCAATGGTCTTTTGCGAATGGAATGGAATCGCCGCTTTCGATCACTTTCTTTGGTCTCCTCCTGGCGGGCGTCTTTCTGTGGGGTTGGCTAGACGACGAGGATCAAGGTCGGGAGACGCGTTCGCTTCTGTTTCTTTCGGCCACAATGACGGCCGTTGTACTGAGCCGATTGGACGACGTCTTTATCTTCATCCCCTTCGGTCTTTGGGTCCTCTTGCATTCCCGCAATCGGATGTCCGCTGTCCGGCGCGTTGTCACAATCGGATTGATTCCGTTGATTTCAATCGGTGCCTACCTGCTTTACAACGTATTGAACGCCGAAACGGTGTTGCCTTCGAGTGGCGCGGCCAAAGCGCAGCCCCTGTGGGCTTTCCTTCGAAACCTCTACGCGCTGTGGACAACGACTCTCCCGTTTGCTGACCCGCTTGGTCGCGAGGTGGCGGGAACGGTCTGGAAGAGTGAAGCCTGGCGTATTCTCCAGATGCTCGTCCCGGCCGGAGGGGCCGTTGCGTGGCTTCTGTGTCGCCGGATTTCGTGGACTGCGAACGGCGGCGAAAATTCTGAAACGATTCGCCGAGACTCATTGCTGAGCGTCTTTGCGGCCTATGCTCTTCTTAAAGCAACGTACAACTTCACAATGGTCGGGCTCTGGAATCAGGGCCAGTGGTATTACCCCCTTTCGATCATGACTTTTAATCTCCTCTGCGCCACTTGGTTTGCCTCTCTTCTCGACCGCTACGCGCAGGGCAGCTCCGAGGCACAAAGCCTCGGAGATGAGGGCTCGCTAATCGCTCGTCTCCACAGGAGTTGGCCAAGGAGCCGACGTTTGGGGGGTGCACTTCCCCTGGTCCTTGTCGTCGGTCTTGTTCTCGTTTCCGCCAATGGATTTATCGACCTCAAGGAGCGAGGTGGGCATCAGGCTCGTAACTTTGAGTTTTGGCTTGAAAGAGATGCGACTCAGAAGCTTCTTGAAAGCGAATGCCCCGACTGCGGCGTGCTGGCCTTTGATGACGGAATTGTTTCGTATTCACTCGATGGAACCCCGACGCTCAATGGGCTGGGTCTCGTGATGGATCAGGAGGCTCAGGCTGCCCAAGAGGCGGGTCAGCTTCTCGATATGGCGTGGGCGAGAGGGCATCGGATGCTCGTTTCGGTCAACTACGCGATGCCGGAAGCCGCCTACTCGAACCCTCGGATGTTGAGAACCTCCCTTGAAGGCAATCCCCATCTAGCGGGCCAGGATGTTGCAGCGTGGGATTTCGAAGTGGCCTTTCGAAGTCCGCAGACTGGCGTGTCTTTCATTCGATTTGAGCCGAGTCGGGCTCGGCTCGGGCCCGCTGGCAGCGACCCCACCCGGATCGCACGCCCGGGGTGGCCGGTGGTTCGACGCACCCCGGCGACACCGGCTCCTGCCACGTCGTCAACGACGCGCCGAGGCTGACGCTCGCGCCTCTGACGGCCTCGCTTTGTTATGGGGCATTTCTCGGATCAGCCGGTTGCTGTAGGCGGTGGTTCTCTGTTCAGCCTATGCTCTCGGCACGATTTGGGAGCGTTTTTTTGAAATTCCTGCTGCGCGACGACGATACGTGCGCAATGACTCGTCCAGAAGACCTTGAGGTCTGTTATCAATCCATTTGGGATCAAGTCCCGATTTGCCTGTCGGTGACTCCGTTCCGGATCCCTGGACGAGCGACCGGCGTTCCCGAGAATCTCATCGGAAGTAAGGATGTTCTTCCGCTTGCCGAGTGTGCGGCCCTCTTGGGTTTCTTGAGGGAGCAGGTTTCTCGGGGTCGCTTCGATTTAGCGCTTCATGGATATCACCATAATCGAGTCACGGGTTTGCCGGAATTTGTTGGGGCCACCGACTTGAACCGAAAAGCAGTAGAGGGCCGTGCCGAGCTTGAAAGGCTTTTTGGTCGACGGATCGAAACCTTCGTTCCACCGAATAACACGTTGTCCGCCGACGGATTTGACGCGGTCATTCTCGCGGGCATGAACGTGGTCAATAACCAGACCCGCGCCCGCCTTCAAACGGGATGGGGCCGTCTCAAGTCTGCTGCCGAGACGGTTGTCGCGGCGCGGTATGCGTTAACGGGTCGGTTCGGCGCTCCGCTGGCTTTTCGAATTCGTCACTTTCCAAAATATCAACAGGCTCCCTATTTCACGGTGGGGCCTGACTCGGATTTGGAAAATCTGGAGGCTCAGATGCAGGCTTGCCGTTCCAACGGCGATGTCTTTGTTCTCGCCACGCATTATCACGCCTTTGGCCGACGGATGCGTTCAGGTCAGACAATTGGCGATGGCGTCATGTATCTCGTCGAACGAGCTGCATCTTGGCCGGATGTTCAGTTTGTTGACTATGAGGGTCTATGGTGAGTTCCGGCTCTGAGGCTCGACGAGGCGCGATTACGCTGGTCACCTTCGGTCATGTTCGGCCGACTCATCATGGGGCCGATGGGTCGACTTGGGAATTGATCGAGTACCTCTATAAACAGGGTCGACTCGCCCAAGTGATTTGTTGTGACTTCGACTCCGAAGCGGTTTCGCGAATCGACGTCCCCTTTGTTGTTCCATTTCAACCGGTTTTTCGTTGGGGCTCGGTGCTGGTTGAGCGACTCGGCGCGGGGAAGCCCGCTTGGGTCCGCCGATCGCGCGAAAGACTATTTGATGTTCTGGTGAGTCGATCTGCGGCGCTCGCAAAAGCCGAGCAGGTTCTCTTTAGAAAACCAAACTTTGAGCTCACCGTTCGGTCGCTTCGGCGTCGCGGGATTCCGAATCTGGCCATTGCTTCCATTCTTCACCCCCGGACAAACTACGACCGGGTGGGATCAGAGGCGCAAAAACGCGGTCTTTTGGACCATTCTTCTTATCGCGACGAGATCCGTCTGGGGCAGCTCGAAAATTTTTTTGCTTTATGCGATCGGATTCTGACGACTGAAGAAGTGGGAGAGGTTTCTTTCTACGAGCACGGCCTTCCTCGAAACCGTATTGTGACGACACGCTTAATGAATGGTGCAGACTGTGAGCGTTTTTTTCCAAGCGAGCACGCTCGCTCGCCGGGCCCGCTCCGCTATCTCCATCTCTCGGCCATGAATCTGGTTAAAGGCGTTGGCCCCTTATTTGAAGCATGGTCAGAACTCGGCCTCTCCGATGCGGAGCTTTGGCTCGCAGGCAGCATGGATGCCAGCACTCAGAGGCTATTCAAAGAGTACGGTTTGCCGCAGGAACGCTGGGTGGGGCCAGTAGTAGACTCCCCAGAGCGATACCGGTCCGCCGATATTTTCATCTCGCCCTCGCTGTCGGACAGTGCGCCGAACACCATTCTCGAAGCCTTGGCCTCCGGTCTTCCCGTGATTTCTTCCGACGCCTGCGGCGCCAGTATTCTGATCGAGAACGGAGTGAACGGCTGGGTATACCCCTGGGATGACGTGCAAGCATTGGGGGACTGCATGCGTTGGTTTCATGATCATCGCAGTCGCCTCCCTGAGATGGGTGCAGCCGCTCGGGCCACGGCGCTCGAAAACCGGCGCGGAAAATTCGGCGAGGCAGTTTTGAAAGCGATTGATTCCGAGTTGACCCCGGATTGACCCGTTTTGAGTTG
>NHEP01000198.1 GCA_002171515.1 bacterium TMED88 | reverse complement strand
CCAAACCAAAGGTTTGTTTACTTCACTTAAGTCACGTGCTACAAGACAGTGAATACTTGAGCCACGGCGTAGTAAACCAGTGGACTCAAGGTCAAAGAGTAGTGCTGTCGTTGTTTTCATTGATCTGTTCGTCATATTGTGTAGCGTCGATACTGCCTGATTCTGCCGGGCTATACGTGTAGAGGTCTTTGTCGTCAAACTGCTGTTCGCGTTCGTCGAACCTCGGTGCTTGGTTGTTGGTGCTGAAACGTTCATCTTCATCTTCAAAGAGTGGTTCAATAGCGATAGATAGTTCACGTGCAAGTCGTGCTGCACGCCTGAATTCGTCCTTGTAATACGGCTCCCATTCATGAGCAAGGACAATAATTTTGCGGACGCCCATCAGATGTAACTGAAAGACAGACGCAGAGAATGGATAGCGAGTGGAGTAAATAACAGCTCCAGTCACTGGTGTACCGCGTTTACAGGCGGTGGCAATGGCGTAGGTGATACAGTCAATTTCTACTTTGCAGTCAGCAAGAATGCTTCTGCCATCACCACAAATTTCGCGGTCACGGATAATGACACAGCCACCTGAAGCAATGGGATGTGTACTACCAGTAGCAACTTGTTTGGCTAGACCCATGAAGTATTTATCTTTATTTTTAATAAACGTTGGGTCTGATTTTGGTGCAGGCATATCTCACATATTGAGTCGTTTGTTCCTATATTAGTGAAGCGAGCATTTAAATGGGACATATGGATTACGACAATTTCAAAAAGGAATACAATGCATTTGAGGAATGGAACGAAGAAATACGAGAGAGGAAACCAGCGAAACCGCAAATAATTAGTTTCAAGCCTGACATGGTGAATAGCCCAGCGCATTACACGCGAGGTTCTCAAGAAGTGATTGACATTATTGAGGATGCAATCCGTGATGCACCTGAAGTTGCAGAAGGATATCTACAAGGCCAAGCGTTGAAGTATCTCTTACGTTTGTGGCTTAAGGATAACCCTAAGCAAGACGCAGAAAAAGCAGTATGGTATTTGAACCGATTGATTAATAAACTTGACTGACACATGGCCGGCGTTAGCCGGCTAACATCTCTGAAAGTAAAGGTTACCGTCGGCATGTGACAGTGATTCAAACTCTTGAATATGCGGCGAAATTTTTTCTAACACATTTTTGATGTCTATAGAGGCGTGTTTGAATGTACAGGCATAACCTTCAGAGAAAGGCATGTGCTGATGTACAGGTATGTACCACATGACAGGGATAATGCAGTCCCAGGGCTCAAGACCTTGAGATGCCCAACAGTTCAGCTCTTCTAAACGTGCCGCTGTTTTGATGATGTGTGCTTCATGTGCTTCAGTTTCTGGTAAAAACAGTTCGTTATAAGGTGAAATGAGTGCGTGCCTCCACATGATAGTCCCATCTCTGTGAATTAGCCTACAAGGATGCACACGGTTACCAGATGGCAAATCATACAGAGCAGTAGGGGAGAGCTGTTTAACCATCAGACATTGCCCTTGCGCTCATTGTAGTAATCAAGGTCACGCTGCCATGAATCACCAGTGAATTCATTGAGGCAGACACGACCGATATCACGGAAGCTGTTGTAGAACAGTGAGACTTTATCAACAGACGTGATTGTTACATCAACAGGTGGACCATAGACAATGATGTTCCATGTTGAGGGAGACACAGGTTCAAACCCTTTAGCTGTGGCTCGCAGTTGCTTGACACGTTTGAATGGAATGCAGAAAGGATAGTCAAGTAGAACTGGAGCAGCTCGCATAATCTCAGAAGCATTCGTAAAGAATACAAAGCTATTGATATGATGATTACGATACTCATTAATAGTTTTGTTAAGCCATATACGTGTTGCTCTTACAGCACCCTTAGGTGCAAGGAAAACATTGCCATGCCAATGTTCTTGCAGAGGATTAGTTTCAACAGACGGTACAGAAGTAGCGTCTACTAATACCTGCTGCACTGGGTCAGAGGTGGGGTCAAAGTCAATTGAACCCATGACAGTTCGAGCACGCTCAATGATTTGAGGTGTGGGATATAACGGCAGCTTTAATCCAGAAGCCTTTAGCTTATCCGCTAAATTCTGCTGTGATCGCTCGGAGGCTTTCTTGGCCCCCTCCTGCTTCGAGACTAAATGTTCTTGTTCCAGCATCACTGATCAGTGTAATTAATACGTTTTTAGACCAGTCATTCTCGTCAATTTCTTGAAGTAATGAGCGTAGAAACTCCACAATCTCAGTGTCTTCCTCACGTTCAGCAGCGACTAAGTCGATCTCAACGTCATGACCAGACATATATGTAGTGGAGTCATTAACAAGATTGAGAACTAAGGAGCCTGCTCCTTTAGATTCAACCCCATTCATTGCAACATTAATTAGGTCGGTGAGAATAAGCTCAGCAGTAGCAGCTAAGAACTTTTGTTCGTTCTCTTTTTCTTCGCCAAATTTATCTGACTGAAGGAGTTGCTGAAGTAAGTCTGTGCGTCTTGACATAATTGAATGACTCTTTGATTAGTTTAAGTTAGTTAAAATTCATTTGTGGGATTTTCATCATTCTCCTCGTTATCTGTAGGAGCTCTGAATAAACCAGGATCTTCAGGTTCAGTTTGAGAGATATGTTTACCGGCTAGCATGTCAGTCATTACAGCTTCAAACCTATCGCCAAACAGTGTGTCTGGATTCATTAGTAGTGCTGCTCGTGCTTCAATCTCAGCAGTTTCATCACGCTTCTGTTCTTCTTTAATAGCTTCCTCAATGACATACTCAGCAACCTGTTGCTTAAGTGTGTGTAGTTGACAGGCAAGCTCAAAGGATTCCATGTAGCTGTCTTGGTCAACGAAGACACCAACGTGCTGTGGGATGAGGTGGAAGGGATTACAGCAATACTTATTACCACAAGTAGTCTTAACACCAGTGAAGCCAAGGTCTCCCCACGTAAACCACATAGCTACACGTTGAGGGTGGTGCTGAGTAGAGGTAGAGATACCAGGCCGACGCCATGCAAACTGTGGTTGCTTAGTACGTGGGTTAACAACTCCCTCCCAGTTCCAGCATTCATCTGGCTGACCAATGTCAACTTGTGACCAAAACTTCAGTGCTTTGCTGCGATATTTTTTAAGGAGACGGTCAATGTCAAATGACAACATGCCTTCTCGGGCAGAGGATACACAACGAACACATGCTTGATGACTGTCGAAGCGCATGGAGTGTGAGCTAAATCGTCCTAGCGAATGACCGCTATAGATACACAGCTCACCTTCTTCTGCTGTATTAGACATCTGCATGTGACGTCTGCCATAGGCATGACCGCCTCTGCGTTTATTAGGTTGTGCTTCAGCCATATCAGAATCGTTTCTCAGTGTTTACGTGACTACCGCCCAGCGCTGGATACTGTTCATCAGTTGGCAATGCAGTTAGCTGATGATTAATCATGTATTCATAACGTGTGCTATTCTCATACTTTATACGAACTAACTTAGCTCTGGGGGTATAATACTCAGGAGTACCTACAACTAACGCAGTCAAACCGTTAGAAGACACACGGACACGGAGCCCAAGTTGAATTTCATTTGATTTCATTGTAAAAAATATATAGTGTTTAGAAGTCGCGGAGGATATGGTCTTCAGTTAGCGGGTCATCGGAAGGACGAATCCATAGCCGGACTGACTTAACTTTGTTCGTAACAGGGTCTTTACGTGATGTATTCAGACGACGCCAGCCGAGTGTTTGTAGTACATCAGCGACACGTCGTGCCTCACGTCTGCCTTGCTGTCTAGGGTCAAGATCAAGTGCTTTGGTTAGTACCTCAGCAGCAGTCACTTCTTCCTTAAGGCTGACGTAGTGACTAATCTTTTCCATCCAAGGGTCAGGGTCACCGAACTCTTGAATGTATTCAGCAATCTGTGCAATCTCACCACTGTTAAATTCATAAGCATCACCTTCACGGTAAGCTTGAACAGCTGATGCCCATAGGGAATCACGTTCTTCACTCAGTTGCTTCCAAGGAATAAGGAAGCCACTACCAATTTCAAGTGGAACAAAGCGACGGTTGCCCGTGCTATCTACAAGGAACTGGTTACGATTAGTCGTGCCAATCATAACAAAGCGACGAAGTAGTCGCTCTGGAAGACTAGCATAAGGGCGTCTTACTTCATCACAACGTGTGGTGATTAGGTTCTTGAAGTTCTCAATATTACGTGACTGAAAGAAGTGATCAATCTCAGGTAACTCAAGCAACCAAGCAACGTGCAATCTGTACTGCTCTTTCATCAATGTCTCTAGTGGTGTAGAGACTTCAGCGAAAAGCTTTTCAGGTACAAGGCTACGGCTGAACATAGACTTACCGACACCTTGAGCACCAACAAGAATTGGTAGCCAAGACATCGAGCAGCCTGGGTTGTATGCCCTAGCGACTGCACCAATCATCATGCGTTGCATAGCAAGCGTTGAAAGTTGGTGCTTGTTACCTAGGAAGACTTCACCAATACGATCCCAATCTTTGTGAGGGATAGCACCAGCTGAACAAGAATCTAAGTAGCGTTTGATAGGACAGTACTTATTTTTACCTGCTGCATATTGAATAGCAGACTTAATGCGTTGCTCAGGAATGAAGACACCGTGCTCGCATGCAAGCTTGGTAGTCATCAAATCAAGGTCATTACCTTCAAGTTCAATGGTGAGACCTTGAGGATCGTCATATTCAATAGCACCAGTCAATTCATTCTTGCGCAAGTTGCTAAGAATTTCTTTGACTTTCTCTACATCACCCTCACGTTCTTTAGCAGCGTCGCTACCTGAACGCTTGGGTCTGCCCTTCGTTCTCTTAGCTTGAGAAGCATCAGGGACTGGTTCAAATTCAGGATCCATTTTCACCTCCAGGTTATTTATTACTTCATCAAATGTTGGTAGGGCATCAAATTCTATGTAACCTACCGCTGAACCGACAGCACCAAAGCGTAACTCTGGTGGTAATTGTGATGCCCAATTACTACTTTGTCGTTTAGCAAGTGAGTATAACTTAGCAGGTCCACTATGGTTACCGAGACCACGCCATTTAAATGGCTGAATGTTCTCATGTTTCTCGCCATGGTGACCACGTAATACCCAATCAACCCAGTCATCAAAGAGTGGCTGACCTATGGCTGCACAAGCTGCCATGACTGGCACGTAGCGTGTCTCATACTCTCCATCCTCAGAAGGGATAAGGAAGTTTTTAAGTAGCCACTGGCAACGTTTGATATCTGTATCAGTTACGTCTGACGCTACAAAATCTGTCGGATCATCGTAATCAATATCAGTCAGCAGAAATTCTGGAACGAGGGGGTCATTCCAATTGACTGTCCACTCTGCATTGGTGTTGCCGTACCAAAGACGTTCTGGCTTTTGACCACAGTTATCTTTGATCGTCTCAATACCTAGGTCAGCAGACAGTCGGTTAACGACAAGCCAGTAAGCACCACGATGCTGTGAAGTGGACTGTAGCTGCAAACCTAGCGGGAAGAGTGCACGAAACCTGTGCTCAGCTTCTGTATGACTAGCTGTTGTATAAGTAGCAACACACCAGTTACATGCAGTATCTGTATCCCAGAATGCATCAAGAGTGGTGTCACCATCAATATCTACTACAACTAAGTTGCTGCCTGATGCATTATCAACACGTCTGTGTCTGCCAACAAAATGAGTGGCGCACCAGCCGTAGCCCGCACCTACCCATCCTTGTAGCCATGAAAGGCTTTCTTCAATGTTTAACCAGCCTTGAGCTGGTTGCTTTTCTTTATTGCGACAGTCTTTATGGACTGAAATTCGCAGCTTCATTATCATTATCCTCAGGAAAAAGTTCGTGAAACATCTTTGCTCTTTTTAAGAAGCGAGATTCGTATAGCTCAAGTTGATCACCATCAATAAAGATAGCTTGAGTAGTCTCTTCAGTAGCAACCAGAATGAGTGCTACGTCACAGAGAAAACCGACACGTTCATTGAGAGCGTACCGATATGCAGCCATCTGCTGCGCACATTTCTGGAACTTACGCCAGCCGCCGTAACCGACACGGTCTCCCCTATCTGGAGAAAACGCTGAATAAGGAGCGTTGCTGGTCTTAAAGTCAGCGATGACTTTGACACCGCCAATCTCACCAATTAAATCAGGACAACCAGCAAATAGATGTTCTGTACTCCATACATAAGCAACTTCCTTATCATCACTACGTAAATCATTCCAGTCTGGGCGAAGCGGACGCTCCGACCAATGAATTGTATCAAACCAATCAAGATACTGACTTAAACCATTCCAGAATTGTTGATATTCTTCAGGTACTCCAGGGTCTAAACCTCGGAGATAGTTTTCACATGCCAGGTGAATAGCAGTGCCGCGTGTAGCAGCAGCTTCTAATGCACCTGGGTTTTTATCTTGCCACTGCCGTAAGCCTGCTTTAGATTTCTCAGACTCAGTTGCGGACAGAATAGTCGTTACCGAGGGCATGTACAAATTCGAACACAGGTATTTTCGATGGCCTGCTGTTGTTTGTATGCGGTAGGGTTTATCAGACATAGTTTATTTGTGTGAATCTTACGGTGACAATTGCAGCAAACAGGAATACATTTCAGGACTTCGTCCCACCATAGAGCGTGATTTCTGCCAAGAGCACCTTTGATATCGAAGAGTTTTTCTTCAGAATTTACGTGGTGCCAATCAATTAAGTCTGGGTCAATTACATCACAAAGTGTGCAGCCAAATTGAGCCAGGATTTCTTTACGGAACTTCGAATTCTCAATACGGTTTTTGTCACATCTTGCTTTGTGCTTAGCTCGTTCTACTGGGTCAGAGTGACGCCGCTTTTGATAAGCGGCATCGTCTGCTTTATTAGCGCGAGGCATCAATAATCAGTATCTGGTTCTACACTTTGTTGAAACGTTTGGCTGTAAGTTGAGCCTTGATTGACTTGCGGGCTTGGAGCATTGCCCTGGGCTGACGGTTGAAACATCTGGTATAAAGTCCCCACTGCTTGACCGACTGCGTCTACTACGTTTGAGTTTGCATCAACTTGCTGCTTGAGTTGAGCAACTTCTTGACGCAAAGCGATGATGTGATCCATCAGTGAAGGAGGCTTCACTATCGGTGCTTGTGCAGCAACAGGAGATGGAGGAGTAGGTGCAGCAGGTGCATTATTTCCAGGTGTTTGTCCAGCCATAATTTGTGCTAGACGTTCTTGCATTTCAGGCGGTAGATTTTGCAATGCATTTGGTTGAATTGGTTGAGACATAATTAAAATTCAGAGTTATCTTGTTCAGGTTCGGCGGTAGCTACGGTCGGTGCGACTACAGAGCCTCGCTTATCTTGTCCGCCAGCAGGGAGACCTTTTTCGTCAGTTGCACGGCCATCAAAAGGATCCTTTCCTTCAAAGAAGTTGGGGAGCCAAATACTATCTCGTGAGGTCTGCCATTCCTTAATAATTTTTTCCGGTACTTTACGTACCTTCGGAAGGATTGAATATGAAGTTTCCAGCCCAGCTCCCTTACGGCTAATTTTAATTGAAAAATTAGCAAGCCCTTCTTCGGTCCAAGTGTAGTCTTCAATCTCTTGTAAGACTTCTGTAAGTTGATCACGGATAGATTTCTGTTCAATAAATAAAACTTCTAGACGTCCACGTGCTGCTGATGTAGCAACCCATGCAAGAAAACGACGAGGCTTGACGTAGCTTCCGTCAATTTTGGGTCGGTCAGGTTTGGACCAGTCGGTTTCTCTGGCAATATCAGTTGGATTACCAGGATGAGTACGGGTAACGACATAACCGTTAAAACGTAGGTCGCCCGTTTTAGGGTCTTGAATCTCTGAGGCATACTGCCAGCCGGTGATTGCGTGCCCTGTTTCGTAACATCCAAGGAGGCGAAATTCTTCAGACTCTCCATCTTTTAGTGCGCTAGGTTTCCAATATGGTTGTGGTTCTTGTGTTGTAATCTTGTTGTCCGCCAATAGTTCGGGCGGAAGGACTTGCAGTGTCATATTTAATAGTCTGTTGACTATCTAAAT
>NHEP01000197.1 GCA_002171515.1 bacterium TMED88 | reverse complement strand
GGCGGGAGCGTCTCGCTGGGCGGCGCAAGAGCACGTCGTACCAGAAGCCCTCCATCACCCCGCGGATTTTGTCGAGTCGACCCAAGCGATCGTTCGCCAGCAGGAAATCGACTTGATCTTTCCGATGACGGATGAGGCTTCGGTCAGCCTGCTGCCCCTGCGGGATGAACTCGGCGATTCGGTTCTTGTTGGGCCTTCCCTCGACTCCTATTCAGAACTCAGTGACAAGGGGGAAGTGGTTGAAATGGCCGCCCGACACGGATTCAAGATCCCGGAGGGCGAGGCGGTTAGATCTTGGGCTGAGGCAAGCCATTGGAGCCGCCACCGTTCTTGGCCGCTCGTGCTGAAACCCACGCGCTCGGTGCTGACCAATCCAACGAAAGGACCCGTTCAAAGTCCGCCGGTGAAGATTGTTCAAAACCTCGATGAATTGGAGCGCGCTTGGAGCGACATGGACGGGTCAGAAGCCTTGATTCAAGACTACGTGGACGGATGGGGCGAGGGGATATTCGTGCTCCGGGTAAAGGGCACAACCCGGGCCTCCTTTGCGCACAGGCGTTTGCGGGAAAAACCACCGGAGGGCGGAGTTAGCGTGCTTCGGGAGTCGATCCCTGTCGATCGAGAAGTGCTTGCCGACCTCGAATCAATTTTAGACAAAAGCGACTTTGAGGGCGTCGCTATGGCTGAGTTCAGGACAAATGGCGAGAACCGGTGGCTGATGGAATTTAACGTTCGCTTCTGGGGTTCGCTTCAGTTGGCCATCGATGCGGGCGTTGATTTCCCGGTTTTGGCAGCCCAAGCTTTTCGAAAACCTTCAGCTGGGGCTGAGCCAATACCGGCTTATCGAGTCGGTGTCCGCTCAAGATGGCTGATCGGAGATCTCGACCATGCCATTCTGCTCGCTCGAGGCCGATCAGACACCCAAGGACGCCGGGGGATCGGTGCAGCGCTCCGGGTCGTGTTTTCGCCCGCCGGTCCGGGCTGTCGCTGGGAGGTCCTTCGACTCTCAGACCCGAGGCCATTCTGGGTTGAATTCAAGCAATGGCTCGGAGCGGCGCTGAACCAGAGGGCGGATCCCGACTGATCAGATGCTCGGGAAGCCTTTTTCGGATCCGGAGCGACTCAATCACATCGCGCAGCGGCGCAAATGAGTGCGCGTCCAGTAGACGATTCAGTCTGGGCATGGTCCGATCGAGATGCCAATAGTGGTTGACTCGCACAGCTGCCCCGACAGGTTGTCGCGGCTGGTCCGGATCGATTTCCCAGGGATGTAGGTAGAGAACGGTCGGCTCCTGCCTGCCCACCAAGCGCCGAAAGCCCCAGCGGAAAAGAGGCGCAGGAAGAAACCTCAGATAGGCTCCGCCGGCCCAGGGAAAATTGGTGTTCGCGAAGGGCAGGGTGGTCATGGGAAACTCGACCAGTTCACCGCCCTCTGGGAGTCGAAGGATCTGCGGGAGCCGAGGGAAGTCCGGTATGCCGTACCGGTGGTGTCGTATCGGGAAAATGGACGAGTCGTATTCAAATTCCTGTTCAGCCAGGACATCGAGAGCCCATAGAGATTTCTCGGTAATCGAGTAACTCGGGGCCCGATAACCGACGACCCGTTGTCCGCAAGCATCCTGAATGGCTGCTTTGGCTCGAATAAGGTCCTTCTCAAAACCCTTTCGACCGATTTCGTAGACGAGTTCGTGACCGTAGCCGTGGCACGCGATCTCGTGTCCACGGTCGGCAATCTCTCGAACCAAAGCGGTCTCTCGCTCGGCCACCCAGCCGAGAACAAAGAACGTTGAAGAAGTGCCCTGTTCGTCAAATAGGTCGAGAAGTCTGCGCGTGTTGTCGACAACGCGTCGTGGCTGCTGGTCCCATTCTTGACGCGCGATGCAATCGTCGAAGTTTGAGACCTGAAAGTAATCCTCTAAATCAACCGAGAGGGCATTGAGCTGCATCGTTAAACCGCCTTGTCGTCGAAAGAGGGTAACCGGTTGGGCGCTGTGAACCCACCAGCGCGGAAAATCGGAGACGAATCCGCGCCGAAGAAGACTCAAGAACGATCCCGCTCTCCAAGCCAGAGCCGACGAGGGCGATCAGCACCTTCCAGCTAAAGCCGCTCCCAGAGGCTCGACGTTGCCCCTTGCTCTTGAGAGGGCTGCTCAGAGACCGCGCAGCAGAACGACGGTCTTAATTGTCTGCCACAAGATAAGGAGATTCATCCCCAAAGATCGGTACTTCATGTAATACAAGTCGTAGGAGAGCTTCTCTGCAAAGCCTTCCATCTCGTTCACGTATGAGTAACGAACTTGGGCCCACCCCGTGACACCCGGCTTGACTGCAGACCGTAGGCGAAAGTGCGGATGGTGATTGGCGATCATCTCAACGAACTCAGGACGCTCGGGCCTTGGCCCAACCAGTCCCATATCGCCTCGAAGCACGTTCCACAGCTGAGGCACTTCGTCGAGGCGCGATTTGCGGAGGACCCGGCCCACGCGAGTCACCCGAGCATCCTTCTGGTTAGCAAAAACGGGTCCCGTGTGACGCTCGGCATCTTGACGCATCGAACGCAACTTCATGATTTCAAAATTTCTGTTCCCTTTTCCTACTCGAGTCTGACGGTAGAAGATCGGTCCGGGCGACTCGATTCGGATGGCCGCCGCGCAGATGAGGAGCGCCGGGCTGGCGAGCAAAAGGGCCAGGGCGGAGACCGTCACGTCCAGCAGGCGAATCAGCGCTTCATCGATGCGACGAACCGTGAAACCATCGGCAAAGATGAGATAGCTGGGGCGGAGCCCCCCGAGGTCGATCTTGCCCGTAATCCGCTCAAGGAACGAAACCCCAGATTCCACCGACAGGCCCTGAACTTTCCACCTCAAGAGAGCGTCAGCGGGAAAGAATTCGGTGCGGCTGCGTGAGGCCACCACGATCTTGTCGATGGCAAATTTGTCAACGGCTTTTTCAACCGTGTGAACAGGACCTAGGATCGGATATCCGGCAAAGGTCGCGCCGCTGAACGAAAAATCTGCTTCGTCCGACAAGAAGCCCACGACCTCGAAGCCGAGATTGGGGTGATTGCGTACATTGTCCGCGATGGCACTGGAAACTTCGCTGGCGCCGATGATCAGCACGTTCCGATTCAGGCGGGGGTTTGAAGAGAGCAGCCTGAAGCTGACCCGGCCGATGAGGATGAAGGAGAAGGCGAAACCAGCGAGGTGAGAAATCAGCGGAATCGTTCGAGCCGTGGTGCTCACGGCAAAACCCGCAAACGTCGCAAGTGCGAAGGCAATGCCGGTCGCGCCAATCAGAGCAGGAACGCTTCTTCGGAGACTACAAATCACAGTCGGCCGATAGACATCGCAGTAATACAGGGAGAGAACCGTCAGGGTTCCGCCGACAACCACTGAGGCTAGGTAGGCCTCCAAAGGCATCGGAGGCTTCAGGTAGAACCACGTCGCCAGCGCGGCCAGAGAGTAGGCAGCCACGTCCAGTGTGAGGACGCCGAGGACACGGCTAATGAAAGGGTTCAGGAGATAAAATTGCATCGAGGGGGGAAAGCCTGAAACTGCTGGGCGCCTTTCTGAGCGGTCTGTGAGGAGCGTCACACCTCTAGGGGGGGGTGGGGCAATCAATCGACTTTGTACGTTTAGTGAGTGTCCAAAAAATCCGAAAAGGTGTCGGAACCCCGTACCGTCCTTCGATGGACCTCCGTCCTCTAATGGGGCAGGTTATCGTGTCAGACTTGAATTGTGAACTTCCGAAGAATTGACTAGAGCCGCTCTATCCGGCAATAAAGTATCTTAAAGATCCGGAAACATTAGGAATTTACTATAGTGGGTATTCTAGTGCGCATACGAAATAGGTCCTTTAGGGCCAGGGTGGGGGGCGGAAGCCTCAGTGAATCACACCAGGCGGGGTGGGCCTGTCGGCAGGAGGGCGCGCGCAGGGGGTCTTTCGAGATCACCCGTTGGACGACGGCCGACGCTGGCCTGAAGGCTAAGACTTCATGAGAGTGGACGAAGTCGATACACCGGGCGCTGAATGGCAGGAGTTTGTCGCGGCCCACCCTCATGCCAGCCTGGGGCACGCTCCCGAGTGGATGACGGTTCTGAGGCAGGGATACAAGCTCACGACCCGCGCACTGGTCGCCCGACGAGGTGCCAGCGAGATTGCGGGTGTTCTGCCTCTGGCGTTGGTGCCGGGCCTGCGGGGTCGGCGAGAGCTGGTCTCTTTGCCCTACCTCGACGCGGCGGGCATCTTGTCCGATGGCCCGGAAGCCGAGGAAGCACTGAAGCAACATGCCTTGAAACTGGCTCAAGAGATGGGCGCCCATCAGCTTGAAACACGTGCGATGGCGCGAGAAGGTCACCCCGGGCAAGCGGACCAAGATCGCGTCGACCTTTACTTGACTTTGGAGTCGGACGTGGATCGCCAATGGCAATCTGTCGGAGCGAAGGTTCGAAATCAAACTCGAAAAGCCGATAAAGAAGGCCTCGAGCTGCTGCAAGCAGATGACAGCAGCATGCTCGATGCCTTCTACAAACCTTTTTGCGTCAACATGCGGGACCTGGGATCGCCGGTGCATGGCAAGAAATTCCTTGCCGCGATCGGTGCTGCATTCGGTGACAGAATGCGTGTGATCGTTACGAAGCTGGACGATCAACCCGTCGGCGGCTTGGTCGCCATTCGCTTTGGTAAAACAGTCAATATCCCATGGGCGTCAACCCTGCGCAGCGAGAGGCGTCGCTGTCCGAACAATCAAATCTACTGGGAAGCGTTGCGATGGTCGATCGAAAATGGTGCCCAGGAGGTCGATTTCGGCCGTTCGCCGCGGGAGGGGGGCACGCATCGCTTCAAGCTCGGCTGGGGGGCGATCCCCCGAGAGCTGGATTGGCGTAGATTCACGCCCGATGGCCAGTCTATACCGCTCGGTTCTCTAGGAGGAACCCCGGTCTTCGAGCGAGTTTCGGCCGCTTGGTCCCGACTCCCTGTCCCGACAACGAGATGGATCGGTCCTCCTCTGAGACGACGAATCTCGAACTGATCAGTCTCGCGGATCAGTGAAGCTCGTAGACGCTTCCCACTACAGGTGCGGTCCCGACTGCCTCAAAATGCGCCGCACTCAATACAACCGGGTCCAGGATCTCCAGGGCGAGACCAATCAGGAGAGAAAGGACGAATGCGGCCAGCAATCCCGGCAACAAGATGAGCAGTGGAGATTGCACAGGGCCCGAGGGAGGCCATGCGCGATCGAGAAGGGTGACCTGTGGTCCCTGCTGCGCTGACTCAAGCGTCTCGGCGAGTTCCGCGTCCTTCACTTTACGCATGAATTCGAGATGCGTTTCTTGGAGGACCGCGGTTTTCTGCTGAAGGATCGACAGCTCCTCTGTCCGGCGCGGTATCCGGTCCACACGCGTATCGATTTCCGTGATCTGGCTGCCAATGATGGTCAACCGCTTGCGCAAATTTTCGAGTTCCCGTCGGGTGCTGGCAATCTGAAAACTATGGGGGGAGAACCCCTGGTCGTCTTGTTGAGGGCGCGCCTGGACGGTCCCCTGCATGCGCTCAATCCGACGCTGAAGAGCGATCACGTTGGGGTGCTCATCCGTATGAATCGCCATCTCGTTATCAAGCTGGAGGCGCATCTGAAGCAGTTGCTCCTCAGCGCTCGATGTGGTGGTTCCAGCCGTTTCGAACTGCATCAGGCGATCTTCAGCAGAGCTCATCTGCTCATTCACATTCTGGCGCTCGGCCTGCAGTCGCTCCAGTTTCTGCAGGAGGGGCGAAAGGTCACCCGGAAGCTCGCCGCGGTGCGCCTGATTGAACTCCGTGATCTCCCGACTGGCCTCGGCGACTTGAGCCGCCGCACGATTCAGTTCACCGCGGAGGAACTCCGTCGTCCGGCGCGCTTGCGCGCTTCTCTTCTCCAAGTTGGCTGCGATCAGAATGCTCGCCAAGTCATTCGCTACCGCAGCGGCTGCCTCAGGTGAATCTCCCTCGTAGGAAATGACAAAGATCGCGGTACTCTCGCTGGGCTGACGCGTATTGACGTTTCGCTGCTGATCAATTGAAATGTTGGCTCGCAAATACCAGACGAGGTCATTCCGAGGCACTTTTTCGGCCAAGTCGGGGTAGAGGTTGTGCCGCTCAAGCAAGTTGCTGAGATTTTTTTGCGACAAAACCTCGCCGATCAGTGCATTCACGTTTGAGAGTGAGTCGAGCCCACGCACGGTCGACCGAATAAATGATTCGGGAATCTGTTGACTCGAGACGAGAACCGTCGATGTGGCCCGGTAAGTGGGTTCGACTTGCGTCCAAATCCAAACCGAAGCTGCAGAGACGCCGACGAGGGCGAGCAGCATCCAGAGCCAACGACGACGAATCATCCCCATCGGACTCTTCGCCAATTCGATGACCTGAACCTGTAGCGGATTCGTCTGTTCTTCTTCGTATCCCGCCTGGCTCATCGAGCGCCCCCTGTAGTTTCAGAGGAGGGAGGAGATTCAGAGGGGCTCTCCTCTTCGTAGCCATACTCGTAGTAATATTTATCACGACTAGGCATTCGGGCTGAATTTAGAATTTTGCCAAGAAGGGCCTCGGGCGGAAGCAGGTCGAGCATCTCCTGGATTCGCCGGGTTCGACTAATGCCTGCACGCGCGACAGCCACACAGGCATCAATCCTTTTTAGGAGCATGCTCGCGTCCGGAACGATCAGGGTCGGTGGCGTGTCGATGACGATGGTTTCGTAGCGCGCCCTGAGCTCGTCGATCAGGCCCCCGAGGCTAGGCCGAGCCAGCAGTTCATGGGCCGAGGGTTGCGGCTCAATACTCGGGTAGACGTCGAGCAGCGGCGATTCAATTGACAGGCGGATGGCGTCGAGATCGCTATGCCCGAGCAAATAGCTTTCAACACCGGTTTCAGCGCTGATCTCCAAACGCCGCTTCACCGACGGATTTCGCATATCGAGATCGAGCAGCGCGACCGACCGTGTGGAGGTCAGCGAAGCCAAAGCCATGGCCAGGGTCGCGGCAACGGTTGTCTTCCCCTCGTCCCTTAAGGCACTCACGACGCACAATGTCTGAGCCGACCGCACCTCGAGCTGCGAAGAAACCTGAAGGGCCAAGTGGCGATGAAGTTCCACTCGGCCGATTCCGTCCAGAGCAGATTCCGACAGTTTGAGCAAAGCCTCGTCCGCGGCCGGCTCTGGGACGGCGGAGGCCTCCTCGACGGCGCTCGCCGCCAATGCGTCGGCCACCGACGATTCCCGAGCCGGGCTCTCGAAAGCAGCCGAAACTTGCGTGGATCTCGGCACAGCGGAGCTGGCCTGCGGCCGATCTGATCCACCCTGCTGCTCGTGCTCCTCTCGCTCTCGTCGGAGCGCTTCGGCAATCTCGCCCACCTAGTCCGCCGTCCTGATGTCAGAAACCATGCCTGATTGCCGGATGGCCCCCATGCCTTTGGCCTTGAGCTCAACAAAGGCCGCGTCGATTGGCCGAAGTCCTTTCGAGTAGGCCGAAAGAAGGACTCGGTCGGCGAGTAGGCTGATCAGTCGAGGGCACCCTCCCGAAAAAGCGAAAAACGTCGGTTCCACGCCCGGCTTAAAGACCTCCTCATATCGACCACCCGCAACCTCAAGGCGATGCGCCAGGTAAGGCTGAACATCTTCGTAGGCGAGGGGCTCCATGTGATGTTCAACCGCGATGCGCTGGCGAAGTTGCCGTAGGTTCGGGCTGGCCAGTTTATGCAAGAGTTCTGGTTGGCCAGTCAAGACAATCTGCATCAGCTTCTCAGTATCTGTCTCAAGATTGGAAAGAAGTCGCACCTCTTCCAGCGTCTCATGATCGAGATTTTGTGCTTCATCAATGATCAGCACGGTGTTTCGACCTGAACGGAGGCGGTCCAAGAGCAATCGATTGAGGGCGATCTGAAAATCCGCCGCAGAGTCGAGTTGATGCTGAATGCCAAATTCCGCCGAAATCAGCTTGAGGAGGTCAATGGGTGTCAGCCCGACGGTGTTGAGGATTAAAGCGGTATCCGTTTGGGGCGGAATCTGCCCGAGGGCCGCTCTCAGAAGGGTCGTTTTCCCCGTCCCGACTTCGCCGGTGAGGAGCAGAAACCCTTTTCTCCGAGTGATGCCGTAAACAAGGGTCGCTAGACCCTCCTGATGGGTTTCACTCAGCCAGAGAAACCGCGGATCCGGTGTCAGCGAAAAAGGCTGCTCTCGGAGGCCAAAAAAACGTTCGTACATCGCGATTTACTTTCTGATGGGCTTCGACAGTCCTCGATCGGAAAAAATTCGCCGCGCCACCCTGGCCAGACGATCTCCTTGATCAACTTCGGACTCCGGTATGTACCCGCGGCGACAGGAGAAGTGTCAGTCAATCCCGCCGGGGCGCAAGCTCTGAGCCCGAAGCCAAAATGGCCCCCAGGGGCACTCTGGTCTTCAGAGGGTCTAGCGCCATGCCCGCAGACCCCATCTTTTGTTCGGTCGGCCACCGCTCGGCCAGGATCGGGTCCAGAGCTGCACCGAAGGCCAAAAGCCGGCCTCGAGCCGCAACCTCGTCGCCCTCCGTAATCGGCGTGCTGACACGGATGAGCGCGCCGTCAGCACGACCGTCCATCAGGCGCCCGAGCATCCGATCAATATTCTGGTCCAGCCCTCCGACCATCCCGGTTCGACGATGCGAGCGGTACCAGAAGTGAACCAACCGCGTTTGACCCTCGCGCTCAACTCGATACTCCTGCACGCGAAGCCCCGACCTTGGGTCTGCGTCGAGTACTTGGGCATCTGTGATTCCCCAGCCTGCGCCCGTGTAGCAACCGCGCGGCGTGTGTGCCGGACGACCGCCGCGCGCGGTACCGTAATAGCCGACGTAAAGCCAAACGATCTCGCCGGTTGCTCGACGGTATGTCCGCTGCAGTTGGAAATCTGCATCTAAAGCTTGGTCGACCTCTGCATCGGCGGGGTCATCTTGCCCGAACCAACCTCCGATCTCGTGTGGGGTGCCGGCTAGCCCGCGCGCCTCGGGTAGGAGACTGGGTTGCATCTGTAGCCCCCAGGCCAGCGCGCCCACGCTAACCAAGGCCAGCCAAAGGAGCACTGCGCCGCTTCGATCGCTCATCCGCTGTCCCCGATTCGGAGCTGACTTTCACACACAAACACTTGATGCGCGCCTAGAAGATCGCGGCGGCAGTAAAGAGACCCGTCCCGGCGGACAGAATCTGCTGGAAGGGAAACAAGAGAACCTGCAACCCGTATCCGATGCGGGCCAAAATATTGGGCGGAACCACAATCATGTCGCCTCCCCGAAGCATGATATTACTGCTCAGGTCACCTTGCTGAATACTGGCGAGATCGATCGTGAAGGCGCGCGTCGTCTCACCGTTGGTTCGGACCACTCTAATCTTTCGCTTGGAACCAAAAATCGTGGTTCCTCCGCGGAGCCCGATCGCCTCCGAAACGCGCGTATCTGAAGTCAGGGGGAATGTTCCTGGATCGCGGACCTCACCGAAGACTGTCACCGCGATACTCTGGGAGGAGGCGACGGATACGGTCGTTTTCGCGTCTCGCTTGAATCGGCTGACGCGTTGTTCGATTTCCTCTGCGATCTGTTCGGTCGTGCGACCCGAGGCCTGAACGTCGCCGATTAGATCGATCGAGATCATGCCATCGGGCCGGACAACCGCTGTGCGCTCAATGACTGGATCGGGAAGGATCGAGATAAACAGCTGATCAGGAGGCCCCACCCTGTAGGTCTGCGCATCCGGTGTGACCGGGGGGGGCGCCAGCTGAGTCGAGCAGGCAGCCATCACCCCCCCCATGGCCACGAGGACCAGACGGATCCATATCAGATGGCTCGGTCTGGAATGACTCGAGAGTCGGTAGGCTCGCACTGGGTTCTCCCTTCAAAACACTTGGCGCGCCGGAAACGAATCAGCGTTCGGCGCGCGGCGATTGGATCATACGGTCCGCGGGGTTCGCCTCGAGCCCACGCTTTCGCTCGAGATGTTTAACCGATCAGCGATAATTTCAAACAGGCCGAGCTTGAGGGCCGTGTCGAATTTTTGCGAGGGGCTCGGTCGATTCGAAAGTGACATCACGACCCCGGACGGATCAGCCGGCCGGCTACGCATCATCGATTCACGCAAAGCTTTCCCCTCCATAGCAAGAGGCCCATCACTCCGTGTCATAGCGTTTCATATCGGAGCGCTGCGGAGGTGTCTTGAGGACACAACGCAAATGGGAGGTTCAGCCCACTGTGTGCGAATCCCCACCCAGGGGAGGGCGGGGCGAGCGAGTGAATCGTGGAAGGACCACTAGTTCAGCTTGCGGTGCCGTAAAGCCGGGATCGACGCGCGAATCCTTTGCAATTCAGCTAGGTCGCATTCCGCATCGATCACGGTGGGGGTATCGCCCGCCTCCGCGAGGACTCGGCCCCACGGATCGACGATCATCGAGTGTCCGTAGCTGGCCCGATCCGGGGTGTGCTGACCACATTGAGCGGGCGCGAGCACAAAAGCCTGGGCTTCAATCGCCCGGGCGCGCAGCAAGACCTCCCAGTGATCCAACCCCGTCTGTGGCATAAAGGCACTCGGAACCATCAAGAACTGCGCACCCAAAAGGGTAGGGTGCCGGTACAGCTCGGGGAATCGAAGGTCGTAACAGATCGAAAGTCCAATGGACCCGAAGGGGGCCTTCGCCGCCACGGGCACACTGCCCGGCGCAAAGTGATTGGACTCCCGGTACACCTCTTTCTCGTCTTTACCCAGCTCCACATCGAAGAGATGGATTTTGCGGTATCGCGCAACTTCTTCGCCTTCGGGTGAAAAGACGACGCTCGTGTTGTAGACGCGACTGTCTCCCGGGATAGTTTCGGGAAACGAGCCGCCGACGAGCCAGATGCGGTGTTCCCGCGCAAGTGAGCCTAGAAACTGCGCGAGCGGCCCCCCCGGCTCCTCCGCACAGGGAAAAGCACTTCCCTCGCGGCGCATAAAGGCGAAATTTTCGGGCAGGGCCACCAGTAAGGCCCCTCGAAGTGCGGCTTCGCGGACGGCTTCTCGGGTGTACTCAAGATTCCGATCCAAATCGTCGGTCGAGCAGCACTGAACGAGAGCCGTTCGCACGCGGACTCTCAGTGTCGGAACTGAGTGGGATCGACGCCCGTCCGACGAATGACGTCGTAGAAGTCCTTGCGGTCCTTCTTCGCCAAGCGTGCCGCTCGGCTGATGTTGCCCGAACAGCGACGCAACAGACTTTCGACATAGCGAGTCTCAAAAGCGCGCTTGGCTTCCTTGAAGGAGGGCACTTCTTCTCCCTCGGAGGCCAGCATGAGCGCTTCCGCTGAAATCGAACCGCTCCCGGCCAAAACCAAGGCTTGACGAATCCGCTCTCGGAGCTCTCGAATATTTCCCGTCCACGATTCCTCAACCAGCCAACGCCGGGCATCGACAGTAAAGCCCACTGCGGTGACCCCTCCCTCCTCGGCCAGCTCTGCCAAAAAGTGCGCCGCGAGCGGAAGCACGTCTTCCTTGCGCTGAGAGAGCGGGGCAAGCTGAATGTATTGAGCCGCGGCCGAGTCCAAACCGAGTTCGGAGGCGGATTGACAGGTCGCGATCACTCGCGCTTGGAGCGGCCTCATCTCGTGGCTGCCTTCGGGCGAAAAAGACCCCTTCCGCAGCGCGGTCACAAGTCGATCTTGAACCCCCGGCGCCAGCCGGTCGATCTGTTCGATGAGCAGAGTCCCATTGGCGGCCCCATCCAAGGCGCCTTTAGCCCCCCCCGTCCCCAGCGGATCTGCCTCGGCGGTGGCACCGAACAACTCTCGAGCCTGAAGGGTTTCGGCAATCCCCGCTGCGGCGACTCCGACTAGCGGACCGGTGGCCCGCTGACTCCAACCATGAATGGCTCGAGCCAGGTGGCGACGGCCGGTGCCCGGCTGCCCCGCGATCAAAACCGGCGTCGAGGTTCGTGCGACGGCGGATGCCTGGTCGACTGCTTCCTGGGTGGCCGCACTCGCTAGGATAATCCTCTGGCTTCGGGTCGCCGGCGATGCCCCTTGGGTTGGCTCGGAAGTTCGCAGGCTTTCCGATCCCGGCGCATCCGGAGTGGGTGAACCGCCTCGGGTGTTGGCCGAAGACGCAGGATGACCCGCGCCTCCGGGCGAAGACGCGCCGCTGGTTGATCTAAAATCCGACATGGCGCAATTCCCCCAGTTGGTTGCGGTCAACAAAAGAACTATTTTGATTTCGCACGCTTGTCAATTGTTTTTGCGGCTTTTCCTGGAGCCAAATTTGATTCCGCGAAACCTCAGATCGATGGGAACTCCCAACATGCCGTTTTTTCGGGTGAAATTTTGACGGATCAACCTTTGGGCAATTTTTCGCGGGATGAGGAAGTTTTCGGGCGAGGTCCGATTCGGATGCTGCCGGACGGGCTGATTGACCAGATTGCGGCGGGGGAGGTCGTCGAGCGTCCAGCCTCAGTCGTGAAAGAATTGGTGGAAAATGCGCTGGATGCCGGCGCCCGGAGAATCCGAGTCGAGCTCCGAGACGGGGGAAATGACTTCATCGCAGTCATCGACGATGGCTACGGCATGACGCCGGCAAATGCCAGACTGGCGCTGCGACGTCATGCGACCAGCAAAATCACCTCCCAGGACGACCTCGAGCGCATCGGGAGTTTTGGGTTCCGAGGCGAGGCCCTGCCGGCCATTGCTTCTGTTTCGAGGCTTCGACTGCTCACTCGACCGCGCGCCGAAGAAACAGGCCACGAGGTCCGCGTGGAGGGCGGCGAGGTCATTCTGGACCGGGCGGCGGGCTGTCCAGTGGGAACCCGCATCGAGGTGGCCAATCTTTTTGCGCAGATTCCCGCGCGCAGAAAATTTCTCAAGAAGCCGGCCACCGAATGGGGCCATGCGCACGACTGGCTGATGCGACTCGCGTTGTCTCTTCCCGGCGTTCATTTTGAAATCATCCGAGACGATCGGGAGGTCGGCCTGTGGCCCGCCACCGAGGATCCGGGAGCCCGAATCGGAGCGGTTCTCGGTCCCGACGTGGGGTCGCGACTGATTCCGGTGACGTGGGAGGAGCGGGGAGGCCGAGTCGAAGCCTGGCTCTCGCCCCCCGACCAGACCCGAGCGAACACCCAGGGATTGTATTTGTACGTCAATGGTCGCCCGGTACGAGATCGACTCGTTCGCCATGCAGTCCTCGAAGCCTACCGGGATTGGCTTCCGAGGGGACGCTATCCCGTGGTTGTTTTGGAAATTACGGTGGATCCAACCGACGTCGATGTGAATGTTCACCCCGCCAAGTGGGAGGTTCGTTTCGCCGAACCTCGAATGATTCACTCCCTGGTCCGTCACGCTGTTCGCGAAGCCATGAGCGGCCGAAATTATTTGATCGCGGCCAGCCCAACTCTTGCATCGGGCGGCAACCGGCCTCGTCCGAGCGGGGATCAGCGGGCCCAAGAGCCGATCGCCTCCTATCTCAAGCCGGCGGATACGCCCATCCACTCGGCTCCCGAATCGCGACCGGCCTCAATGTCGCGGGTGAGCGAGCCACTTTGGACCGACCCCTCCCTGGAAACGGTGCGGGGCACTGAAGGGGTCTCTCGATCGGGACAGGGCGACCCGCTAGAGGGGGAACGCGCACTTTCGTCGCTTCCGCTCCTCGGTCAGATGCTAGCCAGCTATCTCCTCCTCGAGGCCGACGACGGACTGATTTTGATCGATCAACACGCCGCCCACGAGCGAGTTTTATACGAGCGCCTGCGGGCGAATTGGCTCGATGGAGCGGTCCCCAAGCAAGGACTCCTGATCGCGTTGACGGTCGAACTGGACCCCTTGGCGGTCGTGGCTCTGAGCGACGACGCAGCCTTGGTGGGGGCACTTGGATTCGAGGTGGAACCCTTCGGCGAGGAGGCCGTCGTGGTCCGAGCCATCCCGGCACTCCTTTCAGGACAAGATCCCGCAGGACTGGTTAGAGATCTGGCCGAAGAGCTTTCAGCCAGCGAGGCCGGGGCCGGCGAGGCCCTTCGGGCTCAACCGGATCGGGCCAGTACTCGCTTGATCCCGGCGGTCGATCGTTTATTCGCAACCCTGGCTTGCCACAGCGCGCGACGCTTTGGAGATCATCTGCCCATCGAGGAACAGCGGGCGATCCTCGAAGGGCTTGATTCGATCCCTTGGGCGCAGAGCTGTCCGCATGGTCGTCCGGTCGCCAGACGGATCCCTCGATCGGAAATCGAGCGGCGTTTTGGTCGGACGTGACCGGCCCTGGACCGCCTCGCGTCTCAGCAGACACGCCGAGGCGTCGATCCAGCCGTTGACCCGGTCCCGGATGGGTCTAAGATCCGGCGCCCAATGACTTCGCTCCCCGACACTCCCGACCGACTCGATTCCCGAGGCCCGAAGGTCGTGGTCGTGACTGGCCCGACCGGGGCTGGAAAAACCGAACTGGCGATTCGCTTGGCCGAGGCATTTCAGGGCGAGATCATCAACGCCGATTCAATGCAGGTCTATCGCTATATGGACATCGGGACAGCCAAGCCTTCCCTCGAAGACAGGTCCCGAGTGCCCCATCACCTCTTCGATGTTGTGGCGCCGGACGTCGAATACAGCGCGGGACGCTTTGCCGCCGAGGGCAGGGCGGTCGCCGATGAGATCCTTGCCCGTAACAAGGCCGTCTTCCTGACCGGGGGCACGGGACTTTATATTCGCGCGTTTTTAAGTGGACTCGTCGGAACGGGCCCCGCTCTCAGTGCCCTGCGAGAAAGGCTGGAGAAAAACCACGAGAAAGCCGTGAAAGAGGGGGATCCGGCCCGTCTTCACAGGCGGCTCTCCGAATTAGATCCGGATGCCGCCGGCTCCATTCATCCCAACGATGTGCGACGGACAATCCGCGCGATGGAAATCATCGAGCAGTCCGGATCCGCGGCGTCGGACTTACGAGATCAGCACGCTTTTGCAGATCGACCTTATTCGGGTCTCCAAATCGCACTGGATCCAGGTCGAGACGCCCTGGCAAGGCGCATCGATCAGCGCTGCCAAGAGATGATTGATACCGGACTGCTCCGAGAGGTTCGGCGTTTGCGCGAAATGGGATTCGGTCCCGAGCTGCGCTCGATGCAGAGCATCGGGTACCGGCATATGCAGCCCGTCGTCGACGGATTGGACACCCTGGCGAATGCGGTGGTGTCCATGCAGGCGGATACGCGCCGCTTGGCTCGACGTCAGCGAACCTGGCTCCGAGCCGTTGAGGGCGTCGTTTGGGTCGACCCGGCTGAAGCGGAAGCCGAGGTCTTGCCCAGGGTCGCGGCCTTTCTTTCTGGCCCATAGCTGACCGGCAGCCCGAGGCCTCCAGCCACCCCTGAAGGGCTCAGAGATCAGCCCGGGTGTAATTGATGCCCCACTTGGGCTGGATGGCAAAAGGGGCCACCAAAGGATTCTTGTAGACCCAAGGGTTTTCGATCCACATCAAAGGGTTGTCGAGGTCGATCAAGGCCCCCGCGTCGTCCACGGGGTCAAACAGAGTGTCGACATCGGGCTCGAAGGGAAAAAGGAAGATGCCCGGCGGAAACTCAAGCGCGCCGGTGGCGCAGCGAATAAAGCCGGATCCGAAATCGAGACCCGTCAGCCAGAAGATCCCGGGAATGGCATAGACAAGGCGTACGCCGGTGCTGTCATCGATTTCCGTGAGGTTGCGCGCCACCGTCATGGTCGCGGTGATCGGCGAGAGGATCATATCGAGAGGACCGCCGATGATATTGCTGAAGCTGCGGCGTAAGGTCTCCGGCGAAGCCTCGGCGCTTGGGGCTGCGAACGCGACGGATCCACAGAGCGCGGCCATCGCAGCCCACCGCCGAAATCGCTGTTTCATGGGGCGCTGTGCTCGCCCAGTGGACAAAAGGTTTCCACGAGCGGCCACCAAGAGCGCCTGGATCAGGCGAATGTCTTTCGTCACGCAGCCACCGCCTCCGCCCGTTGTCGGGCCAGCGACAAAGCTAGAGGCGTTGGAGGGCGATTGTCAAGCGAATCCCCGCGACTGAAAGGCGAGCGCCAATCTTCCACGCGGGAGGGGGCGCGGCAGCGTGCCCGGAGCCGGTATGATGCGGGACCATGTCAAGTTCCGCACCGATTCCGATCGTCGCCATCATCGGTCGACCCAACGTTGGAAAATCCACTCTATTTAATCGCTTTGCGGGTCACCGCCGTGCGCTGGTCGCGGATAGTCCCGGTCTGACGCGAGACCGCATTGCCGAGGAGCTTGAGGTGGCGGGGCGTCGAATCTTGCTTGTCGACACCGCGGGTCTTGATCCCGACCCCGAGAAAGGGCTCGAGGCAGCCATCCAGGCCCAAGCCGAGTCGGCTCTCCGAGATGCGGATGCCATTTTTTTTGTCGTGGACGGGAAGGTCGGACTGCTTCCTGAGGACGAGTCCATTGCCCGTACGCTTCGCAAAACACGTAAACCCATCCTGTTGGCGGTCAACAAGATCGATCAGCCACAGCACCATGCCGACCGAGTGCTCGAATTCCACAGCCTTGGATTCGAATCGATCCAGGGGGTTTCGGGAGAACATGGGGGTGGGGCGTTTGACGCCTTAGAGAGCCTGGTGGAGAGCCTGCCTCGGGAGACGGCGGACGAGGAGCCATCCGGTCAGGCAGACTCTTTCCGCATTGCGGTCGTCGGTCGACCCAATGTCGGGAAGAGCTCACTCACCAATCGCGTCCTCGGACAGGACCGAGTGGTCGTCTCCTCCGAGGCGGGAACCACCCGTGACGCCATCGATGTTCATTTTCGGATTGGGGAACAGAACTACGTGTTCGTGGACACAGCGGGCCTCAGAAGGCCCGGACGCCGCAGCGGCACCGGCGAACGGATCGGAGCCCTGATGACAGTCCGGGCACTTGAACGAGCTCAGGTGGCTCTGTTGGTGGTTGATTGCGAACAAGGCCCTGCCGATCAGGATGCCCATGTGGGCCGCATGGTCCAAGACCTCGGCCGAGCCGTCGTCGTCGTCGCCAACAAGTGGGACCGCGTCCCGACCGAAGTCCGCAGCGAAATGAAGGAAAGAATTCAGCATGCGCTCCGCTTCATGGTCGAAGCACCCATCGTCACGCTTTCGGCCTTGACGGGCTCTGGACTGCGTAAGCTGATGCCGGCTGTGGCGCGTGTCGCCGAATCCGCGGCTCAACGAATTTCCACCTCTGATCTCAATCGCTGGCTGCAAGACGCCGTCGCCCGAAACCCGCCGGGAATGACGCGTCATGGCAAGGGAAGGGCTCCCGTGAAATTCCAGTACGGCTCTCAGGTGGGCGTCCATCCTCCAACGTTTGTCCTTTTCTGCACCGATCCAGACAGTCTCCCGGCTGCGTATCCCCGTTTTTTGGAGAATCAGCTCAGGTCCACCTTTGGCTTTGAGGGGACACCCCTCAAGCTCCTGATCCGGAAGCGGGCTCGGCGAGACAGCTCGCCGTGATCGGGCGGCCTCGAAGTTGGGAGCCGCTTGGATACAATGCGGCGATAGGCGACTCCCCCAATTTCTAAGACGCGGACCGAAGAAGGGACCCTGGCCGATGGCCAACAAAAAAAAGAAACGAAATGAGCCTGACTCCGCAGCCGAGACCTTGGATGCGATCGAGGGATGGGGCGATCGGGTCGCCGAGAAAATTACTCAGAATCCGATTCCGATCTTGGTCGGGGCTTTCGGCATCCTCGTCGTGGCTGCGGTTGTTGGGCTCGCGGGAGATTATGCGGAGTCCGGGACCGAAGCTTCGGCCTCCGCCTTGGCAAAGGTTCAGGGGGTCTACCGGTCCAGCATGGGGGCGACCCCGGGAAGCCTTGAGCTGCCCGAACCCGCGAATCCCGAGACGGCCCGTCGCCTGCGAACGGAAGCCATTCGGAGCTACGAGGAGGTCGCGGTCGCGCACCCCGGAACGCCGGCCGCCGCCATCGCCTGGCTTGAAGCTGGCAAGCTGCAAGGCCAGCTGGGCAACCGGGAAGCGGAACTGGAGGCCTACGAGAACGGGCTCATGGAAGCCGAAGTTGAGTCCGGCTTGGTGGCTTTTTTGCGAGTTCGGGAAGCCACAGCCCACGAAGCAGCCGGGGAGTATGCAGCCGCGGCCGAAAGTTACGAAGCGGCTGCACAGGTGCCTCTGAACCCATTGAAATACGACATGCTCGCCGAGGCCGCTCGGTGCTGGGCGCAAGCCGGAGATTCAAAGCGGGCTCGGATCGTCTACCAGCAGATCCAGCTCGAGG
The DNA here is from genome assembly GCA_002171515.1 of bacterium TMED88. Taxonomy (GTDB): domain Bacteria; phylum Myxococcota_A; class UBA9160; order UBA9160; family UBA4427; genus TMED88. Next base: position 12,702 of record NHEP01000197.1, on the reverse strand, counting down.
CGACGGACTTTATCATGCCGGCCTACACCGAGGCGCGCCTTCGCGAGCTACCACCGAGCAGCGGGTCCACGGACAGCCCGGCCGAAGACGCGGGCTGAAAATCCCAGGGCTCGAAGATCAGCGGCGCCGAAGACGGCCAATGAGGACTTCGGTGCCCGCGCGACCCCGTCTCCAGGTGTGGCGCGGGGCCCGAATGCCCCTGGGACCCGCGAACATCGGGCCCTGTGATCTCCAAAATTCGCTTCCTCATTAATGTCCGATAACATATATTATGTTAAATTAGATTCTGGCCACCGAGGGACCGCCATTCCGGCGAAAAAAGGACCGTATCCAGGCAGTTAGCCTGAAGCCTCTGAATGGCCATCCGGCGCCCCCGCCGGCGCAGTCCGTGTGCTATCACGCTTCCATTCGATCAGGACGAGGACAGCCGTTGGCCCAGCTGGGGAGTGATCTCGAGTCAGTGCGCAGGGTTTTTGCCGACCACGGACAAGCCCATGTTTTTGCGTTTTGGGACCAGCTGGACGCCCCAGCGCGGCGTGGCTACTTGGCGCAGCTTCGTCGGCTTGCCCCCATGCTTCCTGACTGGGTGGCTGGACGCCGACGGGCCATCTCCGAACTCACTCAAGTCAAGCAGGCTCAACTTGCCCCGATGCCTGTAGAGGCTCTTCCCGAATTCGGGGGCAACGAGCCCCTCCGAGAGTCGGCCCGCCTGGCTGGAGAAGACCTCCTGGCCAGCGGGCGCGTCGCCATTCTCGTGGTTGCAGGCGGCCAAGGAACCCGTCTGGGTTTTCAGGGCCCCAAGGGGGCATTTCCCGTTGGGCCTCTCACAGACCGCAGCCTTTTCCACCTCCAGGCACAGAAAATCCTGGGGCTATCGCGGAAGCTCGGAAAACCTATCCCCTGGTACGTGATGACAAGCCCTGCCACGGATTCCGAGACGCGCGCCCTCTTCCGGGCCGCCGGCTTTTTTGGGCTCAAACCCTCGGACGTCATGATCTTCAGCCAAGACCAAGTGCCCTGTAGTGACCTGGAAGGAAATCTCATCCTTGAGGGGTGTGATCGGGTGGCCGAGTCACCCAATGGCCATGGCGGCTCACTTGTCGCTCTGGTTGAATCCGGCGCTTTGGACGACATGGCGCGGAGGGGCATTGACCGCATCTTCTACTACCAAGTGGACAACCCGCTGATTCGCATGGCGGACCCCCTCTTGCTCGGTCTTCAGGAGATCCAAGGGGCCGAAATGGCCTGCAAAGTGATTCGAAAAAGGGATCCGCAAGAAAAAGTGGGCGTTCTCGCCCGGGTCGATGGCCGGGCGGGCATTGTCGAATACACCGAAATTCAGGATCCCGAGAAAAGTCAGATCGACTCGAGTGGAGAATTGGTGTTCTGGGCCGGAAACATAGCGATCCATAGCTTTTCGACCGGTTTCGTGAGGCGGGTCGCTGAGCAGGCAGATGCCCTTTTGCCCTACCACGCCTCCGCCAAACAGATCCGGCAGGTGAATTCAGAGGGTCAAACCGTGGCGCCCGACGAGCCCAACGGCTACAAGCTGGAACGGTTCGTGTTCGATGCGCTCCCGGCGGCGGACCGCGTTTCGATCCTTGAAGTTCGGCCCAGCGAGGAGTTCGCTCCGATCAAGAATGCCAAGGGGAAGGATTCACCCGACTCAGTGCGCAAAGAGCTCGACCAGCAGTACCGTGACTGGCTTTCGAAGGCCGGCGTTGCGGTCCCTGCAGGGATTCAAGTGATAGAAATCGACCACGAGTACGTTGATTCGGCGGAAGACGCCCTGACTTTGGGGGTCAATCGCATCGAAGATGCTGCACCCATGATTCAGGGTTCGACAGGGATGAGAGTATGACGACTGCAAAGAAGAAAACGGCCGCCCGAGCAGCCGCGGCCAAGAAAAAAGCGGCCGCGAATAAGAAGACAGCCGCTGCCAAGAAGAAAGCGGCGGCCAAAAAGAAGGCGGCGGTCGCCAAGAAAAAGGCCGCCGTCTCGAAGAAGAAGGCCGTAGCCGCAAAGAAGAAGGCGGCGGTCGCCAAGAAAAAAGCGGCGGCCAAGAAGAAAGCTGCGGCCGTCAAAGCTCGGGAAGTTGCTGCCAAGAAGAAGGCCGCCGCGAAAAAGAAGGCCGAAGAGGCCGCCCGCAAAAAAGCTGCTGCAAAGAAAAAAGCGGAGGAAACCGCGGCCAGGAAAGCTGAGGCCGCTCGGCTTGCAGCCGAGAAGAAAAAAGAAGATGAGGCCCGACGCGCCAGGGAAAAGGCCGAGGCCGAGCGTTTGGCGGCCGAAAAGAAACGGGACAAACTGAGGGCCAAGGCCCCGCCTCCGTCCGGGCCGAAACACCCAAAACTGGGATACAAGTGGATCTGCTTCTCCTGCGGGGCGAAATTTTACGACCTCGCCAAGCCTGAACCCGTCTGTCCGAAGTGCGGCGCAGATCAGCGCGATCGCCCCATCGAGTCCGGCTCCGGCTCCTCATCAAAAAGGGCTGCAGCGAAAGCCGCGGTCGAGCCGGTCTTCGTCGAAGTCGAAGAAGAAACCGAGTCCCGTGACACCAGCAACGATGAAGAGTTCAGCGAGGCCGACGGCCTACAAGAAGACGCGGAGCCCGAACTGGATGACGCCATCTTCACGCCGGTCGAGCCAACAGACAACGACCCCGCTGAGAGTGTTGATCCGGAGGAGATCCTGAGCTGAGGGCGCCGGCCCGCGTTAGCGGGCCCTCGAACCACTCAGCGGAGAACTCCACGGGCAGCCAAAATCCATCGGTCCACGGGACTCGCCCTCAGGGCGAGCTCACGGTCAATTTCAGCGAGTCGCGCGGAGTGGCTCGCCCACTCTGCCTGTAGCCGTCTTCGCTCGGCGGATCGCCTCGCTTGCTCTTCAAAGGCGGCGACGCGTCCGGTCAGGTCCGCTGGGCGGCCGGTTGGGCTCTGAGTCCCCTCGTGGTGCCGAAACCGAGCCTCGCTGTCTCGCGCCGCTGTCTCGTAGGCTTCCTTGAGGTGTAACAGTTCAACCCTCTGATAGGTCTTAAAAGGTCGAGTCGGCTGGCCCCTCGATGAGTCGTCTGGATCGAAAGTTGAATCGAGGCTCCAGGCAGCCATCATCAAAAGCCCGCTGATGAGTAATAGACCCAGCAGCGCCGCCCGCAGACCGAACCCTTGATCCCGTCGCGATGGATCCCGCCGGAACCCCATGAACTGGGGCCGCGTAACCGGGTCAACTCGAGACAGGCCCAGGTCCCTCCCGCAGCCCTGGCGGCTGGGCGAGGAAGCGCTCCAGTTCGTCGCGCCTCGGAAGCCCATCCTGGGCTCCCAGAGCCGCGCACGAGAGGGCCGCGACAGCGTGCGCGTGGCGCAGAACGCCCTCTCCTGTTTGGCCTTGCAGAACGGCCCAGATGAATCCGGCATGAAAAGCATCGCCCGCTCCTGTTGTGTCCGCCGCCTCGATCGAATAGGCGGGCACGTGGAAAACCTCGCGACCGCTTTGAGCCCAAGCGCCGCCATCGCCACAGGTGACGACCGCGAGTCGAGCGCCCGCCCGAGCCAGTCTGCTCAGACCATCTCGGAGAGAACCTGTCCCCCCCCACTCTTCGGCGAACCGGCGGGACACCACAGGAAAATCGATCTCCGCGAGGAGTTTTTCAGCGCCGGGCCAGACCGCATCCGCATCGAGACTCACGGGCAGAGCGGCGCGACGCGCAGTCTGGGCGGCCCAGAGCGCCGCATCGGGGTCGCTTGCATCGAGGTGAAGCAGGTGACCTCGCTCGATTTCTCGAGCCTCCAGAGAGCCTCTGGGGAGATTCAGCCGAGCATCTCGGTCTTCCAGTACAGTGCGTTCACCGTCGATCGCGCGAACCAGAATGGTGGCCGAACGTGTCCGCGCCCCAGCCGTTCGACGAACCCCCTCGAGGTCGAGGCCCGCCCGCACCAGCGGCCCCAGGGCGATCTCCGCCGCCGAATCGGTTCCGACTGCCCCGAGATACGCCGCTCGAAGCCCGAGGCGAACGCAGCCCAACAGAGCGCTGGCGACCTGCCCGCCCGCCCGTTGCTCCGAGCGCAGCAAAGCCATCTTTTGCCCGGGCGTGGGCCATTGATCCACAACACAGAGGTGATCGACCGAGATCTCGCCGAGACCGACCACATCCACCGCCCGGGAGTCCGAAGACGGCGGCCAGAGTGCATGCTGCAGGATCGACATCGGCCTCCTTCTAGGATCGGCTTTTGAGTGTCACAGACTCCGGCTGTCAATACAAAACGCGATAGGCGTGGAGGCTGCGCAAGACGCGCCGAACGTAGCTGCGCGTCTGGTCATACGGGATCGACTCGACCCACTCATCGTCATCCGCTTCTTTTGTCAGGGGCCAGCTCGAAACGGCCTCAGGCCCAGCGTTGTAACTCGCGATCGCGGCAGACAGACGCCCGTCGAACCGGTCGCTCAGTTGAGCGAGATAATGCGATCCGAGATCGATGTTGGTCCGGGGTTGAAAAAGGTCATCCGCATCAAACCTTTTCCAACCCTTCGAAATGGCGAGACGTTGGCCCGTGGGTGTCATGATCTGCAATAGGCCGCGGGCCCCAACCGGGGAAATCACCCGAGGACGGTACCCACTCTCCTCCCGCATCACGGCAAAGACAAGCGCCGGTTCGACTCGGGTCCCTTCGTCCGTCGCATCATTGACCCAATTCGAATAGGCGGTCGGCCACGCGTACCACCACAGATCTTCATGCTGACGAATCGGTCCCCGGGCCAGGGTTTCCGTATAGGGCTCCACCACGATCCGCTGGGCGCGATTGTAGTCCTGGGCGGCGGTCGCGAGTTGCGCGAGGGCCATTCGATCCTCAAGACCCCGCGCTTGGCGCGCGAGCAGGCGAACCTCCTCCTGGGCTTCTTCAATGAGTCCAGCCTCGATCAGAATCCGAGGCCGCGCGAGGGAAGTGGAAGTCAATCGCCCGTCTCGGCCCTTCGGTTCTGCGCGGGAAGCGGGGTCCCGAATCGGTTGAGAGATCCGACTTCGCGCGCGCCATCCGTAATACGAAAGCGGATAGTCACGGGCAATTTCATCGAATTCCACCCGACTGGCGTCATCCCCCAGTTGTTCGCGGGCGCGAGCATGCCAGTAGCGCGGCCGCAGCTGGCCGATCGGATCCCCCTCTTTTTGCCGAATCAGCTGAGCGAAGTAGAGCATGGCCCGTTCGTATTGCTGTCCCCGGTAGGCCGCCCAGCCCAGCCTCCAAGCGGCGGCATCGCTGAGCCCCGCGCGCTGGCCGCTGCGCGCAACCTGCCGATAGTGGGCCTCCGCCCGATCGATCTGACCTCGGCCATCGAGAAGCAAGCCCGCAAGGAAACGAGCCCGAATACCCTGACGATTGGTGTTGGCCTGGGCGATCTCCTCGAACTCGTCGATGGCTTCAAACACTTGACCGGAGCGTGCCATCGAACGGGCTCGCCAAATTGGAACATCTTCCGTCTGTGGCAGCTCGCTGAACGCCTCGGTTGCCTCGGGATACCGACGCAGGCGAAAGAGCGTACGCGCCACCTGTCGATCCGTCCGGCGGTTTTCGCCGGCCGTCAAGCCGAGGCCTCGGGCGGATTCGAATGCGGCGAGCGCTTCCTCGTTTCTTCGAGCGCGAAACAAGCGGTCTCCGCGCCTTCGCCAATCGGTGCCGCTTCGCAGGTCCTCGCCGAGATAATCTTCGATCACATCGAGGCGATGCGCCGCGATCGCCGCTTCTTCCGACGTTGGATGGGCGTACCAAATCAACTTGTACGTGGTGGCGGCCTCTCGAGTTAGGCCCCGCTCTTCCTCAGACGCCGCGATGGCGAGCAGAACCCGAGCCCGAAGGGCATCCTCTCGACTGTGATCCAGCGCGGCCCGCCAGGCCGCATGCGCGCCATCGATTTGGCCGGTCGCATCGAGGGAGCGGCCCAGAAGTTCATGGATCCGAGGCCGAAGTCTTGAGCCGCTGTGACGCTGCAGCGCGCTACGGGCCACCCCGATCGCCGCTTCAGGGTGCCCGGATTCAAGAAGGACCTCGACCTGCATCAGAGCCGCGTAGTCTCCTACGATGGGGTGCCTTTGAGCGACCTGGGTAAGAACCCAAACCGCATGGCTCCGATCCCCTTGATCGATGGCTTCCCGGGCGGCCCGCAGTCCCTCAGCGGGGCTCTCAAGTCGCGGCCGACTTCGATCGCGGAGAACACGGTCGGCCTCGGGTGCCTGCCTCCGTCCCATTTTGTCGGGGGCCTGATTCGAACGGCTCCAGCTGGGCTGCGGACCCAGCGTGCAGATCACAGCAAACAGCCCGGCGGCAAGCCACAGGGCACGTCGCAGCCGCCAGTATCGTGCATTCTGCGAAGCGAGCCGATCTGTACGCATTAAAAATCTCGATGCCACGGAACAGGGCCAGTAGGGAATCCGAGAGGGTGCTGGACTGCGGACCACCCGCAAAGACCCAACGCCCAGTTTGTAGTCCCCCCTGCCCTCGGTTAGGTTTCGCGGCCGGGGGGATTTCTTTTCGTCATGTTTCCGCGTTGGCGTGAGTGGGGCGCGTGCTGGGCCGGCATTCTCATGCTCGCATGCGGCGAGGGAGCCAGGCCTGCGGGGACCGCCCCGCAGGAGGTCTCCCTCAAACCGTCAACGCCGGGCGTCGTCGAAGTCCTCTCCGCACCGAACCCCGAGGTGTCGGAACCGCTTGAAGTCCCCTCTCCGCTCGGCGTACGTGGGCTCTGGGTCTTGGCCGAGGGCAGTCAGCGGGTTCTCGAGAATTCCGGCAAGACTGAAAAACTCGTCGATGAGGCCGCTGCGCTCGGTGCCACTGATCTCTTTGTTCAGGTCTATCGCGGCGGCCGAGCTTGGTACGAAGCCGAAGAGGCGGATGCTTCGCCCTACCGGGGCCTGATCGCGGAAAATGGTGAAGACACTCTTCGCCTGCTCCTTGTTCGTGCGCATGAAGCGGGAATTCGAGTTCATGGTTGGGTCAATGTTCTTTCTCTCAGCACGAACACGAAAGCACCCATCCTCGAAGAGCTGGGGCCGGATGCCGTCCTCGTGGATCGTTTTGGTCGCTCGGTTCTCGAGTATCCGAATTTGGAACTGCCCGACCCGGATCGTCAGTGGTACCGCATGGGGACCCGCGGCGTTTATCTCGACGCAGGTGGTCCCGGAGTCAGGGATCGGCTGGTCGAAGTGTTTGCCGAACTCATCGAGCGGTATCCCACGCTCGATGGACTCCATCTCGACTACATTCGCCACCCCGGAGCACTGCCTTTCGTCCCCGGCTCACGCTTCGGAGTCGGCCTGGACTTCGGCTACGGACCCGCGACCCAAGAAAGGTTTCGGCGCGAAACCGGTCTCCGCGGGCCCTACCGCAACCCTGAGGCGCCCGACCCGACTCAGCTGGTCAACACGACCGCATGGGACAACTGGCGCCGCGATCAGGTCACGGCCTTGGTTCGAGAAATTGGCGAGACGACCCGATCGCTGAAGCCGAACCTCATTTTGTCGGCTGCGGTCAACAGCTATACCGATCGGGCCTACTTGAGTCTTGCCCAGGACTGGCTCCGCTGGCTAGAGGAAGATCTAATCGACTGGGCGATCCCCATGGCGTACACCCGCGACGACCGACTGCTTCGCTATCAGCTCGAGGACTTTGCGCATCGCCCCCACGGCGATCGAATCGTACCCGGGCTCGGCGTCTGGCTGTTCGCCAAGGAACCGGCTCGGGCTCTCGCCCAAGTCCAAATCGCGCAAGAAGCCGGCTTACCGGGTGAGGTGCTGTTCTCCTATGACTCGATTCGAGACGCGCCGGCTTTGCAAGCCGCCCTGGAGCGCGCAGGAGAGCCCAACCCAAGCCCATGAGTGCGCCCCAGACACCCGAGGATTGGGCCCAGTACACCTTCGACCTCCCAGACCAGTTGATCGCTCAGCAGCCTCTCATGCGGCGAGACGAAGCCCGCTTGATGCGAGTCGCCCGCGGCAACGGTTCAGTGATTGGTTCCGAACCGTCCTGGAGGGTCCGAGACCTGCCTCGGATTCTCCGCGAAGGCGATTTGCTCGTCATGAACCAGACTCGAGTGCTGCGTGCTCGGCTCCGCGGACGCAAGATCACCGGAGGCGCCGCCGAGGCCCTGATCCTTCGGCCCGAAGAGCAACAGCCCGGCTATCGCGCTCTGGTTCGGACCAATGGCCGGCTCCGTGAAGGACTTGAATTCATCTTCGAGGGGCGGGGCCAGAGTCTGCCCGCTCGGATCACCACCCTTCACCCGGAAGACGGTGTCACCCTTGAGTTTGAGGGAGGCTTGTCTCCCTACGAAGTGGGCGAAGCCCCCCTTCCTCCCTATATCCGCCGAAGCAGCCCCGACGCCCAGGATGAGGAACGCTATCAGACCGTCTACGCCACCACGCCTGGGGCGGTCGCCGCCCCGACCGCGGGGCTTCACTTCACGCCGGATTTGTTGACAAGACTCGACCACGCCGGGATCGATCGCGCCCACGTTGTGCTTCACGTGGGCCTGGGGACATTTCGCCCACTTCGCCCCGAAGACCTCGCCCGGGACCGACTTCACCAGGAATGGTTTGATCTCCCGGAGAGCACCGCCACCGCGATCGACCGCACACGATCTCGCGGAGGCCGGGTCATTGCCGTCGGAACCACCAGCACCCGAGTCCTAGAAACCCAAGCGACCGGTCCCGGCCAAGTTACACCCGGCCAGGGCTACACAGACCTATTTCTCCATCCCGGGCGCCCCCCACAGGTCGTCGATGGCCTGCTGACCAACTTTCACTTGCCGGGATCTTCTTTGTTGATGCTGGTCGCCTCGCTGATCGGACGGGATGCGCTTCTGGAGGCCTACCGCCAGGCCATTGAGTCGCATTACCGGTTCTACTCGTATGGCGACGCCATGCTAATCCTCTGAGTCCACCCCGTCCCGGCTTCGATCGAGAGCACACTGCGAGGAAGGCCATCGTGAAGGCCAGCGGATTTTTACTGCGAATAGAGAACACCGAGGGCGAGGCCCGAACCGGCACCCTCACAACCCCCCACGGACGGGTTTCCACCCCCGCCTTCATGCCCGTGGCGACCTTTGGAGCCGTACGAGGGATCTCGGCGGCGGACCTCCAATCGGTCGGCGCACAAATCCTTCTTTCCAACACCTACCATCTGCATGAGCGGCCGGGGGAAGAGACCGTTGCCAGTCTCGGCGGGCTGCATGGGTTCACCGGCTGGTCCGGTCCGTGGCTGACCGACAGCGGGGGCTATCAGGTGACCTCGCTTTCTGACCGCATGAAGATCGATGAGGACGGCGTGATCTTTGCGTCGCCTCTGGATGGAAAAAAGCGAAGGCTTTCGCCCGAGGGCGTCATTCAGATCCAGGAGTCCCTCGGCAGCGATATCGCGATGGTGCTCGATGAATGCCTCCCGGCCCTTCAGAAAGACAGCCCCGAAGAAAACCGGACCCGCATGGAGGCCGCGATGATGCGCAGCCTCCGCTGGGCGGAGCGTGCGGCGCGGGCTCGACGCTCCGAGGCTCAAGCGGTCTTCGGCATCGTCCAAGGCGGCATCGATGAGACCCTGCGCCAGCAATCCGCCGAAGAACTCACCCGCATCGGCTTCGATGGGGCCGCCCATGGAGGACTCGGGCTCGGCGAGAGCCGAGCGCAGCGCATGGAGGCGGTCCGCGTGGCCCACTCGGTTTTGCCCTCGGATCAACCCCGGTATCTGATGGGGCTTGGCCGACCCATTGACCTGATCGATGGCATTGCGTGCGGGATTGACCTCTTCGACTGCGTGGTGCCCACGCGAAACGGTCGCCATGGACTTCTGTTTACGAGCCAAGGGATCCTGAGCCTGAAGAACGCCGTCTATCGGAGCGACGAAAGACCCATTGATCCCAACTGCGATTGCCCCGCCTGCGTAGGCCACTCGAGGGGCTACCTCAGGCATCTCTTTAAGTGTGGCGAAGCCCTCGCCCCCCGCTTGGCGGCGCTTCATAACCTTCGTTTCTACCTGTCGCTCCTCGAGCAGTCCCGGCAGGCCATTTCGGAGGGCGGGTTCGCGGCTTTTCGCAGCGAGATGGCCACTCGGCTCGAGCATCGCTTAGCCGATTGACTGCTTGGCGTGAACTTCGCTTCACCCCGAGCAGAAGGCTTGCTGCCAGGCTGTAATCCCAGAGGACGCCTTCAGTCCCCACACCGTTGAGCCGATACCCCCCCTTGCAAGCACCCGCGGTTCTGCCCGGGAAACCCCTTCAAGGCGATGGAGTCCTCTTCGTATGGCAAGTCAACACCGCGCAGTCGCCGCTTTGGCTCTGGCCCTCGTCACGCTCTTTGGATGCGCTTTCGGCGAGTTCCGGCCGGACGATCCCTTCAAACGACAGTTCAGCCTCGAGGACCAGCACAAGGCCTACACGGACTTTGTGCGCTGGTCCAAGTTTGAGGAGGCGGCCTCCTTCGTTCATGTTGAGTCGCGCACCGCCTTCTTGGATGAGATGCCCGAATTCGATGAGGTGAGGTTTACGGACTGGGATGCGAAACCCTGGGAATTCGAGGATCCCGAAACAAAAGACAAGGCGATCATCAAGGTCACCTATCGCGGCTACTCGATGAGGACCCCGTTTGAGATCAAGTTCACCGAGGTGCAGACCTGGGAACGAACCGGCCGCGGCAACGCTTGGAGCGTTCGCCCCGAATTCCACGACCTGGATCGACTGGCCGCCAACCCTTAAGGGGCCCCGCGGCTCTCAAATCGGCCGTCAGGACCCCTCGAACTCACTCCGACTAGTAGCCGAGGGGCGGCACCATGCCGGTGTCATCGCGCTGACTCGATTCGTTTCTCTGGATCGAAATGATTCGGTCTCCCTGGCGAACCACGGTCTCGTGGGCGGTCGCCATACTGGAGCTCAGCTTGACGCGGCGCTGCTCGATCAAAATGGGCTCGGCCTCTTCACTGACGGGGCTCCCCACCGGAAGAGAGATCCCTCCGTTCCCGTAGCGGCTCGAACCCGTCATCACCGAGATCGGCCAGGCTGAAGCGCTACCCTGGGACGCAGCGGTCGCTTTTTTCTGTGAAATTCCGGCACTCGCCGCCGCCTCATCGGTTTTCTCCTGAACGGCAGTGAAGCGGGGGTAACCGTCGAGGCTCTCTAACGTCTCCACTTGGGCGGTCCCCTGATAGCGGGCGGGAATCCGCTTTTCCTCATCGGTGAAGGCGATTGTCCCGCTTTCAGTCGTCCAGCGATAGACCGTTCCCGCGGTCGCTTGGGTGGCGACCAACATCAACCCCGCCAACAAAACGGTGAGTGAGACCTGGGGCCGATTAAAAATTCGAATTTGTAAAGCCATGGTGAACCTCCTTGCTTGCAGGGATGTGGCTTCAACCCACAAGAAATCGCATTCTGCCGGTGGCTTGCCTGCGCTCGAGAGTGCAAAAGCGGTCTGGATTGACAGCCGGGACGCTGGGTTGTATCCCTTGGCTCCCAAATTGATGCGGGGTAGAGCAGCCAGGTAGCTCGTCGGGCTCATAACCCGGAGGTCGCAGGTTCGAATCCTGCCCCCGCTACCACTTTCGAATCGAAAAACATACGGCCGGTCGTCTCAGGACGGCTGGCCGTATCTCCTTCGCGGGTGAGTCTCAACCCGGAATACGATCGAAGGTCTTGACGCCCTCTGGAACCACATGGAAGGGCTGGGCATCGCACATGTAGATGGCCATGTCCGGGTCCGAAAAGGCGACACCCGAGCGCCGTGATACTCGACCCCGAGAGCGCACTCAAAATTGAAGCGGCTCCTCAGACCCGGAAAGCTCGCTCTCGCCGCCGCGCCGATACGAGGATAAACAGCATGAGGCCCCCAAAGAAGAGCCCCGCCATCATTTCGGGCTCGGGCACCGGGGTCGGGTCGCAAACGTTCCCAATTCCATCCCCGTCATCATCCAGCTGATCGAGATTGTCGTGTCCCGGGCAGTTGTCGAGGGCGTCGAGAACCGCATCCAGGTCACGGTCGATCCCCGCGCGCACACCGGAGCCGGGGGCCACACAGGTGTAGGTGAGCGGTCCCTCGCTGATCGCCAGCGCGCGGAGAGTCGGGTCGTCGATCAAAGCCGACTGGCTGGGATCATCATCGCGCTGAAACAAGCCACCGGAAAGCCGCGCCCAGCCATGGGGCACTCCGCCGACCGTCCCTTTCACGATCAGCTCGCATTCGGTGGTGACCCCGCCGAGCAACAGCGAGGTAAACGGCGCGCTCGCCCGGGCAATCAGGAGATCAATGCGCGGCCCGACGACCGGGCCGTTGGTCGCATCCAGGGTGACCTGTTGGGCGACGATCGGAGCCAGATCGTGATCGAATTGCAACATAAATTGCTCCTGGTCTCGCCGGGCCGCCTCGCTCGGAAAGCTGAAGGCCGAGGCGCTCACGAACCGGAAGAGCGTGTCGATCGAACCATCCTTCAGATAGCCAAAGCCGCGAATTTGGTCCCCCGTGTGACCGATCCCCTCACCGAAACCCGCCAGAAACCCAAACATCCCGACCTTCTCATAGGCGTTGCGCAGGTGCGGGACCTTGACGATCTGCGTACTGCCCTCGCCCGTCGCGAAGGCGCCCGTACCAAAGAAGCCCCGGCTCGCATCCAGGATGTGGCATTGCTCGCAAGTCAGCGGACCGTCCGTCGCGGTATTGAAGTAAAACTCCCGAGCCGCGGC
>NHEP01000196.1 GCA_002171515.1 bacterium TMED88 | reverse complement strand
TTTAATCAGATCGATTGACTCCGCCAGGCGCTCGATGCGCTCGCCGGCCGGGTCGAATTGGAGCCCGGCGGCCTGATATTCACCCTCAAGCCAGCCAGCCCCGATTCCAAAATCGACTCGTCCTTCCGAGAGCAGGTCGAGGGTGGCGACCTCCTTGGCGAGCAAGACGGGATGCCGGTAGTCATTGCAGAATACGCGGCAGCCCACGCGAAGAGTCGATGTCGCTAGGGCCGCTGCGGCGATGGCCGGCACGGCAGCCAGAGATTGATGTGGATGGTGGGTAGCTTCAAGGGCGGGGCCGGGTCCGAGAAAATGATCAGCGAGGTAAAGCGCTTCGTACCCAAGGCTCTCGACCCGGCGCGCCCGCTCTTGCCAGGATTGTCCGGTTTCCGCGTGAAAGCTCTGGACTGCAAAGCGAAACGGTCTTAATCCTGATCGCTCATTCACGGGCTAGGCCATGCCTCGTCTTTTCAGTTCTCGTGCCAAGCGCTCCGTGTCGGCGGTGCTGGGTTCGGTCAAAACGCTTTCATCTTTAAGCTTGCCTGCAGAGTGAAGAAACATTTTTGTTCCGTCATAGGTGATGAATTTTTCAGGGACGACTTCAAGGATGACTCGGAGGGGAGAGTTCAATTTCTCCTCGAAAATGGCGGCTTCAGGCCCATTGTCGCCGTGGAGGTGTCGCGAAAATTTTGGGTAAAACCAACTTTTGGTCTCATCGTCCTCGCGAATGTGACATTTGCCCTTGATGGTGACTGTCTTTCCGGTTCCCAGCTCTGTCCCGGTGCTGGTGACCACGACCGAGACTTTGGGATTCCGCCGAACGGCTGAAATCCGGTGCCTGTGCGCTCCGGCTGTTAGCCACATGCGGTCCTCGTGCCAGAGGCACGACATGATGACGCCCATGGGCCACTCTTCTCGCGTGCACCAATTGAAAACGCATTCTCGCTGAGTGGTGAGAAGGCGCTCGCGTGTTTCTAGGTCGAGCCCGTAGATCGAAACTCGTTCGTAATCGTCAATGGCTTCCATGAAACCCTCCTGTGTGTCCAAGAGCCTGACAAGGTAGCGCGATCAGGCCCTGTGCGGCTCCGGAATGCAGCGACTCAGAAGACAACGTTTCGGCGGAATTGGACATGGATCCGCTTGATCCGTTTTTAGCCGCCCCAGGATTTGTGCAGGGAACAAGCTTGCGTTCAGCCGGGGAAGCCCCGGATGCTACTCTCTCGCCATGCGGGCTTTTTTCGGTCTCACCGTTCTCGTTCTGTTCGCCGTAGCCGTCGTTCTCGGCGCAATGACCCAATTGCGGACCCGTTGCGAGGTCTGCATGGAGTTCAGAGGACGAAAAGCGTGTGAGGCGGCCCGGGCGGCGGACGAGGAGGCCGCAATCTTGCAAGCTACGACCGCGGCGTGTTCGATTATCTCCGGCGGTGTGACTGACGGCATTCGGTGCGGGAACACTCCGCCGCGCTCGATCCAATGTGATGCGGGCGATCGTCCATTGGGTTGATTCAATGATTGGGCCGAACCGACTACGGCTTTTTACGCGGGCGGGGGCTCCGAAGCCGATTTCTCTGTCTCCCCAAAGACGCGATTGAGTCGGTTGTTGAGGCGATCGAGGCCCCCCCCCGCCCATTCTTTGAGGCTTTCGCCATCTTGGTAAATCAGGTTGTACGGCAGTACGTCGAGATCGGCGATCCATGGATTCGCCCGTTTAAACGAGATGAGGCCGGGTTGGTCGAGAAGAAGTTTGCCGAAGCGCACGTTCGGGTGAAAGGATGAGGATTGCAGCGCTTCCTCAAGCTCTTTAGACCATTCGTTGCAGTGCGCACAGTCGCTTTTGCCCAAGATGAGGACGGCGGCCGAGGCTGCTATGAAGTCCTGCCAGTTCTGCCCGCTCAATAACTGCAGTCGATCACCCATCTCGGATCCTCGCTCAAATGAAGTTTCCAGAGGTTTCAGTCGACGAGGTGCGGAGAGCGCGGCACCTCGTCGACTGAATCTCTCAGGTGGTCAGGCCGCGAAGTTGTCGCCCTTCTGCCAGTTGGCGCCACAGAGCCCACCGCTCTGCAACGCTTGAACGGTTCTCAGAGTTTCTGCCGGGCTGCGGCCAGCGGAAAGATCGTTGACGCTCACTGACCGCACAGTGCCCGTGTTGTCAACAATCACCGTCGCGCGGAAAGCAATGCCCTCGTCTTCCTTTAGAACGTGAAACGCACTCGACACGGCGTGGTTGGTATCCGCGAGAACCGGGTGGGTGATCTCGGCCGGGAAGATTTCCCGATCAGCAAACCATGCCTTGTGGCTGAAAAAAGAATCTGTGCTGCAGCCGATCACCTCGATGCCGTCATCCTGGAAATTTTCCAGTTCAGCCTGGAAGCCCTTGATCTCGGTCGGGCAGATGAAGGTGAAGTCGAGTGGGTACCAGTAGAGAACGTGCCACTTGTTTGCGAAATCACTGCTGGAGACGGTCTTCTCTTCACCGTTCACATAGGCGGTGGCAGTCCACTCGGGTTCCGGCTTTCCGATCATACTCATTCGATGCTCCTCCTCTATCCAATCGTTTCGATGCGAAGCCGCGGCCGTCAACGAACCGACGACGTCCCCGGCTGCTCAATGCTGCGGCGGCCGCTGAGAGTAGCTGCCCGCAGGGGGAGATGGCCATCTCTCAATGCCCTTTCTGTGTGACGGGTTGCCGATCGGTGGCCACCTCTGGTCGTCCGAGGGCAGCGGTTTGGCGCTTGGCCTCGGTGATCCGCTCTTACCGGCTGGCGTCAGAAGCAGGACTGAGGCCATCGAGGTGGCGATTGACCTCGCCATCAAGCTCGCCCGGGACCCCGGTGGGAGATCGGGGGTGAGTCCCGCGGCGAGGGGTCGCCGGGCATTGGGACCGAGTCGATCGCGCGGGACTGCCCGATTCTTGGGCTGGTCTGCCAGCGAAGGCGGCGTTGAAAGGGTTTTGCGGTTGAATGAGGCTGCCCCGTCGGTCCAGAGAGTGCCCCTGAAGGCTCGTTGGGACTCAGCTTGTTCGGCATGAGGTTTGCTTTATCCCGCGCTGGAGGGTGCCCTGACGTGCCGTCTCCGGCCGGGTTCTCCCGGCCTGGGGGGCGGCTGAGGCGGGTGCCCCAGATTCCTGGATGACGCACCCGGGCTTTGGATGGGGGTCCGGCCCGGGTGCGTCAGGAAGTCTCCCCGTTCGAAAATTTCTCCGCCCGGAAGCCAGGCGGCCGCCGGGCCCGGTCAAAGGGGGTTTCCTTAGGATTTCTCGGGTTGTCGTGCGTCCCGTTGAGCCACCCACCGGGCTGTGAGGGCGGGTGATTCCATCGGGATAAAATGGCTCGCCTCAGGGAGGTGGATGTCCAGTCCATCGGCGAAAGTCAG
The DNA here is from genome assembly GCA_002171515.1 of bacterium TMED88. Lineage (GTDB taxonomy): Bacteria > Myxococcota_A > UBA9160 > UBA9160 > UBA4427 > TMED88. Next base: position 27,092 of record NHEP01000196.1, on the reverse strand, counting down.
GGCCAGAGCCGGCCAGGTGGGGGACGAAGAAAAGTCCATCATGTTTCGATCGGGATCCGGTTGTTTGGCCCGGAGGACGGTGACGGGGACACTCACCTGCTCGATGCTTTCAAAAATTTTTCGATTCGACCGGGCGCTCATGTAAATGCTGGCTTCGACTTGGGGGGGACAAGCCAGTCGGAAACCAGGGGGGTCCGTCGAGGCATTGAGGCCGTAATCGCAGTAGTCACGAAGGGCTTCGGGAACGAAATGGCAGAAAGGTGCTTTTTTTCGAAAACGTGCGTACATGGCCTCGGGGGACTCGAATAAATCGCGTCGGCGGCCGGCGGGGTGTCCCTCGTCTGCGATCGATGAGGGAAGAGGCGGCGGATCGACGTACAGATCCGGAGGTCCGATGACCGGGTCAATGAGGAGCAGCCTTTTAAATCGATGTGATTGAAGAACCGCAGCCTCGACCATGGCGTGCCCCCCCATGGAATGGCCTACTCCAATGACGGATCGAAGATTCAAACTTTCGACGACCTTCGAGAGATCCTCCCCGAACACCTCCCAGTTTGAGATCAAGGCTGTTTCACTTTTTCCGTGACCTCTCTGGTCTAGGCAGAAAGCCCACCGTGGACCGAGATGATGAAGAGTCTGGTCCCAGACGCGCCCATGAAATCCGGTGGCGTGAGCAAACAGAAATGGTGCGCCCGTGTCTCGGAGCTCGGGGTGCCATTCGTAGCAGGTCAGCTCGACCTTGCCTGTCTGAATCCTGTGCTCGATCGGTTGATTCCTGCGAGAAGGTTTCACAGTGATCTTCAGAACTCCTTTTGGCGCAGTGGCGATGAGTTGGCAGGATACCCGCGCCTCGTCATTTCGCATTGATCTCATGAATGTGCGGTGCTGTGAGGAGGATAAGCCGATGACAACGGGGCCCATGAGGGCTGAGCCCATCGGCCTGGGGTAGGCTGGCGGAGGAGCCGAAGCAAACGGGGCGCAGAAGGAGAGCGGCGATCAGCGAGGAGTCACAGACGACTTTCGAGATCCAGACTCGATCGGGCTGGCCATACTGGGCGACCGGCCTCGCGGTGGGATCTGGTCTGCTGCACGTCCTGGCGTTACCCCCGGATGCGTGGGGCCCGCTCGCGTTCGTTGCATTGGTTCCGTTTTTGGCTGTTCTTCGCTTAGAGCGCCATTTTGGGCGCCGCCTCTTTCTTGGGTTGTGCTTTGGATTGGTGACGGTCGTTGGGACCAGTCACTGGATGCCCGAATCCATCGCGCTCGGAAATGGGTTGGCCCCATCCGTGGCCATGGGCTTGGCGGTGGGCGTCACGCTCTGGTTCACCTTGGCGTTCGTCGCCTTCCCCCCCCTGCTTCAGTGGGTTGAGCGGGGCGCTCTGGCGGGGCCATTTGCAGCCCCCATTGTCTGGGTGACCTTAGAGGCCCTGCGTGGCGCGGGTATGCCCGCCGTCGAGTGGCTCGTCTACGCCCATACTCAGTCGGATCAGTCGCCGATTCTTCAACTGGCGGATTGGGCGGGTGCACCGGGAATTTCATTCCTTCTTGTATTGGTCAACTCTCTGATTGTGCAGGCTTTGCTTGCGCGTTCGGGCGCCTGGCGGTGGTCCTCACTGATGGGGGCGATTTTGCTGGCCGGAGGGCTTCTGGTTGTCGGTCAAATGAAGGGGCGGTCTGCGGAGGATCTGAGTGCTTTCGATGCTTCCGATCCAGTGCGTGTGGCAGTCGGCGATCTCGCCGTGCCCCAGTCGGAGCGGTGGGTGGCTTCGGAGGCTTGGCCGCGAGTTGATCGAATGCTTTCGCTCTCCCGGACGGCCTTCAGGCAGGGGGCGGAGTGGGTGGTTTGGCCCGAGACCTCTGTAGAGATCCACATCGACAAGGCCGAAGGACTTGCCGAGCGAATTCAGCTTCAGACCGGTGAATGGCCTGATGCAAAGTTGATCGTGGGCGCACCTCGAGAGTCCAGAGAGAGCGAGCAGAGCCGTTTTTTTAACAGCGCGGTCTTGCTGGCGACCTCTGGAATGGTCGAGGCAATTTACGACAAGGTGATGCTCTATCCGATCACCGAAGCGTCTCCCGATGGCTGGCGGTGGGTCCCCGGCTTCGATCAGTTTTTCGCAGAGCAGATCTCATGGGTGCCCTACACAGCGGGCGAGATCTCACAGCCTCTGATGAGCGCGTCGAACGTGCCCCTTGGAGTGATCATTTGTTCGGAGGGTCTGGGGGCCGAGACCGCCCGCGACCGGGTCATTCAGGGGGCCCAAGTGCTGGTCCATATGGCCAATGACGGGGTGATTCCGGGCGCAATGCCTGCGGCCCAGCATTTTGCCATTGTCCGGCTGCGGGCGATGGAGTACCGGAGACCCCTTCTCCGGGCGTCGAATCTAGGCACGAGCGCCATTATCAGCGCGTCCGGAGCAGTTCTGGCCCAGCACTCCAGTGAGGAACCAGGGCTCGCCATAGCGACGATTCGTCCTCGTCGCGAACTGACCGGATACGCTCGGGTCGGCTGGCTTCTCCCCTGGTTTTGTGGCGCTGCTTGCGGCCTGGGTGGCCTGATTCCGAAGCGGCGGCGCCGTTGTCCCTAGCTCTGCCGTCTGCGGAAGACAACGCCGGCGACTAAGGCCCCTGCGCCGAACAGCAGAAGCGCGCCCGGTTCGGGCACGGGTGCGGCGGATTGTTCTTCTTGAGGAGGCGTGACGCTCCGGGGCGGACCTTCAGTGATCATGCTGTTCGGGGCCGCTCGGCGAGTGCCGCCGCTTGAGAAGGCGCTGCTCACGCTCGGGGCAGCCAACATCACGAGAAGCGTCACAAGGCCAATCGTCGTTGTTCGGAATTTAGTCATGATCCTTGGCTCCTAGATTGTTGTGTCTGCGCTGGCTTGGGCCGACAAGGTCTCAGGCCTTGAGGAATTGAAAGTTCTCTGATTGCCATCGTGAGTCGTTTCAATGTACAGGAAGGTGACAGAAATATTTCGTCAAAAGCCGAATGTCTTCTAAGTTTTTTGAATCATTTTTTTGTGTAAGTGTAAACACGTACTTGCATACCTCAGTCGATTGCGATGTGTCTTCGCGTGGTTGAGAAAACGAATGCTGGCTCATGAGTACGCAACTTGGCTGCATGAGCGAGCTTCTTTGCCGTGGTCGCAAAGCGGCAACTCGTACGCACTCAAGCGGTAGAAGGCAAGAAGGCATACGGTGCGCGTTCAGGCTTGATGCCGATTCGTGTAGACGATTCGGGTTTAGCCCGAGGGCTGCATTCTAAGCGGGATGCAGAGGGCTTTTGCTGTACGGTCCCGGGCTCTGATCCTCTGACTATGAAAAGCGGACAATCGCGGTCCTCGCGCCCGAAGGTGTGGTCCGTTTTTCTACTGAATCGCCTCAGCGTCCCTGGAAATCGGGATCGCGCTTCTCGAGAAAAGCAGCCATGCCCTCTTTGAAGTCCTGACTTCGAAAAAGCGGCAGGAGTTGAAGAAATACGTGGTGGACATTGGCTTCAAAGGTCTCATTCGCCGCCATGCGCATCATTCTCTTTGTCGCCTGCACAGCGAGAGGCGCATTGCCTGCGATTTCTTCGGCCAATTGGCGAACGAATGAATCAAGTTCGTCGGCCGCGACCACTTCATTTACAAGGCCATGTTCGAGGCACTGCTGGGCTGAGAGCGTTCGGCCCGTAAACATGATTTCGGCGGCCTTGGCCCATCCGACGATTCGAGGGAGGAGCCAGGTCCCTCCACTCTCAGGGAGAACGCCGCGACGCGTGAAGGCCGCGGAGAGCTTGGCTTGATCCGAGGCGATTCGGATGTCGCAGCCGAGGGCCAAGTCCATCCCATAGCCCGCGGCGCCCCCATTGAGGGCGCAGATAACCGGCTTGTCGACGTTGTGAAGGACGGTAGGTGGAGCATTTCGAAGATCAAATCGGGGCGGCGCGCCTGTGCCGGTTGAGAGACCTTCCCCAGTCGACTGGGCCTTGATGTCAAGGCCCGCACAAAACGCGCGCCCGTTACCGGTCAGGATCACAACCCGAACATTTGGGTCCTGGTCGAGCTCGACGAATGCCTGAGCAAATTCATCAAGCATCTTGGCCGTAATGGTGTTCATCCGCTCCGGTCGGTTGAGTGTAACGGTTGCCACATGTGATTCGATTTCGACGATCAGTTCGCCCATTTTTCTCTCCTCCCCCGATCCAAGGTCGCTCATGAAGTCCCGGGGAAGGTATCACCCTTGTCGGATGTCCTCATTCCAATTCAGCGGGGCTGCGTGCCACCCCCCCCCTGGGCATTGATCTCTTGCGCGGATTGCGTTCACCAAGGAGGTATCGCTTGAGGTGCGCATTGATGGGTCGGCGAGCTCCAATGCGAGTGACTTTTTCCTTTGAGGGGACTGTTCTTCGGATTAAACTCCTAACCGGAAGCAGTCTCGCGCGTCGAATGATCTGCTTGAACGGGAAACGGTCAAAGGAGTGCACTCATGATGGACAACATTGGACTTCTGCTGTCGAAGCGTGCGATGCTCAATCCGGACCTTGAGGCTGTATATGATGTGGCCACCGATCGGCGTCTGACCTACTCGGAGCTGGATCAACGATGTAACCGGATTGCGAATGCGTTAGCGGAACTCGGTGTCCAGAGAGGCGATCGTGTCGCGCTGCTGCAAATGAATAGCGTCGAGTTTGTTGAAACATTCTTGGCGATTGCAAAAATTGGAGGGATCTGTGTCCCCCTTAATTGGAGGCTGGTCGCCGACGAACTGGCATTCATCCTCCAAGACAGCGGCACGTCGGCGCTCATATTTGGATGCGAATTCTTGGAGACAGTGGACAACCTGCAGGCCCGTCCGGCTCTGTCTGGCGAGGGAGAAGGCGCCTCCAGCTTGAGGCACTACCTGCAGGTAGGGGGTGAAACAGCTTCGTGGGCTCATGACTATGAGCGTCTCTCCCTTGATGCATCCGCCGATGAGCCAGAGGTGGTCGCGGGTGGCTCTGATGACCTCTATATCATGTACACCTCTGGCACGACGGGTCTGCCTAAAGGCGTGGTTCATACCCATGAAACGGCTCTTTGGGGAAGTCTGACGATTTTGGTGACCGCAGAGATGCGTCATGCAGATCGGTATATGGTTGCGCTTCCTCTCTTTCACGTGGGCGCGCTGACTCCCATGACGGCCAATATTCATCGGGGTATCACGAGTATTCTTCTGAGGGCCTTTGACCCCTCACAGGCTTGGCGTTTGATTGAGTCTGAAAGAATTCAGAATATGCTGGCGGTTCCGGCGATGCTGAACTTTATGCTGCAGGTTCCGGAGCGCGAGCAGGTCGATCGCTCAAGCCTGCGCTGGATAATGAGTGGGGCGGCCCCTGTTCCCGTTTCCTTGATTCGAAAATACGCTGAACTTCAAATCGATATTCACCAGGTCTATGGGATGACGGAAACCTGCGGTCCCGCTTGCCTTACGACACCGGAGACAGCGGTGAGCAAAGCGGGTTCGACGGGCAAGGCCTTTGTGCATACCGAGGTGCGGGTCGTCAATGATGAGGGAGCGGATGTGGGCGTAGGGGAGGGTGGTGAGGTCTGGATTCGAGGTCCCCATATCATGAAGGAGTACTGGAACCGTGCCGACGCGACCGCTGCCACGTTAGTTGACGGATGGCTTCGGTCGGGAGATGTCGCGACGGTGGATGAAGAGGGTTTCATTTACATTCAGGACCGCAAGAAAGATATGTTCATCTCGGGGGGCGAAAACGTGTATCCAGCCGAAGTCGAAAACGCGATTCTGGCCCACGCTGGGGTTGGAGACGTCGCCGTGATCGGGCAGAGCAGCGCCAAGTGGGGCGAGTCGGGCTTTGCGATTGTCGTTCGAGCAGACGCCGCATTAACCGAATCGGAGGTGCTGGAGCACTGCCAGGGGAAGCTGGCGCGTTTTAAAATCCCTGCCGGGGTTGCCTTCGTCGACGAAATCCCGCGGAATCCGAGCGGCAAAATTTTGAAGAGGCTTCTGCGGGAAGAGTTCCCCGGACCGGCTGCGGTGTGAGACACCCTTCGGCGGTGAGCCGACCTGCGGAGGGACCGAGTGGCCTTGTGGTGAGGTGCCTCTTAGGGGGTGACAATATTGAATCCCTCGTCGGGACTGTCGAGCATCGCAAAAAATGACAGGAGCGCTGTTCGACTGCCCTCGATTGACAGGTCATCTGAGAAGAGGGCTTGTCGCAGGCCGATTTGTTGGGTTAAGAGCCCCAGCAGGAATTCGTGAGTGAGTCGAATCGTCACGTCGACATTTTCGACGGGGCCCTCAGCAAGGCGGTGGTGAAGTACCGCGTTCTCAACCCAGAGGACGTATTTCTCCCCAAGGTCGGTGAAATCGAACTCAATGACGGTCTCGGAGTCCGCCGCTTCTTCTGCGTTGAGACGAGTCGAAAGGGTGTCAAAGATTTGACCGAGGGGCACTTCCCGGAGCAACGCGATCGCGTCCTGTAGATTTGATCCGCCTTGGCGGGGGCCGTGCCGGAGCTCGTAGGCGCCGCTGAGGTAGACGTCGCGCCAAGGTCCTGACTCGGCCTGATACCCCATTTGGTCATAGGTTCGTGCGAGCTTTTCTCGGGCCTCTCGGTCATGGGGATCGGCAAAAACGGCATGGTTGAGAAGTTCGGAGGCCCATCGATAGTCACCGGCATCGAAGGCTTCTTGGGCCTGCAGGAGGACGGCTTGGAACCCGCCTAGGGCGTCGACATATCGGCGGGCTGACTCCTCGGGCGGGAGAGGGTCGAGGTGGGCCGGGTTGCCGTCGTACCAGCCGAAGTACCATTGATAAACGGCCTTTGAGTTGTGCTTGAGTGTTCCGTAGTAGCCTCGATTGCCAAAGTGAGGAGCGAGGCTGGGTGGCAATTTTAGTGACTCAGCGATCTCGTTCGGTGTCATTCCTTGGCCGGCCAAACGAAGAGTTTGGTCGTGAATGAACTTATACAGATCCCGCTGGCGCTTGAGGAACGCAAGGACCTCGGGATTTCCCCAAACGGGCCAATGATGGCTTGCAAGCAGCACTTCAGCATGACCGAAGAGATCAATCGCCTGTTGGATTGCATTGCTCCATTTGAGTGCGTCGCGAACCTTTGCCCCTCTAAGGGTGTAGAGGTTATGCATGGTGTGCGAGACCACCTCGGCCCCGTCGAATGCCTTCAGGTCCGGAAGGTAAAAAGTCAGTTCAGCGGGGGCTTCTGTTTCGGGCACGTACTGAAAGATGAAGCGTACGCCGTCGACCACCATGGGCTGCGGGCTGTGGTCGACAAGTTTGGTAGGCAGTGCCAGCGTCGCATGACCTCGAGCCGGTTGTTTCCCTAAGCCTGTGTCGACGTGTCCTCGGGGTCCGCGTTCGAGTGCCATGCCGTACATCATGCTCGCCCGGCGGAGCATGATGGGGCCGGCAATGATATTCTCGCTGGTCGCTTCCTCGGTAAAGCCTTCCGGGGCGATGATCGGAATTTTTGATCTTTCGGCGGGATCTTCGGGCAGGATCCCGCCGACACCGCCAAAGTGATCAATGTGGCTATGGGTGAATACGATCGCCGAGATCCGTTGATTTCCGAGGTGTCGTCGCGCCAGGTCGAGGGCTGCGGCGGCCGTTTCGCGGGCGGTCAACGGGTCGACGACGATCCATCCACTGTCTCCTTGGATCAACGTCATGTTTGCGAGGTCGTAACCCCGTATTTGGTAAAGACCGGGCATGACTTCGAAGAGACCGTGCAGACCGTTGAGCTCGGCCTGTCGCCAGAGGCTGGGATTCACGGTTTCTGGAGCATCGCCTTCAACGAATGCGTAATCCCGGGTGCTCCAGACGACGCGTCCATCCTCTCGGGTAATGTGCACCTCGGGGTCCGCAGAGAGCAAGCCCCGAGTCGCGTTCTCAAAATCGTCGGTATCTTTGAGGGGCAGGTTGGCCCCGAAGGACAGATTCTGCTGAAGAGTGGTCGGTGTAGCGGCTGTGTGACCCGCCGCGTCGACTTCGGCGCCTGAGGGCCTGCTTTTCGGAGCGGTGTCGTAGCCGCATCCGAAGGTGAGGAGTGCCGGTGAAAGCACGAAAAAAAGAGCCGAAGTCAAACGATGTGAGGGCATACCGTCGGATCTCTCCAAGATGGGCATCGAGGCGTATATGGGCCCGGGGCTAGGCCGGGCGGGGCGAAGATTGCCAGACCTTCAAACAGGCACCATTCTATAGCGCGTCTCAAGTCGAGCCGAGCCGGCTGCGCAGTTGAGGGGGGAAAAGTGTTCAACGGATATCGAATCTTGGCCACGGTTGCTCTGGCCTTCAGTTTTGTGATCGTGGTGGCCAGCGGAGGTTGCTCAGCGATCGGGGCGAGTAAGGGGAAGGCCGAAACGCCCCCTGAGTCGTCCGTGGGCCCGGACCGCGATGCGCTCCGCGCTCAAGCGAAGGCGATTTTCGGCACCCTTCCGTCGGACGCTGCGGACCCTTCGCGTCCGATTTCCACCGCCGAAGTCGATCTGGGTAGGACACTTTATTACGACCCGAGATTGTCGAAGAACCATGATATCTCTTGCAACTCTTGTCACCAATTGGATGCGTTTGGCGCCGACGGAGAGCCGACTTCCCCCGGCCATAAGGGGCAAAGAGGAGACCGAAATTCGCCCACCACTTTGAATGCCGCGCTGCACATCGCCCAGTTTTGGGACGGCCGTGCGCCTGACGTGGAGGAGCAGGCAAAGGGTCCTGTGCTGAATCCCGTGGAGATGGCGATGCCTTCTGAGGAGGCAGTGGTTGTGGTCCTTGATTCAATCCCTGGCTATGCACCGCTTTTTCATGCGGCTTTCCCAGACGAGGCGGAGCCGATTTCCTATGACAATATGGGGATTGCCATCGGGGCTTTCGAGCGAGGTTTAATCACCCCGGCGCCCCTTGATGCTTTTATTGCTGGGGACAACTCGGCGCTCACCGCAGAGCAAGCGGCGGGCCTCGAGACGTTCATTGGAGTCGGGTGCGTCGCCTGTCATAACGGGGCCGCAGTGGGTGGCGGTGCCTATCGGAAACTCGGACTCGTGAACCCATACCCCACGGAGGATCGGGGAAGAGAAAAAGTCACGGGCCAACCCGAGGACCTGCACGTCTTCAAGGTGCCCTCTCTTCGGAATGTGACCGAGACGGGGCCGTGGTTCCACGATGGCTCGATTGGCCAAATCGACGAGGCGGTGACCTTGATGGCCCACCACCAGATTGGCGTGACCCTCACACCTGAGCAGACCCGGAACATCGTCGCGTTTTTGGGGGCCTTGACGGGGCAGATTTCACCGGCCTACGTCGCGCAGCCTCCTTTGCCGCCGGACGGTCCCGATACACCCAAACCCGACCCGACATGAGCGTTGAAGGCCGATGAAGCTGGGAGCTGAAAGCTCTGATGGCATGGCCACTTCTAAGTAGGTCTGCCTGCGGATGAAGGCCTCGGTGCGGCGCAGGGGCGGAGGCTGAGCCCCATTGGCAGCGAGCGCTGGACTCTGACCGTCGTGAAAATTGATTGATTCTTGGCGATTCGTATGTTTAGAATCCATGAATGTCCTCTGTCTCCCGTGATCCGGGGCATGCCCCCCAACAGGCGAGCGCCTCTCCGTACGACGCTCTTGTGTTTGCCGGCGGCGGTTGCCGCTGTTTCTGGCAAGCGGGCTTCTATGGGGTCATTGGCTCTGGTTTAGCGCTTAATCCTCAGGTCGTAACGGCGGCGAGTGCTGGAGCAGCCTTTGCGTGCGCGGTGCTGCTCGGTCGTCAGGAAGTGGTGGTGAGAGACTTCAAGGAGAGGGCCAATCAAAACCTTCGCAATTGGTACCCCCGAAATTGGATGCGCGGGGAGACCGTTTTTCCTCACGAGGAAATCTATCGAAGTACGATCGAGGCAACTATCTCAGACTCTGATTTCAAGCGGCTGCGAGCTGGGCCCGATATTCGAATTTTGCTGGCCCGTCCCCCGCGCTGGGCTGATGGTCGTTTGGGCTTCGCTTTGGCAGCCCTTGCTTATACGTTGGACCAGTCGCCAGCTTTGTCGCACCTGCAGTGGCCACAGCGCTTCGGCTTTGTCCCGGAGATCGTTTCGCTTCGTGATTGCTCAAGCCTGGATGCTTTGGTCGAGTTAATTCTTCATTCCTCGTGCACGCCACCGCTCCTGCCGCTCTATCAGCGGGAGGGCCGGACGGTTTTGGACGGTGGCTTGGTCGACAACGTTCCCGCGGAGTTCGTGGGTCCCGCGCGCTCGACGCTGGTGATGTTGAGTCGCCACCACCACAGAGATGAACTCCCCGCACATCCGGGGAGAACCTATGTGGGACCCTCCCGGCCCATCCCGATTGATAAGTGGGACTACACGAGTCCTTCTCTCGTCGATCAAACCTATGATTTGGGTCGTCGAGACGGAGAAGCTTTTCTGAATGCGTTTGACTCACAGGGCGAAGCGATTGATTTCGCCTCCTTCGGGCGAACCGCGAGTCTGCCGATCGCCGGCTAGGCGGGTCATCGGATCAGCCTGCGTGCGGGAGGTCGTCGGCCGAAGTTTTCTGGGGGGCATGGGGTAACCTGAAAGGGGATTTTTAGAGAGGTTTCAATTTGCTCCGGCCTTTTCGTTTTGGCGTCCAAATCTCAAATCTTCCGTATGACGACTGGGGGGGCGCTTTGCGCCGTCTCGAATCTGCGGGCTTTTCTACGGTCTTTCTTCCAGACCATTTCAGTGGTCAGTGGGATCCCCTTGTGACGCTGGCAGCGGCCGCGGGTGTCACAGAATCCCTGGGACTCGGCAGTTTGGTTTGTGATGTCGATTTTCGACATCCGGCGATCTTGGCCAAAATGGCTGCCACGATTCAGGTGATCTCTTCCGGGCGTCTCGAACTCGGAATCGGTGCAGGCTGGATGCAAGATGACTATGACAGCTCGGGCATCCATTTCGACCCGATCGGGACTCGAATTGATCGGTTGGATGAGGCGCTGGCGATTTTGGTGAGCCTTTGGGAAAACGACACCACCGATTATGAAGGCTCGCACTACGTGATCCGAGGAATGCAAAAAACCGTTGATTTGGGCGGTTTGCCTCGGCCTCGGTTGCTGGTCGGTGGTGGCGGACCGCGTGTTCTTGGCCTCGCTGGCGAGCGTGCTGACATTGTTGGGATCAATCCGACAATGAAAGAAGGCCGGATCACAGGGGATACGGCTCGCGATTTGACGGCGGATCGCTTGCGTCAGAAGATCGAGTGGATTCAAGCTGGCGTAGAGAAGTCGGGCCGAAAATTAGAAGAGATCGAACTGAATAGTCTCGTCTTCGTCGTCGCCCTCACCGATGACCCGGGTCCAATCCGAGAAGGACTGGCGAAAGCCTTTGGGATGACGAGTCAGGCGGTGGCCGAGACGCCGCTTGCCCTGACAGGCAGCGGTCAGGAAATCCGAGATCGCCTTTGTCTTCGGCGTGAACAGACCGGTATCAGCTACATCGTTATCCAGGGGGGAGATGATGCGATGCTTTCCCGTTTTTCCGAGGAAGTGATCCAGCCTCTTGCGGGCCGATGAGGTCAGAATCCTCAGGGCTGCTAGCATGCGACCGTGTCCGTCGAAAACGAATCTCCCGTAACGCGATCTGAGGCTGTGACAGAGGGCGTGCGCGTCCAGGTGCGGGCTCGGTATTCGCCCGATCACTCCGATCCGAGTCGTGGTCATTGGTTTTTTCTCTACACCATCCGCATCAGCAACGAAGGCGGCGAGGCGGTGCAGTTGACCGACCGACACTGGTACATCGTTGATGGCTCGGGCAAGACCGAGGAGGTTCAAGGGCCAGGAGTAGTGGGAGAGCAGCCTGGCCTCGAGCCCGGAGCCTCTTTCGAGTACACCTCTGGGTGCCCCCTCACGACCCCCTTTGGCAGCATGACCGGGAGCTACCGCATGCAACGCGGGGACGGAACCACCTTTGAGGCCGAGATTGGCCTCTTTGAGCTCTCTCAGCCGGTTGCGATCCACTGACCGCAAGCTTGACCGACGAGGTTTTGCGTTCTGCCTGAGGACGGGGGAGTCTGTCTTCTAGAAGTCGATCCCGAGTCCAAAAGTGAGGCGGAAGTCATCCGGAACGGGAGAGTCAGGCGTCGGCTGATAGGCGTTGGCTTGGTTTCGATCCCAGATAAAACTGGTATCCAGGTCGATGTCTCGCCATAGATCGACAGAGAGAGTCGTGAGGGCGTGTTGAAATGTGTACTGGGTCTCAGGGACGCCCAATTGGACTTTATACTCGCCGCTCCATTCAATGCTCTTTGTGATGTCCGTATCAAATCGCAGTCGAAAAATCACCGATGCATTGGTCCGCGAAATCAAAGTGGAGGGTGAAGTGGAGTCGAAGGTCTGGGTGTAGGTTGCGCCGGCGCCGACTTCAATGTCGATTGCGGTTCGACCATTATCGACGATGGAGTATCCGACGCCAGCCGAAGGGACGAGTCGGAGATTAATGTCCTGAAAACGATTGGTGTAGTATTCGAATGCGAGCACGGTGATGTAGAAGCGCCGGGTGATCAGAATGTCGCCCTGGACGTCGACGCGATGATTGTTGCCCGTCTGTGCACCGTTGGCTGAGCTGATCGTGCCGTTGTACTGGCTCGTCGCTCGCGTGTTCGCCGTTTCGCGCATGACAGATGCGATTGCGGTGAAGTCGGTTTGGTTTGTATTGCCTTTCTGTAGAGTGAGGCCGATGCTGGCGGTTCCGCTCCAGTAGTTCCACTCGGTGGGTAGCCCGGGCACCATCCCGAGAACGTCGCCCCGGGTGTAGGTTTGGACGCCAGTCTTCGTTCGAATCCTGACGATGTTGCCGCGAATCGCGACGTTTCCGACGACCAGCCTGCGGGTGTCGAGGCTGATCGTTTGGGGGCCGTTGGTCACGACAGCATAGACGTCATCGAGATCGAGCGTGAGCTCGTCGAGCTCTTTACTATCGAATTCGATTGAGTCGACTCGAATTCGATCGACGGTGCCACGGAGCCATTCGCCCGAAGTCAGCTGGATCCAGTCCAATCCAGTTCCAGCCTCTTCTCGGGGTTCGAATTGATCGTCGGCGACAATCTTTTCAGGCGGGTAAGAAGTCGGCGCTTTCGTGGGGGGGGTCGCCTGGCTTGCCAGGGGAAGCAGGATCGCCGCAAGGCCGAGGTTGAACAACAGTACGCAGGCCAATGAGTTGGGCAATCTTCTGATTCTTGTGCCAGCGGGAATGAAGCGCAACGGACCGGACACTCCTTGGGATTGAACTTCTGTCAAAAGGCAATCTTTTTGCGAAACGTGCCCGAGATGATCAGTGGAGGCAGAGACTACAAGCTGATGCCGAGTGAGGCTACAACCATTCTTAGCCGCTTTCAAAGAGTTCAATCATGCTGGGCCCGATGGATTCGGGGGTTTCCACATAGGCGAATGCGAGATGGGGACCGAATCGTTTTCGGAAAACCGAGCGATATCCAAAATGAGCGAGTTCGGCTTCTTTCTCGTCTAGATTGTCAACAATGAAGCGAACATGATGGGGCCCTTCGCCACAGCGCCGAAGGTGTTCGCTGTGCGGAGTCTCCCCTTCGAGAACCTGGATCAATTCGACTTCGACCGGGCCACTTTTATTGATCGCAATTTTCAGATGGCAACTGATTTCTTTGCCCCGAAAGAGAACGCCATCCAGCGGGGCATCCATGATTTCGAATGGGCCAAACAATGCCTCGTACAGAGGGAGAGAGGCTTCGAGATCGTGGACGACGTACCCCACTTGATCGATGGGCCCTAGGCCGAGCGTTTCTTCTTTGGAAGCCTCCACCAGATCCCCCTCTCCGCCCAAGCGTTCGTCGCCTTTGGGTACAGCTTGAATGCGACATTTTTTGAAACGCCCTGGATGATGCGAAAACGGCGGTTGATGTGCCATCCCCATGAGCCTTTGTCCAGGCATTGGACTCGGAAGGGGGCAGCGTTTTTCAACTGGGATCCCTTCGGGCCGCACCCGGAGGGCTGCCCCTCTGGACGGGATGCGTAACTTGACGTGATTTATTGCGGATGCTGGTCCTTGCTTTGGATAAGATTAGGGTTCTCTACTGATTCGCACGTTGTCTTCTGGGAGGATTCAAAATGAGCCAAGCGGGCAAGACCCTACGCATTGAAGACCTCAGCCATCCCGTCCTGACGCCGATGCAGAATATGGCTCGGGATGCCATGTCCCAGGTCGAAGTTGATCTTTCCGAAGAGGGAATCCTCGCGGAGGCCCGAGAGCAAACAGGGCTGGAAGACTTTGGGCGTGATGACTTCAGAGAACGCTTACGTGTCTGGCTGCAATCAGTTGCCGAGGATGAGGGGCTGGCGCCTGTTGGTCGTTATGCTGTCCGCCGCGATATTGTTCGCTACGCCGCCAATCGTCTTCGATTTGAAGATTTGTGGCGCCGCCATCCTGAGATTGATGAGGTGGAGATTTCTGCGCCGATTATCATTGGGGGCCTGCCGCGCTCAGGGACGACTCATCTGTTAAACCTGATTGCGGCGGATTCGCGGCTTCGGTCTCTGCCGTACTGGGAAAGCCTTGAGCCGGTTCCTGATTTTCGCGAAGCGCCCGCTGAAGGCGGTGTGGATCCCAGGCTGCAGAGGTGCCGTGAGGCTTACGCACAACAGGTCGAAATCCTTCCGCTGTTACGCAATATGCATGACATGGCCCCCGAGCATGTTCACGAAGAAATTGAGTTGCAAGGTCTCGATTTTGCTTCCTACGAACTGGAGTGGATTGCGACCGTGCCGAGATGGCGAGATTATTATTTGTCCCACGACCAGACGGCACATTACGCCTATATGAAGCGCGTGCTGAAAGCGCTTCAGTGGCTCAGAGGCCCGGATCGCTGGATCCTCAAGTCTCCTCAGCATATGGAGCAACTTGGTCCTCTGGTTTCAACGTTTCCCGATGCGACCTTCATTTTGACTCACCGGGATCCAGTTTCCGTGATTCGGTCTGCGATCACGATGCTCGCCTACGGAGATCGCATTCGGCGTCATCGAGTGGATCCTCCGGCGGTTGCGGACTATTGGAGTGAGCGGGTCGAGATGCTTTTGCGGTCTTGTGTTCGAGACCGAGAAATTCTTCCGAAGGATCGCAGCCTAGATGTTTTGTTTCACGAATTTATGGCCGACGACATCGCCATGGTCGAGAGGGTCTACGAATTGGCCGGGTTGGAGATGACCCCAGCCGCCCGTGGAGAGTTGGAGGCCCATATGGTTGCCAATCCTCGAGGAAAGTTTGGGCAAATCGAATACGACCTCGAGGGCGACTTCGGGGTTGACCCCTCGAGGCTGCGTGAGCGCTTTGCTTTCTACTTTGAAAAATTTCCGATTGAGGCCGAAACAAGTCTGTGAAAACTGCGAGTCTGGATGTGAGGGGTCTAAGGGTTGAGCCCCATGCCTCGGAGCGAGACGACTCCAAAAGGAGATGGAGATGAGTAGTGAATGCGTCGAGTTTGACTATTCCGGGTATCGCGTCCTCGTCACGGGCGGTACGAGTGGGATTGGCGCTGAGATTGCGTCTTCATTTTTCCGCGCGGGAGCGAAAGTTTTGATCACCGGTACCCGTGAGTCTCCTGAGGAGTATGAGAGCGATTTATCGACCTACGAATATCGCCAGTGCCGAATGTCGGAGCCTGCGGACATCGAGTCTCTTGCCGCATCCATCTCGTCCCTCGATGTTCTTGTCAACAATGCAGGGGCCAACTTTCCGGGTGGGCGAAATGAGTGGGAACCCGATGTATTTGAAGAATCGGTCGCCATTAATCTCTTTGGCGCATTTCGATTGTCGGTGGGCTGCAAGGGACCTCTTGGCGCCAGCTCCGTTGGCGGTGGGGGGAATGTCGTCAACTTGGCTTCTCTGTCGTCCTATTTTGCGGTGCCCGTGGTACCGGGTTATGGCGCCGCGAAGGCGGCGATTGTTCAGATGACCAAGAATTTGGCGGCCACCTGGGCGGGTGAGGGGATCCGTGTAAATGCCATCGCGCCCGGTTTGATCGAAAGCAATATGACCGCAGCCATGAAGGGGGTTGAGGCCCTCGAGCAGCCGCATATCGGTCGAACGCCGATGGCGCGATGGGGTGTGCCTGGGGACATCGCGCCGACTGTGCTCTTTATGGCATCTCCCGCTGCCGGCTTTGTAACGGGTCAGACCCTGGTAGTGGATGGTGGCTATTCGATCGCGTGACCAAAAGAAGGAGTAGGGCAAGATGAAAGGAAACGTCGACCCTCGGACCCCGGTACTCATCGGAGCAGGTCAAGTGAAGCAACGGGTCGAGGATCCGCGGGATGGAGTCGAACCCTTGGAGTTGATGTTGCGCGCTGCGCAACGGGCCGAATCGGATAGTGGGTGTTCGGGATTGTTCAAGGAACTTGATGCGATTCTGGTGCCGCGAGGTCTTTGGCCGTATCCCAATCCGGCTGCGTGCCTCCGTGAGCGATTGGGCGCGTCGACCGCCCAGACGGGATTGGCGCCGATCAGCGGAAGCATGGTGCAGCACATGCTGAGCTTTGCAGCGCGCGACATTGCGAGGGGTGATCGGGAGCTCTTTTTGATCGTGGGCGCCGAAGCCGAGCACAGCAAGCGTCGGGCAAAAGCCCGAGGTTGGAGTCTCGATTGGTCAGACTTGCCCGAGGTGCCGCTGGAGATCGATTTCGGTCAAGGTGAGCAAGTTCTGAGTTCTCACGAGTTTGATCGGGGTATCGCGCGACCGCCTGTTTTCTTCTCTCTTTACGAAAATGCTCTTCGGCATGCTCGAGGTGAGAGTCTCTCCGAGCACCGTCGACGCATTTCTAAATTGTGGTCTGAATTTTCAGAAGCGGCGGCCCAGAATCCTCATGCTTGGTCGCAGGAGCCGCTTGGCGCCGAAGAAATAGCCGAAGCCTCTTCCGACAATCGATTGATCGCATGGCCCTATACGAAACGCATGTGCTCGAACATGGTGGTGGATTTAGGAGCCGCGGTGATTCTTTGCTCCGAGGGCTTTGCGGATCGTTGGGGGGTTGCTCAGGAGCGTCGCGTTTATCCGCATTCTGCGACGGATTCGTCCGGCTCTTCGCTGCTCTCCCATCGCTGGAGCTTCACGAGCGAGCCCGCGATGCAAAGGGCGGGCGAGCGGGCGCTTGAGTTGGCAGGGACTTCCATTGGCGCGATGGATCACCTAGATCTCTACAGCTGCTTTCCCGCTGCGGTTCAGCTGGGTGCGCAGGCTCTTGGGATTCCAGAGGGGCGGCCATTGACCGTGACGGGTGGTCTCAGTTTTTCTGGAGGGCCGTTTAATAGTTACGTGTTGCATTCGATTTCGACGATGATGAATCGACTGCGAGTCGCTCCGGATCAGCTTGGGTTGGTGACCTCCATTGGGGGCTGGGTAGACAAACACGCGTTCGGAGTCTACGGGAGCTCGCCCCCGGAACGGGGCTTCTTATACGAGGATGTCTCGCGTATTGCCGCCGAGTTGCCCACCCGACCCTTGGATGAGGCTTTTGAGGGGACGGCTGAGGTCGAGACCTATGCGCTGCGTTACGAGGCTGGCCAAGCCAAGGGGGTCTCCGCGGCTTGTCTCAGCGCGGGGGGCGCTCGCAGTTGGGGCTGGAGTGAGGATCCGAAGTTGATGGATCGGTTGACCCGTGAGGAGTGGATCGGCCAAGCGGTGAGGCTCAAGGAGGATGGGCGGATCCTTCCCCTCTGATTCCAAATGTCGTCAGGAAAAGCTTCGACCGGGCAGTGCGACTGTTAGGCGGTGCCTGTGGCTCGGGTTCGAACCGTGAACACGGTGTCGCCGGATAGGATTCCGCCTCTTCCAAAGAGTCGGCCTCCCTCCCAGTTTGAAAGGCCGAGTTCAGGACGGTTGAGCGCAAACTGGCCATCGACCCAGCGCGAGTAGCCGTCGCCGACAAAGGGTGCGTTCACGCTCTCGTAGAATGATTTTTGCTCCTCGAGGTCATCCGAGACGAGGCAGGCGACGAATTGAGGGCTGTATCGGTTGAATAAAGCCACACTCTCCTCGAGGCTGTCGACGATCTTTAGGCTGATTTCGGGGGTTTGCTCCCACTCCCATTCGTGCCCCAGTTTTTCGATCGGCAGCTTCTCTGCCTGCATTTCGGCGACGTCCCCCTCCGCTCTTCGCACGAGGATTTCAGTTTCGAAAAGCTGAGGCGGGACGGCGTCGACGTCATCCTCGACAACATGGAGTTTATACTTTTGTCCGAGTCGTTTGCCGGCTTCGGCGAGTCCTGAAAGAAGACTCGGGATCAGCGCCTTCGCCTGAGCGCGGGGCACACAACAAACGTTGAGCGTGTTGCAGACCTTGCGGTCCAGTGATTGCGTGACAGCCGCTTCGAAGGCGGCTGCGCGGGTATGGTGGGTCGTCATCATCCAGGCGCCCCCTGTTCCGTGCAGACTCACGGGTACACCGGCCTGCTGAGCCAGAGAGCCGAGGGTGGCGACTGCGGGACCCGAGCCCCGGGCCACGGCCAAGCTGAGTCGAGGGTCGGAGAAAAGGGCCCAGCCCGCAGCGTGTGCGCTGCTTTCAACGAGGGAAACCGACCCGGCCGGGAGTCCGGCCTTAAGCAATGCGGGGGTGAGCGCCTCGGCCATGATTCCACGGGCAGTCTGAAGGGCGTCGCTGCCAATACGAAAAACGACGGCATTTCCACCCCTGAGCACGCCCGTGGCGTCGGCCAGCACGTTGGGCCGGCCCTCGAAGACGAATCCGACGATCCCTAAGGCGTCGCCCATGAGGTGGGCGGCCCAGGTGTCATGGGAGACGGTTTCCAGCAGTTGGCCTCGGCGGCTCGGGGCGTCGATCCACCCCCGCAGGCCATCGATCATTCCTGTCCGAAGCTTTTCGTCGGCAATCAGGCGGGTTGTGGAGCGGTTGCGCTGCTGGGCTTTTTCAACGTCGGATTCGTTGATTTCTTGGATCCTCGCCCAGATGGACTCGTCAGCGAGACGATCTGCGAAGCCCGAGTAGAAGGCCGAAATACTCTGATCCGGCGCGGAAGCCAAGCCGGCGAAGGCCTCCTCGGCGCGATCGACGGACTGCTCGGCAATCTGTCTTTCGGCGGCGGGGATGTGGAGCACCTCTTCGGTGGATCCGACGATGTAGATCGAGTCCCCGGAACGAAATTGTTTTGCGAGGTCGGAGGAAACCGTCAATGTTCGATTGCCACCGAATACGAGGATCTGGCCTTCTTGGAGTTGGTCGAGAGTCTTAGATTTCTTCACGCTCCGTAGTCTGAACGGCTTGGGGGCCGCTGTCAAAAGGCGGCGCCAGGTGATTTAAAGCCCCGCGCAACGGTCTGCTCAATTAAGGGTTTCAGGGGCTTCGAGCATGTCGGGCATGAAATGGGCGGGCCCCATGCCGATTTGGGGCTTCGCCCGGGTGCTCGGTGGCCTCAACTGGATCCGGCCTGTCCGCCCCGTTTCAGCCCTTGCGGACGCATCTCGGCGAGATTTTGGGACTATTCTTTTGACTCCGGCGAAACTCTCAGAAAAAATTCGCGGGGCCACTCTCTCGCCGGCTCCTCGCGTTCTTTCAGGCGAGCGTAGGCCAGGGGCCCGGCGTCCGAAGTCCTGCCGGCGTCTTTGAGGCGACTCCGTAGACGCTGCATGGCGATGGACTCGGGGCATTCGACCCGAATGAGAACGGTGGGCACGCCAAAGAATGATCCAAGTTTTTGCCCGGCTTGGCGATCGCTTCGGCGTCCATAGGTTGCATCGAGAATGACTGTGCGCCGAGACTGGAGAACGGGCCGAGCACGATCAAGCAGCCCGGCGTAAACCCGTTCGGTCAATCCTTCGCTGTACGTCCTCTGCTTAGAGTGGCGAAGGTGCTGTGGTGCTGACTCCAAGAGTCGCGATCGAATCTGATCGGAGCTGATTCGGACTCCCTTGAGAATGTTCGCCACCTCGGCTGCGACTGTGCTTTTGCCGGTTCCGGGCAAGCCGTTCATGACGACCAGGGCAGGTTGTCGACGGCGTGAAAGATGGGAGTCGATCCATCGAAGTCGCGTTTTGATTTCTTTCCGAATAGAGTCCGGCTTTGTGGTCGGGGATTTAGCTCGAGGCGTGATGGACGCTGTAGTCCATGCATCATAGAAGGCGTTTTCAGCTATGTAGTAGTCGATCACTTTGTAGAGCGTGAAGTCATCGGACGAGCGCGCATATTGGGCAAGGAAGGACTCTGCCAAATCGAACCGACCACTTTGAGCAAGTTCCATAACGGGCGGGGCGATGTGGGCGGCGGGGTCCATGATCCGATTGCTGCGGCGCGATAATTCGGTCTTTCGGATCACAGGTTCCAGCTCATCCCCTTCGAACGAGACGTTCTTGAGCCGAAGATCCCATTCCGTTTGCACCTGGCGGCCCTGTTCTTGACGGACGCGGAGAGAGCGCTGAACGGATTGATACAGGCCCTGGACGGACATCTGGACTTCATCGAAAGGCGTCCAATTAACCAGGGGTTGAGAATCGCCATGGCGAGCGGTTGCCTGGGGCCATGGAGGGTGGTGAGTGTGTTCATCTGCCGAAGCTGCGAGGGAGGGAAGAGTTCCCTGAGGCGCGTGCAATTGAGCAACCTGGGTCGCGAGTCTCTGAATTGGATGAATGCTGAGGCGGTTACGGTCTAGGAGCGACTCGGCGTTTTGTTTCGATGCGGTGGTTCATGAGGACAGGGACCTCTTCTGGCGGTTCGAAGTGAGTCGAATATGGATCCGGATTCCGGATAACTTGTCGTCCTGGGTGAACGCGCGGCGCCTTGGGGGATGTTTTTGATGAATCGGGCCGAAATCTCTATTTTGATTCGCTGGGACAAGGCCTTATTCTGACGACAATTCGGTTCAGATGGTTGGCGGTATGCAACGTCAGGTTCTGTTGTCGTGGTTCGAGGGCTTCCCGAGGAGCCTTCGTGGGATGGATATCTTGCGGGACAACGGGGTGCCTGGGAAGGGTGCTTGCGGAAAGAGCGAGGAGAGATCTCTGTGCCGATGCTTTACATCAGTGATGTCGTTGAAAAAGCTCACGGTCGCCAACTCGATGAGATTGCTCCGAATTGGACGCGATTTGTGGCCCATCCCGATGCAGGGGAGCCGGACTATGAAGCCATCGATTTTTTCTATTTTTCTGGGGACATTTATCCAGAACGGGTGAGGGACTTCGCCGTGGCGGCGCTCAAGTCGTCCAATTTGCGTTGGCTGCATACGTTCAGTGCTGGGGTGGATGCCCCGTTTTTTCAGAGCCTTCTGAAGCAAGGCGTGCGCCTGACGACCTCCTCGGGGGTACATGCCGTGCCCATTGCGCAGACCGTCATGCTCTATTTACTGGCTTTGACACGAGATTTGCCGGGTTGGCTTGGGGATCAATCGAATCGAGTTTGGAACCCGAGGCCGATTGGTGCGCTTCAAGGATTGAGGGCGGCGGTCCTTGGGATGGGCCCGATTGGTTATGAAATCAGCCGACTTTGCCGGGCAATGCGGATGGACTCGATCGGTTTTCGTCGAACCGTTCAGGGGGACGAGCCGTGCACCACATACGAAATGGCAGAAATCGACTCTCATCTGCCCGAGATGGACGTCATCATTTTGGCGTTGCCTCTGACACCCGAAACAGACCATATTTTGGATGCGTCCCGCTTGTCCCGATTGAAACCTGGGGTTCTCATTGTGAATATTGGTCGGGGTGCATGTATCGATGAAGAGGCGCTGGCCCGTGGGCTGAGGTCTGGTCAAGTGGGGGGGGCGGGCCTCGATGTTTTTTTCGAGGAGCCTTTGCCCTCGGAAAGCCCACTTTGGCAAATGCCGAACGTCATCATTACGCCTCATAGTTCTGGCGAAGAGCCAGGAAATCACGCGCAGGCGACGAGGATTTTTCTCGAGAATGCAGTGCGCTACCAAAGAGGGCATCCATTATTAAATGCCGTTGCCCCAATGGAGTTTTTATGACGACCAATCTGTCTCTGCATACGTTCAATCAAGGTTTCAAGTGGTCGAATCACTCAAGTTCGCTGAAGAGACTGACGGCGGAACAACGTCAGCACTTTAATGAACAGGGCTTCCTCGTGATTCCCGATGCTTTTGACCCCGTCGCGCTCCAACCTCTGATTGAAGACCTCGATGCGGCAGAATCAGGCGTCGATGCATTTTTGCGAACTCAGCCTGACCGGAAACTCTTTATCGCCCGGGCTGATGACATCACTTTTGCGACCCACTTGGTGACACGCTCAGAGCACGCTCGACGGTTTACGCGATCTGAATTTTTTCAGGATGTCGTCCATGATTTGATGGGGAGCGATATTCGCTTGTACTGGGACCAGGCTGTCTACAAGAAGCCTGAAACAGATCAGCCATTTCCGTGGCATCAGGACAACGGCTATACCTTTGTCGAGCCCCAGCAGTATCTGACTTGCTGGGTCGCGCTCACCGAGGCCACGGTCGAGAGTGGCTGTCCCTGGGTTGTGCCGGGTGTTCATCGAGAAGGCACCTTGAATCATGAGATGACGGATCTGGGTTGGGAGTGCTTTGCCGATCCGCCGGCTGAAGCGGTGGCCGCTCCCGTGCCCGCAGGGGGCGCCGTTATTTTTTCGTCGCTGACCCCTCACAAAACCGGCCCAAACCTGACACTGGACCACGTGCGAAAGGCTTACATCATCCAATTCGCACCCGACGGCGCTACCGTGATTCAAGACCAAGGTGGGTCCCCGACGCGTACGCTTTGTAACGCCCCTGACCGCCAGTATTGGATCTTGAAAGCGGGCGAACCCGTGACCGACTGAGGCGCTGCCAAGCCGGGCGACTTCCGGGCTCTGTCCGCGTGACCGAATCAACACCGCGTTCTCTGGTCGTGACTGCCTGTCAGTTGCGATCGAGTTGCGTCTGCTTTGCACAGGCGGAGTCGC
Source organism: bacterium TMED88 (assembly GCA_002171515.1). Taxonomy (GTDB): domain Bacteria; phylum Myxococcota_A; class UBA9160; order UBA9160; family UBA4427; genus TMED88. The sequence goes on along the minus strand of NHEP01000196.1, from coordinate 4,177 downwards.
CTTGTCTGGTGTCAGAACGCAAGCATGAAGTGGCATACGAATTCGTAAGCCTGGAGGAAGTAATCAAAGACAGAGAGTGATTCCCGTCACATCTGAACCTGACCGATCTGGCGATCCAACACCTGGTTCCGCAATGACCAGTGGCTCGCGATAGGGAAGGGATGTAGGGGATGGGATTTTTTGAAGGACATTTCGGGTGGAGAGTCTTTGTCGGACGGTCAGTGGGTTGGACCTCCTTGATGATTTTTCTAGCCTCCTTTCTCTCAGCCTCGGCTGACGCGCGAATGGCGACGGTCCGCTGGACGGACCCCAACCCTGCCCCGTCTCCGGTCACGAATTTTCGACTCTATGTGGGGACGAGTCCGGGGGTGTTCGCGGCGGGGATCGATCTGGGTGTCCCGGTGCCGGATAGCGAAGGCGTCTTCAGTGCTGAAGTCAGCATCCCGGATAGCGAAGACCTCTTTTTTGCGATGAGTGCCCTGGAAGGGACGTCCTTGGAGAGTCAGCTCTCCAACGAGCAGAGTCTCCCTGGTCTGCCTCCGGCCGACGAACTTCCGATTGGACAAATTGATCAGCCGACCGCGTCTGTGTCGATCTTCGCCGGCGAATCCATCCAGTTCGCAGGCTCGGGTTCAGATCCGGATGGTGGTTCGGTCGCTTTCCTCTGGGATTTTGATGGCATCGTTTCAGGCGTGCCTGGTCAAGCGGTCGAAGATCCGGGCTGGGTCAGCTTCCCCGAGGTGGGCGTCTTCTCTGTTCGCTTAACCGTGACGGATAACGAGGGCAACGTCGCCTTAGTGCCGGGTGAGGTGTTGGTTGACGTTCAGTCGGTCCCCGAGCCTCCGTCCCCTCCGTCCCCTCCGTCCCCTCCGTCCCCTCCGAGTCCGCCTCCCGTGGGCTACGACTTTCAAGCAGCCGGGTTGCGTTTGACCGGAGACATCGGGCAAGCGGCCGTCGTGGCGGCAGCCCCGGCCAACGACCCGCGACTTTTTGTCGCGAGCCAGAGTGGAGAAATTCGGATTCTCGAAGGGGGATATCCGCGAACGGTTCCGTTCCTCGATCTGTCGAATGATCTGGGTGAGTCAAGTGGAAGCGGGCTTCTGGGATTGGCTTTCGATCCAGACTATGCGTCCAATGGTCGGTTCTTTGTGACTCGGCTCGACGCGACGGGGGATTGGGTTCTGTCTCGGTTTCTCCGAGGCGAGCATTCGTATCAAGCGGATCGGGAGAGCGAGGTCGTTTTGCTGCGGGTGGAGATTACTGACTCGAGCCAACCCGGCGGTGGACTCGCGTTTGACTCAGACGGTTATCTCTTTGTGGGGATCGGCGATGGCGGGGGGCCGGGTGACCCCGGTGACCATGCCCAGGACTTCCAGTCACTGCGTGGCAAGCTTCTGCGCCTTGATGTCGGCCTGCCTTCACGTATCGGAAGCACGCCGATGGGGTCATACGCGATTCCCGCCGACAATCCCTTTGTCGAGGAAGACGGGGTGCGAAGCGAAATCTGGGCGCTCGGCTTGCGGGATCCCCGACGAATCGGAATTGATGTGATAACCGGCGATCTCTGGATTACCGATCCGAGTTCTGGTCTTCGAGAGGAAGTCAACTTCGAGGCGGGCGATGATCCCGGCGGTCACAACTACGGGTGGGATATCACCTCGGGCACGCTCTGCAATCCGGTTGATCCCTCTGATTCGATGGCTTGTGATGCCCCTGACCTCACCGACCCGATTTTAGAATATGAGCCTGCCGATGCATCGTGCGGGATCATGGGGGGGCATGTTTACCGAGGCGCGCATGCCGAATTCCAAGGCGAATACTTCTTCGTCGATGGCTGCTCGGGCAACGTGTGGAGCTTCGATCGTGAAAGTGATTCACTTCATAATCGAAATGAAGACTTCGCTTCAGAGGGGACTTGGATTGCGCCGGCGGTCGGGATCGGCCAGGGAGGCACAGGTGAACTTTTCGTCCTGACCTTGGATGGCGGGATCCACCGAATCCAGAGCTTGAATCCTGCGTGTAGCGATGGAGTGGATAACGATGCCGATGGTCTGGTCGACTACCCGAACGATCCGGGGTGTGCCAGTCCCCTGTCAGAATGGGAAGTTCCGCTCTGTGATGACGGCTTCGATAACGATCTAGACGGCGAAATTGATCTTGCGGATGGACAGTGCTCTAGATCCAGCCAAAACATCGAGACCGAATCAGTCGATCTACGAGACGTCGACGCCGGGGATGAAATCTTCTGCGGGTTGGGTGCCGAAGTCGCCTTCATCTTGCCCCTCTTTATGCAGCTCCGACGCGCTGGTCGGCGAGCCTTCCGGGCCCGCTTGGGCGGAGAGTAGGGCGTTGCGCTTCTGTCGGCCTCGGATTCAGCGGTGCGCTCGGGTGACAATCTCGAAGGACATTCCCGCATGCTGGGTGAGGCGCTCAATCAGTTTCTCGCCGCCTAAGGATGCCGGTGTCCAGAACCCCCCCTTGTCCTCAAGGTCATCTTGGGCCAAGCAGACTGCGGCCTCGCCGAGCATTCGAGAGGTCGCTCCGTAGCCGGGGTCGCGGTCCCCGGTCACCCGGGCATGGAGGCTGCGGGCGGGATCTGTGGGGTGCTGGGCGAAAAAGCGCAGGTCGAAAAAACCCGCGGCTTGGGTCTCCGGGGAGGGGCCGTCTCCGGGAGCTGGCATTCTCTGGGCAAAAAGACTTCTTACGGGTGACAGGGTGGCGAGCGCCATGCCACTTCCAATTCCGGCAGTCGTCGCTCCGGCTTTCATCGCACCGATTGGACCGGAGCCCATCAGCATGCCTTCGTTGTAGCGGAAAGCTCGTCCGTATTCGTAACCCAGAAGTGCATTGGTGCGTCGGACGACCTTCGTATCCACGCCGGCCATCACAAACGGAGCGACCCACTCTCCGAAATCCTTATCGTGATAGGGCCGAAAGGACTCGGGCCCGTCGGGTCCGCTCCGTTCGCCTTCAGGGTTGATGGCATAAGGATGGTTCATGGCTTTCATCACAGACGGGTCTTTTTTGGCTTCGTCCATCATATTCAGCATGCTGGCAATGGTTCCGCCGGAAGCGCCCCCGCGGAACGCCTGAACTCTCATCTTCACAGCGGGTGCGATGACACCGTGTCGCTCTTGTATTTCTTTCTGGATGAACCACGTGCCGAAATCCGATGGGATGCAGTCAAAACCGCATGTGTGGACGAGCCGGGCTCCAGTTGATGCGGCCGCCGTGGAATAGGCGTCGATCATTTTTTGCATCCAATGGATTTCACCGGTGAGATCACAATAATCCGTTCCGTTCTCCGCGCAGGCCTGAACGATCGGGCTACCGTACTTCGCATACGGACCCACTGTGGAGCAAATGACCTTGGCTTTTTTCGCAACCGACTGCATCGAGTCGAGATCGAGGCTTTCGCCGATGACGATTGGAAGATCCTTGGCCGAATCCCCCAAGCTCTTTCGCACCGATTCGAGTTTGGCTTGATTGCGTCCACCTAGGGCCCAGCGCAGATCGCCTGCCGCTCCGTGTCGACGGTCGAGGTGCTCGGCCACAAGGCGTCCGGTAAAACCGGTTGCGCCCCAAACGATCACGTCGAATTCTCGCTTCATATATTCTCCAATGAAAAAATGTGTGGCGTGACGCGTGCGTCCAAGGCCTTTATTCGGCCTGCGCCTCTCGAGTTTCTTGGCGTTGGGCTGTGAGGCGCCAGGCGAGAAAACGGTCGACGGCTTGGGCTGCGGCACTGGTGCGTGCTGAGTGGAAGACTTCGAAAGCGTGCTGAGTCCCAGGGAGCTCGGCATAGACCACGGGTTGATCAGAGACTCGATTGAGTGACCAGGCGAAATGCCGTGCCTCCTCGACCGAGGTCAGACTGTCGTTTGTGCCGTGGATGATCAGAAAGGGCGGTGCTTTGGCATGAATGCGATGCAGAGGAGAGGCGCGTCGCATCGATTCCTGATCGGTTTGCGGGTCGACTTTCAGCACGGTTTTGGCAATCCATTCCGGCGTGTTGGATTGGGCCTGAAGTGCCCACTCGTTTGAAAAGTCGTAGACGCCGTAAAACGGAACCGCCGCCGCAACGGAAGTATCAACGGATTCAAAGCCTGGTTGATATTCGGGGTCATTGGCAGTGAGCCCGACCATGGCGGCGAGGTGTCCGCCGGCGCTGCCGCCT
>NHEP01000195.1 GCA_002171515.1 bacterium TMED88 | reverse complement strand
TTCTGATGAAAGTCAAGATGAGCAAGGTTCATACAGAAGTTAAGATCTCTATTACAGATGTGTATGTTACTGTGCAAAACGGACAACATAATAAAATATGTTTTCGCTCTCCTCCCACAGTACATCGACATCCTGAGCTTCAAGTCGAAGACAGAACATCCACACCCGCCTCAAAATTGAGTAAAAATTGTAGGTTCACCGAACCCTCCTCCCAAAAGAGGCCCCTGTTTTTGCTCCTCCGAGAAAGGCGTCATATGGTAGCGGACCCGTCAGACTCGTCTAACGAGTCCTCCTCCCAGAAGCAAGCCCAAATACTGGAGCAAGACGAATCCTGCCCCGTGATTTAGCGTGAGGAGTTGAGAGAAAGTCAGGGGGATTCCACGCCCGCGTAGGCATGAGAGAGTAAAGAGAAATCTAGCGTGCAGGGTCCTCGCGAGGAGGCGCTAGTCCCACACACTAGGCCGGGTCTCCGAAGGCGGAGCGCTGGTCCGGTAAAGGCGTCAAGAGAGATTCAGACGATCCAGTAGTCGTCAGGAAGCGGAGGGAAGGCGTCGCTGTCCGTAGAGCCGTAACCGCGCGCCCCGCACGTCGCCCGCTTGAGGGGAATACGATCCTCGTCCTCCTTGACCCGGATGTCCCACTGACTAGCGCCGTTAAAGCACCGGCATCCCTGCGGACGCTGGCACGCCTCGCATACGCCACCTTCCTTGTCCACGAAGTTCAGACAGCGAACGTCCTCGTCGTGAGCAGGACTGGGATGAAACGAGGTGCACCGCGGCTTCGCCACCTCGGTCGGAGAGACCCATCCACAAAGTGTGACAAGGGTCTGGAACGCGAACTTGTCGACGGCCTTGGTGAAGATGTCGGAGAGGTTGTGATCCGTGGCAACCTTGCGAGCACGGATACCGAAGTCGCGAAGGACAGCCGCGCACCACGCTGCAGCAAGTCCCTGCGATTTCGCGGAATATCGCAACTTACTGCTCAATCCAGTCAGGAGAACAGAAAGCGCGGCTGAGGAGTCCACCAACAACTCGACCTGAACGGGAATCTGGAGGATCTCCAACAGCAGGAGGATCGTGAGCGTTTCGCGCAGCGCAACCTGAGCGGCGAGCAACTCGGCCTCGGCCGTGCTCAAGCTGATGGTGCGCTGCGAGCGAGAAACCCAGTCGATGAGCGACCAGGTGCCGTTAGGCCCGGAAAGGACAATACCCGATCCAGATACGCTCTTGCGAGTAGAGACATCACCCGCATGATCCGCGTCAGAAAATACAAGAAGCTTAAGCTTCTCCTGCTTGAGGTCAGCCGGAGCGACCCTGCAAAGCAGGACACCTTCATGATGAGCTCGGATGTAAGCGATAAGACGCTTGCACTGAACGTCGACCTGCGTGCTCCAAGACAAGATGCTGCGAGAGATGATGTGGACCGCGACAGTCAACTGGAACAGCCCAGTTCGGCATAACCACATGAACTTGCCGACGAGTGACGCTCCGTGAGGGGCATACTCTCCGTTGGCAAGCGGAGCCGCCACGTCAATAATCACATTCTGCTCGGAAGCAACTGCAGGAAGATCCGGATTCTTAGGAAGTGAAGATGGAGCTGCCCCAGTCATCTCGAAGAACTGGTCGACAACGTGTCGTGAGTAAGCGCGCTGGTCAACGAGAACATCAATACGCTTGCCCTCCTCCCGAATGTTCTGCTGGAACTGAGTGCCGACAATAGGGGCGTCACCAATGTCATGGATGTCTCCGCCCTTGAGCTCCCAGATCGCCTTCATCTTAGCCACGATGTCACGGACGGTGTGGGGATTGCCAGCGATCATGAAGTCGTCGACGTAGAGGAGGAGCATGCAATCAAGCTTGCCCGCCTCGTTGTAGTGGCAGTACCACGCCGAGCTGATGTCCGTGAAGTTGACAAAACCCATCTTCAACAGACATCGTCTCGCCTCGGCTTCCCACAAAAATCCTGCCTGAGTGTGGCCGTACAGAGCCTTCTTGAGCTCAACAACGGGGTTCTCCCCGGCGGCTTTGAGTTGGCGATAACGGCGAGCTTGGTCAGGAGTAAGGATGTGGTCTACCTGCTCATCAGCAGGAATCACAAAAGTGTCGGGAGGTGCAGATGCGTTAAGATACGCACCCGTCACGTCACCAGCTTTGACAACCCAACTGTAAAGGCTGGCGACGACAGTAAAGAGTCGAAGGTCACGAAGTGAGGCAGGAAGACTGGCGCTTGTAGCGTAGAGAGCAGATGTACCGTCGGCGCGACGAGTGTCATTGCCACCGAAGACGGCCCTATAGCGAGGATCCCACTTGCTCTTATCCAGTTCAGAATTCTTCACAGCCCAAGCCCCGAGTAGCTTAGCGAGATTGAAGTAAGGACGTTTCTTGGCCTCACGGGAAGGGTAAACATCGCCGAAGACACCGAAGTTGCGCATGGTCTTGCACTCCTTCTGAATACCTCCGTCCCAATCAAGCCAATTATAGTCATCAGAAGCAGCCTCCCGCTTAGTGAGAGTCTTCGTCACACGGGCGACCCAAGAGACAAGAGGATCGCTGTGATCAGTATAGACGTCCTCAGCTTGAGGTGCTCCAACACGTTTTTGGAAGTCAAGAAGCTCGCGAATAGCTTGCTTCTGCTTCCGCTGTTTGAGTTTGATACGCGAAGGACGCTCCGGCACGTTATCATGGTGTCCGATGAGGTCGCCGGTCTCCCCCAGCGCCTCGCGTCGCTTCGCCTCGGTACGACGCATGCGTCGCTGCTTATGCTTGTACGCCTGGTTACCGCGGCGAGCACAGAGGACGAGATCTCGCACTAAGCCTTGGCTCAGATACGAGCGAGAATCAGCACCAGGAACGATAATCTCCTCGATGAATTCCTCGTCGTCGAAGGCGCTCTGGTAGTCAAAATCCACGTCCTCATCCGGCTCGCTCGAGCGGGCACTAGCGTAATCATTAAAAACATCGTCGAGCTCCTCCTTGAGCTCGTCCGGAATGTCCTCGTAGGGAACATAGGTAGGGGCAGCCGGCGCGCAAAGGTGCGCGGCCCTCGACCGATCCCCTCGGGATGCGCTATGCATCATGCCAAAATTGATATCGTTCGGATCCCGCTCTTCTGTAGCTGGTGAAGCCGCAGGAGCCGCCGTTCCGGCAGTGGCAGCCGCGCTAGATGGAGCAGCAGCGCCCGCCGGTGCTGCCGCCGGGGCCGGCGCAGCAGGTGCCGCAGCCGGTGCCGGGGCGGCAGGCCGAGGCGGATTGGGATTGAAGCCCCTCGCAATCTCATCCTGCATCGCTTCAGCCCGAGAGCCAATGGGCAGGTTGAAGTCGAGATTATCGAGGTCAGGCGGAGGGCTGTACCGAGGCGGACTCGGGGGCCTCCGACGAGCTCCAGGAGCTTTAGGCTTCGGTTTAGCGCGTGGAGTCTGCTTGGCAGAGGCGATCGCGCGCGCGTTTGCGACGTCACGAGCCTGTTCTGCGTTGAGATCCCGCGCTTGAGAGCGAGTGAAAGGACGATCAACGCGACCCCCTTCAAAAGACGGGTTCGGATCGTAAGGATGTAGCAACTCCCCACTTCGCTGCCCCCGAGGACGTCGCTGACGTCCTCCCTCGTCTGGACGGTCGGGAGGCTGTCCATCATCGTCATCGCCTCCGTCAGGTTGACCATCCCCAAAAAGATCATCTCCATCGCCGTCATCGACGCCTGGGTCTGGAGGAGGAGGATCAGGACCATGCACCGCACCGTCAGGTGTGATCGGCGCGATCGGATCGTCCCCATCAGCCCGACGCTCGTCGTGATACGTCTCATGCCAAGGTAGCTGCCCTTGCCGCTGATTGGCGCGTGTGTCCGCATCATCCTCCGAAAGATATCGCTCCTCCGGATAAAGGCAGGCGTAGTAGACGGTCATACCCGTGACAGGCATCGGGATCTCAGCACACGAGTCGAGTTCGGAAAGCCGCTCGTCTTCAGAGAGAGCGAGATTTTGTTCGGCAATGCGATCAACATTCTCGCGATGCTCCTGAGTGGAGACGCGCCACTTTCCGCAACGTCGGCAAACGACGGAGTGGACGATCTCTTCATCGTACGCGAGGATGCCTTCCTGGGTCGGATCGGGCGGAAAATACTTTTCGACCAAAATATCGCTGGGTTCCCGGTCCTGTTCTCCCGTGAAGTTCAGACTATCGTACGGCACCACCGTGTAGCGTTCAACGTACTCGCCTTCGTGCAGCACGAGGACAACAATCCGGACGCCGACGGTGGTTCGCCGGTCAATACCGGTAACGCGCACCTTGACGTTCCCGTTGAGTCCGATATACTTGTTGCTCTTGACGATTGGATGTGTGTCAGGAAGTCGGATGGTCGCGCTGGCGCCATAGAAAGCTATCTTGGGCCTGAGTGCGCGATGAGTATCAACGACCTCGGAGAACGCTGGCTTCAGCTCAGCACTGACGTGAGAAAGAGGGCGGAGTCGTACACACTGCATGATCTCCGTCTTCGTCCACATCCACCAGGATTCGGCAACATCGTCCCAACCGGTGATCCCAACGCCACTGTGGTAAAGAATAGCCCAGATGATACGCGAATGACGTCGAACGGCGTTCTCGGCGACGTAGTTGTGGAGATAGGGTAACGATGTCATAATGTCACCTCCCATCATGGTGACAAAAGCTTGCGCATCTACGCTCTTGACCGCCGCTGCCTCGTTGTCGATGTGGATGAACCACCAGTCATGAGGCGTAATGCGCGCCTCCGTAAGAAGGCAACGAAGTGCATACACAAAGCACTCCCAGTTCTTGTTGGTGGTCGGGAAGGTGAAGTCAGCGCGCTTGTCGCTCCTGAACATTTCTTCCTTCTCATCCCAAGAACACTCTGTAAACACCACAAAGTGAATGGTGTAACGGTTTCCGCGTAAGGATGTCGGCCAAAGCTTGAGATCGCAATAGATGACGATCATGCCAGACATCCGACCTCGCATCAGCGAAGATGTCCCTCGCGCTGAGATGTGCGCAACCTGTGAGAGTCGAAGACAGATCCAGCACGCGGGGTTATGCACGAGATGCAACCAGCAACAGTCGTCGGCGACAGTGCGGCGCCGTGAGCGACGTGCAAGCCACAACAGTAAGCGCTTGGCAGTGAGATCGAACGAAACATGTGTAGGCCGGCTAGAAAACTGATGCACCAACCTTCTGCGTCGATGAGCCCCATCTGCAAGCGCATCCTCGAAGGCAGCCCGGACCTCCTGGTCGGGCCGGCGATTGTCGAGGAATGAAAAAGCGTGCTGCCACGCTTTCACGACTTTCCCGATCGAAAGCTGATGCTGATCAATCAGTTGCCTCACACGAGACCGATCTTCATTGTCACGATACAGCCTCTGATAGTCCTTGCGACGCAACGCAGGCAGCGGTAGTCTCACGGCAGTCGCACGTCGCGCGTCACCCTTGGTGTGAAGATCGCGCTGCAAGAGTACAGACTTCTCAGAGCTGTTAGGCACCCAAAAGCTCGTCATGACGTAAGCGCCCATGACGCCACCCTCGACAAAGCACTCACTAATGTCAGGATCGCCACGAACGAGCTTGTCCACGATGAAAGTAGCATCGGGGAAAGTAATGTGCCGAACCACCATCGGATATTCACCCAATAATTTCTCGAACTTCTTCTCCTCCCAGGGGTGCACAGTGTGAATCCTGAACGAGAATGGTTGATTAAGCACGACCGTCCAGTCGCTCTGCTTAAACCCTGAGTCCTCGAGAGTATGGATTTTAGAAAGACCAGTGGCGGCGCTCAGAGTCGAGATTACGTCCGCCTCAAAGGGAATACCGTCAGCGAGAACTTCCTGAGGGCCATGCTCAGTAGCTTTGCGTCCGGTGCTGCCGAACCCGCCTTCCCGAGTCGTAGCCTCGAGTTGGTTCACCTGAACCATCGCATGGTTGCGGTGAAGCATAGCGTCGACGAACGGCGAGCACAGGATAAGCAGCTGCGCGCAGCGATCCCCAGCATAAAACTGATGATCGTCCGGAGAAAAGTTGTAGAGCACGACGGAGACGAGGTTGCGATAGTCATTATCCACGATGCCACCGGCCACAGTAAGCCCCTTTGCTGCCAAGGAAGATCGACTGGCAATGATGCCAAAGGTGCCTCGCGGCAACGCCATGCGTAGTCCAAGCGAGATCTTGGTTACCTTGCCGGCCGCGCACGACACCATGGTCGGCACAATCAAGTCTAGACCGGCAGATCCATCGGTTCCCCGAATAGGCATATGACCGCCCTCGAGTACGATTCTGAGGAGATAGTCACATTCTTCAGGAATCGGATCGTCAGGATGGGTCTCAGGCCAATCGTGTTCAAGTCGGGTAAGGCGATTGACCTCCACCTTCTCGCGTGCTGTGAGTCCACAATCGACTTCGCAACCGTCATACGGGCACTGCGCTGAGCACGGTCGAAACTTGATCAACTTACCGGTGTCAAGATCCCGCCGTACGCGACGACGCCACTCCTTGAGCAAATGCATGCTGACAGGAGCGTCGTCCTTCTTGGTCTGGACTCGCCGCCCCATATTATGCGGCACGACCACGTTCTCTAGCTTACACCCACATCCACCAAAGGCACAGTGGTTCCGAGTGTGAGGCACAGCGATCTCCTCGTCATGGTTGCCAGAGATAAGATCGTTGTAGTCAAAGGTAGGCTGAGTCGGAGCACCCCATCCTCGGCCTGTACCTCGTACTTGAGAGCCCCACCCTCTGCCCTGCTGCTCCCGCTCCTTACCATCATATTTGTCACCGTATCCGGATTTGATATCTCGTTCAATATCACTCTCCTCCTCCGGATGCGATGACAGGGTAGGGAGGGCGGGCGCCAATCCGGAGGGATCAGCTGTGTAGGTAGTAGAGCGTCGCGCTTGCGGCTTTCCAGATTGAAAATCCAAGTGGTGAAACTCGAGGCAGGCCGAACATGGGCCGCGCTCGAGATCAACGTCCGGAGGGCAGGTACAGCCTGCAGCACGTTCAGGTGCGCGAAGCGGTCCGCCTATGTCCGGATCAAGTATACGGTCCGCTACCGTTGCAGGATGAGCGTAACCGTAAAACGGAAGAAGGGGCTCCGGAAGCGGAGGCTCTCGAGCCACGCGAGCCCACTTCGGAAACTGCCTCGTCTTCCATGCTTGGTTCAGATCCGTGAAGAACTGACCAGTGAGAGAGGCGGCCACCGCAGCGGCGGTGAAAGAGGCGGATCTAGCGTGAGAAGCAGAATTGCCGTACGCATCACTGCAGTTGTGACGCCCTCGAGCAACCTTCGAAGTCTGGACATTGAGCTTGTCCAGCGCAGCGTGATGAAAGAGCCCAGTGAGACCAGCATCGTGAATGAAATCGAGCTGCTGACTCGGCTTAACGATATCGACGCCGCGATCCTCGATGATGTCATAGACCTTCGCCCCCTTGCTCTCGGCTTGCCAGCGGATAGCATTGCAGAACTCGTCCCAGTCAGCTTGCGGCATACGGCAAGAGAATGGAAGCGCGTAGCGAAAGTCGACGAGCTGCTTCGGAGCGATACAGATTTCAGGACCGGCCGCCTTTGGGAGTGCCATGCACTCGGCGATGCCGTTCTGCCGCTCCGACGAGACCGGGACGACCGTGGTCTGACTCATCTCGCCTACGGTCATCTTGGTGTCAGGTTTGAAGTCGAGTAGATCCGCAGGAACTGCGTGTCGAGACGTGCCGGAGTCGAACATGATGATCGGCGGCTCGTCGTCGAGAGCACGTGCGGAGCGGGCAACGTTCTTGCGGGCCACGTACCCGGGAACAGTACCAATTTCCACAGCACCAGGAACAGGTCCAGATGGCACCGCGGAGCGTGCAGCGGCCTGGTCGCGCGCCGCAATGTTGTTGACAGCCTGCTGCGCGAACGTCGCCGCAGCCGAAGGACCAGCGGGGATAGTAGCAGCGCGAGCAGGGTCAGGAGCAGTGTGAGTCGCGATCGGAGCCTGCTCGGGAGGAGCAACGAACATCTTGCGTCCAGCAAGGGCCTCTGGTATGGGGGCCCATACGATGCCGGGAACGGGTGCAGGGTGCGTCGTCACAGGAGGCGTCGGCTGGCCGGTAGGCTGAATAGACGGAGTTGCACCCGCCTTCTTCGCCGTTGCAGCCGCCTGGTACTCCTCCGTGGAGATGCCAAGCGTGGTAAGGATCCGATCGGTCATCCGCTGCGAAGTCGACTTCTTTGCCTTCTTCTTTTTGTCAGGAGTCTCAGGATCAGCCCTCGGGGCCGGGGGACCGCGCTCCCGGGTGTCCTGAGCTCTGCGCGCAGGCGGCCCCTTTGCCACCGCGGCGTCGTTGTGCTTGACGAGTTGGTCAAACTGCTCCTGAGCGACATATGCGAGCAGTCCATGACTCATCTCGTTCAGGATACCGCACTTGGCGTAAGCGAGATCTCGAGCGTGGAACGCCGTGCGACTCTTCTTGCTGAAGTTCCAGCCCTTGGTCTTCTCGTTCTGAACCCGAACGCCTCGAGGGTATTTGGTTGAGATCCATCCCGCACGAACGTTCTTCTTGGAGTTCATGCCTTGGCCATTTACGTACCGATCGCTGGGAACATCAGCCTCCTTGACCTCACGATGATTCTCGGGAGAGCATCCAGGTGCACCGCAAGTAATGCACTTGCCGGCAGCCTTAGGATGAAAGAGGCGGCAGAGGTCACCAAGATTGCAGCAGCCGCCCTCATAGCACGGGCAGTCCACACGACTGGCTTCCTTCAGGAGGCCTTTGTGCTGCTGCTCTTCGGCCTTCTTGCCACGGCTCCGAGGCTTAAATCGGCCGTTGCTTTCCTTGTTCGGATTGGCGTCACCACCGCCGCCGCCACCACCGCCGCCGCCGCCGCCGCCGCCACCGCCGCCGCCGCCGCCACCACCACCGCCGC
>NHEP01000194.1 GCA_002171515.1 bacterium TMED88 | reverse complement strand
TGACAGGATCCTACTCTATGAACCTACGCAGTAAAGCACTTCGACTACGCAATGGGAAGCGATACCCCCTATTGGAACTACCACGCCTTCCTCCAAAGAAGAAGGTCGGCAAGGGCAAAGGGGGTGTGGGCCGTGTGAAAATCTCACCAACAACACACGGGACAGTTATCTTTGCACCTTTGGTTGTTGCTTCTTCTGTCCAGGGACGTGATTCCAAAGAAGATGATGCGGGTGGTCGTGACAGCCCTGTATATGTTGGGTTTCCAATTCTTGATGCCAGTCAGGTCAAGCAGGAGGATGGTGTGGATGAGGAGGTGACCTGTTTGTATACATCTGCTGAAACTCCACAGTCTCGTGTGCAAATACAGTACGACTTTTCTACGTTTGCTCCACTTAGTACTAAATGGTTGGGGAGGAAAAGGTGCCAACCTGATGTAGTAAGCAGCTGCCACCTCTATCAAACTAAGGCCGACCATTGCCTCTGTCCAATTGGGGCCGCGATGTTGATATACGAGCAATTTGTAGAGTCTCTGTAGTAATCTATCCACAGTAATTGTATATCAAGGGGTGTGTGAGTTAACAGCTATATTTGTTGATTTATATAAAGTTAAGATCCGGTCTACTATGTTTATATTATAATAAGATCTTAGAAGGTATATTTACTTGAGCTATTGCAATTGCAGAGTAGATGTGCATGAAATCAATGTCCCAACTAAAACGTAAACTAAATGATACAGTGTGATGAACACCAGTATGTATAACCAATTCAATAGACTAATAAGGAGGATCGTCGACCCATATATATATATCAAGTATCATAAGATAAGTCAAGTTGACACCTCTAGATATGGGTATTATTGAAGATTTCTGAAAAGATCTTTCTTTGCGGGAATCGATTTGTGTATCTGGCGAGCCAACGACATATGAAGATATTTATTACCTCATGGAGGTTGTTCAAAGGGGTAGAGTGTCATCAAATAGTTTAATCACCATATATCAGTTTGCTAAGGCCACGCCACTACTGTTTGTTGCATATTATCATATCAATGGGTCGGGGAATGCATTGAGAAGGAGTAAGGAAAGGGTCAGTCGTCGAAATACATGAGGATGCTTTTAGTCCCTACAATGAGAATAATAATCGATACGATGTTGTTTGTAAAGATCAAGAATGCTTGGATTGGGAGGCTGGCTAAGACTGCAATTGGTTAGGAGAACATTACTTCAATTGAATTTAATGTACCATCTTATGAGGATGATTCCTGTATGTTTGGTTAAATGATATAGATGTTCAAGTTTGTTGCGTCCAAGAATCAGTTACTAGCTGAACCTAACTTTAACATTGATTTGTTATCAACTAACTAATATGCTGTTGAGTAAGCTTTCCTGTAGCAGATTCAGATATAATAATCATAATCTGCATACCTTAGAATATCAATCTTGCCACTTTTGTTTGTACAACGCTTTTTGCTTCCTCCACCTTTCTTCTTCCCCTTCTTCTTGTTGGGAGTAGAACCAGCAGCCGTTTCATCCACCAACTCTACTCCAGGTAGAGATTCGAGTTTAGTTACCACCGCGTCTCGTTTTCTTCTCGGGAAGACCCAACCATTCAACGTGCGATTAAACACCCCCTTCCCAATATCCTTGATCTCGTCCTCAACATCGCGGCCAGTGACAAGAACAGATTTTTTATAGTAAGCTACTTTTACTTCCATTTTGCTGATACTGATCCTTAATCTTCGTATTTGGAAGTGCCAGTATACTAAACCTCAGCGGGCACGAACATGTTACCGCCCCTCAGCAGGGTGGTATCTTATCCATAAATCGCAATTAGGTTGATAGGGGGATTGTAACACCGATTAGTCGTGTCATTCGTAACTAATGAATAGGTTAAACGCTAATGATTATGATATCGTTAGAACACTTGTTGGTAACATGCTTACTGAGAATTTAATTGCAACTAATGAAGAACAAGAAGAGATCATTCGCAAGCTCCTGTCGATTTCGATCATTCTTTATTCTGCTCGTTCTTGTGGTAGTTTCATGTATTCAGATGCGCAGTTTAGTAGTGGACATTTAAGTAATCATGCTGTTGATAGTCATTTGATGTTTGTAGTACCGTTTGATGAAAACATGGTGGATTGGTTTAATCTAACGTTTGGTGATTTGTTATCATTGCAAGTAAGGTTGGGTTTAACACCAATTGCATCAATAAAAGATGCAACACGTGTTGCTCTCTCTGTATCCACTCAACACGAATCATTAAAGAGCGAGAAAGATAAGGATGATTTGTTACTTTTGAATATTATAGTAGGTGACGATTCAAGAGGTGTTGTAATAATAGTTGAGTTGATAGGGTTTAGTGACGGTGAGATAGCTTCACTCCAATCTAAAATCGCGTCCTTTATTGGAAGACATACAACATACGATAAACTTATGGAGGGAGGAAGTGCATTTCTCAAGAAACTTTGCCGGCGATATACTGACAAATGTATTAAGATTCGTAGGGTGGCAATCAGATTACAAAGCGTCAGGCACTTTATGGAACATGAAGATTTCCAAAATTGGGCTGACTATGCGGATAATGATACACTCATTCTTCGAGGTTTGATGAGGGATTCCAACATGTTATCATACAAAAGGAAAGTTGCGCAGAAGTTGAATGCTCCATCACCAGGTGTAACTATTTAATTTGTAAATGTATTAATTTGCAATATAAATATACAACTACTGCCGCTTGAAAGTAAGTTAACACTGCTCAACAACCTGTTTCGAGAAGGTTCCTAAAAAATCTTTAGCCTAGAATCAGAATCTTATATTTGTACTGTGTCCCACGTTACATTTGGTTCCAAGTGGTTGCTTTATTCGAATCCTACGTGCAAATTTAGCTAGGATGGTGTTGAAACCTTTGATATGGCCATTATTTAATGAATATATTAGAAAAGTTAAGTGTTGCACAAACCACCTACACTTTTTTTGCTATTATGGGGCTTCTGGGCTAAATATTGGCTCTTGCGTTCAATTTTGTGGAATGAGACCACCAATATCGGATTCGGCATGGAATTTTGGTTCAGATAGGTGTTGTCCAATATTTCGATTGGCCAATGGTGATGAGAGCCGAGAAGAGACCGAACAGAGTAACACTTGTACTTCTGAAAGTGTACATACATATGTAGATAAGGTAAGTTGCCCTGGACCTAATGTAATTCATCCACAAACATAATCTGCACCTATGCTTCTTCTATCTACTTCACAAACTCGCAACAAATGGACCCGAGTCCACAAATCCCCCCACCATCTTCCTCCTCGTTGGTGAAGCAGTGGGTCGTAACAAGGTTCTTCTTCACACGGTCCACAAAGGTGTGGTTCTCTGTCAAAATAAGACCAACATATTTTGGTTATTCTATCCTAATTTGAGGACCATTGGTGTTTGTGCTGGTAGGTGATGAGGTTCCACCTTAAACTGACTGTAATCAATGACCGTTTTTAAATCGTTGTAAGAAACAGTGCAATTCGTGTCAAGAAGTGGGAAGTAAATTTCAAAAAGGCCATCTTCAAAGTTTGCAATGAACCCTTTTTGGGATCCGGCTGATGAAGCCACCCAACAGCCAGGAACGATAACATCCACTCCCATCAATGAATCGATCCACCTGGGTTCAGCACATCCTTCTGTCCAATTGCCTAGTAGTTCATAGTTCGCCTTCCTAGTATCTCTACTAGTTGACTTCTGGTATAAATCTGTCCCAAACGGATCAACAACATTAAATGAACTTGGGGGGCGTGTGGATGTTGATGAACAGAGTTTCGTCTTCTTTTTAATTGGAGGATGATTACCAGCCGGCGCCGCTGTAGCTTTTCTCTTTTTCTTTAACACCTTAAACATGAGTAATTAAAAACGGTCTCCCACCTTTGATATATTGTGAGTGTTAAAAATATTAATATTGTAGTGCCCTTACTGCCCCATGAGGGCACTACACAGCTTCTTCCTCTCCGTAAATGTGCGCTTCTGATATATTTGAGATATAACATTATCATTAACCCACTCAAATTATGGTCTCTGCGGTGGTTCCATTGGTGGACCATTCCTCTGTATACAAATGGGATTTCAATGACGATTACAAGTGTATCTTATCTCGGGTACTTGGCAGGGGATGTTTTGGTGTGGTACGTGAATGCACTCAAAGAAAGACAGGGTGTATATACGCAGTTAAAAGCGTCAGGAAAAGCGGCAATGATTGTTATCTGGAGAATGAGATTAATGTCCTCAGTGTAGTTGATCATACCAATGTAATGAAAATGATCGATTATTATGAAGAACCACATCATGTACATATTGTAATGGAGAAATACTGCGGTGGTGATTTGTTTGATAAGATGGAGAGTTTGAGTGCAGGGTGTTTCACAGAATCAATGGCTTCCAACGTTATAAAATCTCTGCTTTCAGCGATCGATTACCTTCACGACAATGGAATAGTTCATCGCGATATAAAACTTGAGAATGTCCTGTATGAAGATAATCGGTGTGGAGCTACTGTAAAGCTTGTGGATTTTGGACTTTCGTGTTTCCACAGGGATGGTTACGACCAGCCTCTGACGTCTTTTGTTGGTACTACGCATTATGCATCCCCAGAACTAATTGAAGGCAGGTATGCAAAGATGGTTGACGTTTGGTCGGTCGGTGTTCTATTGTATATTCTTCTCTCTGGTTGTATGCCATTCATTGGTGGAAACAATCGAGAGTTGTTCAATTCCATCCTCAACGATGATTTGGATTTCTCTTTGTCATCTGTTTGGAGATACGGAGATATCACACCAAATGCAAAGGATCTAATTCAGCTATTGCTTGTAAAGGATCCTATTGGTAGGATTTCGCCCAAAAAAGCTTTACTCCACCCGTGGTTTCCCATGTAATTGGAGTCATTGTTTTGCTACTTGGTACCTTCATCTCCCGTGGTATGTATGTTTGAGCCGCCCGTTATTAAGGCATTTAATTATCAGCTCTTTAGCACCAGTATCAATTTAGGTAGAGATGCGCGCCATGTTGCTTCACGTTCAGTCTAAAATAGTCAGAATAAAAGAAACTTTCTGGTAAACAAGTGAAATGCCGGGGCATAAGACTATCAGTTTTACACCAAAAGATCCACCCAAATTCCAAACTCACTCTTTTAGATGCTAAAGATTTTTTTAGTTTAATTCCTAAGCTTTCTCTTCTTAACCGGAACGTCCCCTTTGAACTGATCGATCGTTCGATTGATAAGCTTCGTATGCTTTGTCTCCGCATCATACAAACTCTTACTAAAATACAGTTTCGCCTGTTCATAATCTGCATCGTCGATATCCTTGTTCGAGTAGCGGAACTTCTCCTTCTTTATCTCGTTTGTACATAGCAGCTTGATCTTCCCGAGTGTCGAAGCTCTGCCTACTTTATATGCAGATGCTGTAGTCAGGCCTTCACCTTGGTAGACAGAAAATTGCAAACTAAAATCTGTCAGCGAGCCTCCTCTGCATACCTTTATATTATTGTTTATCGGAAGGGAAAGAAGATCAGTCAACGAGGTAACATTTTCTGATGATACTCCACCACCATGAATGCAACTAGACATGCAGATTAACAATTGATTTGGCTCTAATGTCAGTGTTTCTAGCATGTCCTGGGGTATTCCTCTGTCTTTTATTTCTTCGTATTTATTATCACGTATGAGATGATGTGACCTTGGAAAAAGATTGAAATCATAATGTTTTGATAAAGGATGCAATACAAAAAGGTTACCTTCCGAGGTAGAATCGACATGAAAATCTTGGGATATTTTCAACCCTTCCGCACGTGATAAGGCATTTATAGATTCAGGGATACATAATTCATCTCTTCTTTTTTTCAATTCGTCGACCTTGGCCTTCTTGGTGACATCATCCTTCTTCTTCTCCAGTAAATTAATCTTGGCAGTCAAACAAATATAGATATCAATGTGAGCAATCCAGGGCAAATGTGTTGCCAGCCATTTCTGTATTTTCCCGATTGGACTTGGCGTGGCCAGCCTTTTTCCACTGTCTTTTGAGGCTAAATAGTTTGGTAGTTTGTCGTTTTTCTTGGTACCTTTATAACTAGATTCAATCACAGAGCTTGTAAAGAGCTTTTTCCATGATCTCTGTTTGGGTTGAGGAGTACTGTGCGTATCCCTTAGCGAGTATAGAGTTTCGAAAGTTAAGTTTGGCATCTTAAGTAGGTGCTCCCCCCATTCAATCGTACTAGGCAAACTATTGAATAGTTTATCCGATTGCCAACTACTTATTATAACGTAACCATGTTTGGAAAGTTGTCTTGCTTTTTCAACGTATCTGAAATACTTCTCCCCAGTATGTTTTGATACTACACCTAACATAGATATTTCATGGTGCCAGTAGTACAGTTTGTCTGGATGGGGAGTTGTATCTAGTTCAAGATCTGTTTTGATTTGTGTTGCAAAATTGCTCCACATATTTTTGATGTTATCATCCTTGTTAGAACCTGTCACAGTTTCTTTGAGTAAGTGGTTTGTTGAATTTGATTTAATAATACCCTTGAGTGCTTGAATTACATTGGGAGATAAATCCGATACAAGATGATTGCAACATTCTCCACAGAATACATGCTTTCCTTTAATAATCCTCCAAGAGTCCTTCTTTAACAAGTAAATGGATGCATCTTTAACTGCTGAGAGCATATTAAATGGCTGGCTCCGAGAGCATATGGCATAATGCGTGCCATTAACATTTCCACAACGATTGCACCTCATTATTATGACACTGATGATTACTACTCTCCGATATTGGTTGTTTCCATTATGTTATGATTATCGTATATTTAGATAGGGAGAGGATGATACTATCCTATGTATTGGCGGCGTAGTATACGTAGAATGAACCAAGGAGCATTCATATTGCAAGGGGGGTATCGGGGGGTGGGGGGCGGCTCTTCATAAGTTCTCCCTAAAAATTTTGAGTACACTAAGTATCTTTCTAGATAAATTGCCCCAACTTCTTTAGAGGGTTACCCCGCCAAATCTCACTCTTGCCATAAAAAAAATCATTACTCTAGTCCTTCTAACAGATCTCGTGAAAACCCAGGAACTAGTTGGTGTCGGAGAGGCCTCTACCACCTTATAGCTCCTCTACTATTCGTCATCTATTTTAATAGATATCATTGGTTGAGATACATGGTCGCCGCTGCTCTAAGTTGTCGGCATGTTATCAGTTAGTGTCGGAGAGTTGTTGTAATATTTATTTGTTTAACCATCAACTATCAGAGGTGGTAGCTTCAATATAACGATCAATGAACAGCTTAATTGTCGCAACAATATACCAGGCGTGTCTATAATAATTGATAATCATTCCACTACGATATGGTACGTTGTCGGTAGGTGCAAGAGGTATAGAGATCACTAGACTTACCCAAAGAGAGATGTTTCATATCGACAAAGAACAAATTAAAAGAAAAACACACAAACAGTGTATTGCATCAGTTATCAATAACAGAGTCACTGAGTATTACTAGTAGCATAGGTAGCATTTATACTTGGATTACCGGATGATACAATCCACCTCTTCATAAACATTTGCTCTTATATGCTCATTTCACCAGTTGTTGGAGAACATCGTTCAATTTTGATTTTCTGTGTAAGTTATTTAAAAGAATAAGATTAAGATTTTCTGTGGGAGAGTGGCAGCAATATATGACGCGGGCTATTGGAAAATACTGTGGATGATATTCATTGGAAGTTATCACATTAGGTACCAACTACAACAAAATCGTTTCCAAGATCACCAGCACTCTTCTCTTTTAATATTATACAAATCACCCTCTGAACCAACAACAACTACATATGGCACACTAATGACGTCCTAACTTCTTCCAGAATAAGTTAGCAAACATACTGTATAAAGCCTTGTCCTCCTCGGATAACTCTTCATACATCTTCGAAGCAACCCTTTGGAATTTGACTCGTCCACCGACATTATTGACACCCTTTCGGTGCCGACGTTTAGGTAGCACACCATGTACTGACTGATAGTATCGGAAGAAATCAGCAGGGCTGTTGAAAGATTTGCCATGCCTGTATTGCAACGAAATTTGTGTACGGAAAACATCCCATCCGGTGGACGTGGAGGAGGCCTTACTGCCATACTTCTCGTGTTTCACTGACTCTTTGGGTTTCTTGTTCTTGGGCTTCTTCTTCGTCTCTCCCTTGGCTGTTGTAGCTTTCGGGTCACCTGCTGGCGTCGCAAGCGACTCTTCCGACTTCTTGGATGCCTCTTCGGGTGCAAGAAATCCAAACACATTATTTTTCAGCTGTGCCTTTCCAACAGAGACTGCGGCTGGGGAGGGTTTGGCAACATCAGGAGATTCCTTCTTTGTATCTTCCTTATGATTGGCAGGTGTTACTGACACTTCCTCAGGGCCGACCTTGGATAGATCTTCTCCATGGTCGATTCCTTCTCGGCGTGCACACTGTTCGAACACAGCGCGGCAGTTGTCATCAGACATCACACGATCGATGCTCATAATTCCTAGAGGACCAACTCCATATTCTTTGAGGGAGGCGGTATCGTACATATCTCGAACTCCAGCTGTCTTTTTCATTAATTCAAGAGTCTGCTTGACAGCTTCTTGCTCAGAACGTACATAATCATCCAAATGACCCTCCTCAATGGTTGGAGAATCATCCTCACGTTGTCGATCGATTGGCCAAGGGCCCTTCTTCGTCTCTTCCTTGGCTGTTGTAGCTTCTGGATCTCCTGCTGGCGTCGCAAGCAACTCTTCCAACTTCTTGGGTACCTCTTCGGTCAAATTGCTGATAGATGAAAGTGTGGTGGCACTTTCCACATCTTCTTTGGTCTCTGACATTTTAAGAGTATCAAATTTCTGAAGCCCCAAGCTAATGAGCATCGGTTGACTTGTGGAACTAAAGAGAGACGGAGAGATGATTAGATACACATGGTATCCAAGGAGGGTCGTATAAGTATGAAAACTCTTTCTTACCTAAACTCACTACGCACTGAAGTTGAAGAAAGTGAAGAGGAGGATGTTTCTGTAATAGTAGTTGGTGTGGATATGGAATATGATTGTGTTGTTGGTGAGATTTTCACATCCACACCTCTTTTGCCCTTGCCGACCTTCTTCTTTGGAGGAAGGCGTGGTAGTCCCAATAATCGCTTCTCATTGCGTAGTAGACGTGCTACACCTCTTTTGCCCTTGGCGACCTTCTTCTTTGGAGGAAGGCGTGGTAGTTCCAATGGTAATCGCTTCCCATTGCGTAGTCGAAGTGCTTTACTGCGTAGGTTCATAGAGTAGGATCCTGTCATAATCTTAGGAAGTTGTTCTTAAGGGTTGTTGTTGTCTAATAATTATGCAAAGAATAAGTATATT
>NHEP01000193.1 GCA_002171515.1 bacterium TMED88 | reverse complement strand
GTGATTGTCTCCCAGCTTCACCGTTCGCCGGGGATTTTTTACGACACGAGTCTATCCACGACGGTGAGTGCAGCGGGCAAGAAGATCTTTTCGTGCCGGATTATTCCTTATCGCGGTTCTTGGCTGGATTTCGAGTACGACCACAAGGATTTGATTTTCGCTCGCATTGACCGCCGGCGAAAGATTCACGTTTCGGTCTTGCTGAAGGCGCTCGGATATACGCCCGATGATCTGCTGAAGTACTTCTATCCGATCGAGACAGTGAAGATTGACGGGAAGAAGATTTCCAAGCAGACCGCGCTTGAGAATTTGATTGGCCAGAGATGCACGAAGGAGATTCGCGACGACGGCGGGTCGATTCTGGTCAGGAAAGACAAGAAATTCACCAAGGCGGCGGTTCGAAAGCTCCGCGAGGCTGGGTTTGAATGGATTCCGATCAGCGTGGATGACCTGATCCGCGCAGATGCCGTAAAGCGAGTGGCTCCCGAAGACATTGTCGATGAGACCACCGGCGAAGTGCTGATGGAATGCAATGAGGAGCTGACGCAAGAACACTTGGACGAGTTCAAGGAGCGAGGGATCGATCAGTTCGACTTGCTTTTCCTTGATCCTTTGACCACCGGGACGGCGCTTCGCGACACTTTGCTTGCGGATAAGATCTTTACCGAAGATGAAGCGATCATTGAGATTTACCGACGGCTGCGCCCCGGGGATCCGCCGACCTTGGATACGGCGACGAATCTCTTCAATAACTTGTTCTTTAATCCGGAGCGCTACGACCTCTCGAGGGTGGGGCGCCTGAAGGTCAACCACAAGCTCAGCTTTGATGGCGACGAAACTGTTTCGCTCGAGGTTCCGGGCAAGGAAGATGCGGCTCAGTTGCTGCCTTTGGGCGAGCTGCCGACATTGAGGCGGGACGACATCCTGGCGGCCGTCAAATACTTGGTCGACCTCAAGAACGGCGCGGACCCCACCAAGCGAATCGACGACATCGACCACCTCGGCAATCGACGCGTGAGGGTCGTGGGCGAGTTGTTGCAGAACCAGTATCGAATTGGTCTGGTGCGGATGGAGCGTGCGATCAAGGAGCGGATGTCGCTTCAAGAGATCGAGACTTTGATGCCCCATGATCTGATCAATTCGAAGCCGGTCTCGGCCGTGATTAAGGAGTTCTTCGGTTCGAGTCAGCTCTCGCAGTTCATGGATCAGACTAACCCTCTGTCGAGTGTCACGCATAAGCGACGACTCTCGGCACTCGGGCCAGGAGGGTTGACCCGAGAGAGGGCAGGGTTCGAGGTTCGAGATGTGCACCCCACCCACTATGGTCGAATCTGTCCGATTGAAACGCCCGAAGGTCCCAATATTGGCCTGATCGCATCCCTTTCGACGTTTGCACGCGTGAACGATATGGGTTTCATCGAGACACCGTATCGGCGTGTCGAGGAGGGGCAGGTCTCGGGCGATGTGGCGTTCTTGTCCGCATTGGACGAGGAAAGCATGGCCATCGCTCAGGCGAATGCGGCCTTGGACGAAGCCGGTCGATTTGAGTTGGACCGAGTCTCGGCACGCAAGCAGGGCGAATTCGAGCTGGTTCCGCCGGCGGAAATCGACATGATGGATGTCTCGCCCAACCAATTGGTTTCGGTGGCCGCTTCTCTGATTCCATTTCTTGAGAACGATGATGCAAACCGGGCCCTGATGGGCTCAAACATGATGCGGCAAGCGGTTCCGTTGTTGCGAACTCAGGCTCCATTGGTTGGAACCGGTATGGAAGCGGTTGTCGCTCGCGACTCCGGTGTCACGGTGGTGGCCAAGCGTGACTGCGTGGTTGAAAGTGTTGACGCATCGCGAATCGTCTTGAAGCCGGATGGCGAGGACGCCGCGGAATCGAATGTCGACATCATTAATTTGATCAAGTACCGACGTTCGAATCAGAATACATGCATCACGCAGAGGCCGATCGTGGGGCCTGGGGATCATGTCAAACAGGGGCAGGTCATCGCTGATGGGCCGGCAACGGACCGTGGGGAGATGGCCCTCGGATGTAATGTTCGAGTCGCCTTTATGCCCTGGGGCGGATACAACTTCGAGGACTCGATCCTGATTTCTGAGCGGATTGTGAAGGACGACTACTTTACCTCGATTCATATTGAGGAATTCGAGTGCGTCGCCCGAGATACGAAGCTGGGTAAGGAGGACATCACTCGGGATATCCCGAATGTCGGCGAGGAGGCTCTTCGGGACCTGGATGAGGCAGGCATTGTCCGCATTGGGGCCGAGGTTCAGCAGGACGACATCCTGGTAGGCAAGATTACGCCGAAGGGTGAAACTCAGCTTTCGCCCGAAGAGAGGCTGCTTCGAGCAATTTTCGGAGAGAAGGCGGGCGATGTACGGGATACGTCACTCCGGGTCCCGCCGGGTGTCACCGGGACGGTGATCGGGGCTCAGGTGTTTTCGCGCCGGGGCGTCGAGAAAGATGAGCGCGCTAAGGCCCTTGAGGAGGCCGAGATCGATCGGCTCCGAAAGGATCAAGAGGATGAAATTCGGATCATCCGAAAAGGCGCTTTCAAGAATGTGCTGAGACTCGTGGTCGGTCAAACCGCCGCGAATTGGGTCGGGGATGAACAGCGCGGTCAAGAATGGATTCGGGCCGGTGATGTGATCTCCGAAGAGGCGCTGCATGCGGTGCCGGACCGGAAGTGGCGCGACATTCAGGTCAGCGACGCCAGCGTGCAGTCTCAGATTGACCGGTTGTTTGCCAATGTCGAAGACCAAGCGATGGTCATCAAGGCAGTTTTTGACGAAAAAATTGCGCGGTTGAAAAAGGGCGATGAGTTGCCCCCGGGCGTTTTCAAGATGGTCAAGATCTACCTGGCCATCAAGCGGAAGCTTTCCGTGGGTGACAAGATGGCGGGGCGTCACGGCAATAAGGGCGTGATTTCCCGCATTCTGCCGGAGGAGGACATGCCGTATCTGGCGGATGGCTCGCCGGTCGACATTGTGCTGAACCCGTTGGGTGTGCCGTCTCGTATGAACATTGGCCAGATTTTGGAAACCCACCTGGGATGGGCCGCTTTCGGTCTGGGTCAGATGGTTGGCGATCTGGTGGAGAAGCACTCAAGCACCGACGCGCTGAGAGCTCGGCTCAAGGAGACGTTCAACGACGAAGCGATCTCCCGCGAGTTGGACGGCGCGAGCGAGGCCGCAATACGGGCTGTCGCCGAGAATGTGGCGAAGGGCATCCACGTGGCGACGGCGGTGTTCGATGGAGCCGGGGAAGACCAAGTGAAGGGGGAATTGAGTCGGGCCAAGTTGCCCGAACGGGGTCAAATGATCCTCTTTGATGGACGGACAGGGGAGCCGTTTGATCGAGATGTCACCGTCGGCATTATCTACATGCTCAAACTGCACCACTTGGTCGACGATAAGATTCACTCCCGGAGTATTGGGCCGTACAGTCTGGTGACCCAGCAGCCCTTGGGCGGCAAGGCACAGTTTGGTGGGCAGAGGCTCGGGGAGATGGAGGTATGGGCTTTGGAGGCGTATGGCGCTGCCTACGGTCTGCAAGAGTTCCTCACCGTCAAGTCTGACGATGTCAGTGGTCGGACGCGGATCTATGAGTCGATCGTTAAGGGCGAGAACGCTCTCGAGCCAGGACTGCCTGAGAGTTTCAACGTTCTGGTGAAAGAACTCCAGGCGCTCGGTCTCGACGTGGAGATGATTGAGAAATAGTCGGATGGGTCGAGCGAAGTGCTCACGGCCGATTCGTTGAATTCCAAATCCGATCCTTGGTCGGATGAACTGAACAAGAAGAGGAGACAGCCGCTTTGCGCGATCTCTACAACCTTTTCGAAAAGCCCAAAGACCCCCTCGCCTTCGATGCGCTTCG
Organism: bacterium TMED88; assembly: GCA_002171515.1. Taxonomy (GTDB): domain Bacteria; phylum Myxococcota_A; class UBA9160; order UBA9160; family UBA4427; genus TMED88. The sequence goes on along the minus strand of NHEP01000193.1, from coordinate 4,377 downwards.
CATTTCTCTGGCTTCGCCAGAGACCGTGCGGGAGTGGTCTTTTGGTGAGGTAAAAAAGCCGGAGACCATTAACTACCGGACGTTCAAGCCGGAACGTGATGGGCTTTTCTGCGCGAAGACCTTCGGTCCGGTTAAGGACTACGAGTGCAATTGCGGCAAGTACAAGCGCATGAAGCACCGCGGCGTTGTGTGTGAGAAGTGCAACGTGGAAGTCATTCAGAGCAAGGTCCGCCGGGAACGGATGGGCCACATTACGCTCGCGTCTCCAGTGGCCCATATTTGGTTTCTGAAGTCGCTGCCTTCTCGAATTGGAAACATTCTCGATATCACCCTGCGCGATTTGGAGAGAGTTCTCTACTTCGAGGCTCACCTGGTCTTGGACGGCAAAGACACGGAATTGGTCAAGGGCGAGTTGGTGAACGATGAGCGCTTGATCGAACTTCGCGATGAGTATGGTCGAGATGGTTTCGAGGTCGGAATTGGCGCAGAGGCCGTTCGCAAGCTCTTGGCTGAACTGGACGTCGATGGTGAATGCGAGACCCTGCGGGAGGAGATGCGAGAGGCGACCTCCGAGGCCAAGCGCAAGAAAATTGCGAAACGATTGAAAGTTCTTGATGCGTTTCGTGAATCCGGCGTAAATCGGCCTGAGTTTATGGTTCTCGAGGTCGTGCCGGTCATTCCGCCCGACCTTCGTCCCCTTGTTCCTTTGGATGGTGGTCGATTCGCGACCAGTGATTTGAATGACCTCTACCGGCGTGTCATCAATCGGAACAACAGGTTGAAGAGGCTGCAGGAGCTGAATGCGCCGGAAGTTATCATCCGAAATGAAAAGCGGATGCTCCAGGAAGCGGTGGACGCGCTTTTTGACAACGGACGGCGAGGCCGGGTGATTACCGGGCCGAGCAAGCGGCCGCTGAAGTCTCTATCCGACATGCTAAAGGGCAAGTCGGGCCGTTTTCGACAGAACTTGCTCGGTAAGCGCGTCGATTACTCCGGACGATCTGTCATCGTGGTCGGCCCTGAACTGCGGCTCCACCAATGCGGCTTGCCTAACCGAATGGCGCTTGAACTCTTCAAGCCATTCATCTACAGCAAGCTCGAACAGCTTGGCTACGTGACCACCATTAAAGCGGCACGGAAGATGGTGGAAAACGAGCGAGAGGAAGTCTGGGATATTCTGGCGGACGTGATCAAGGAGCATCCGGTTCTTCTGAATCGCGCGCCCACACTCCACAGGCTGGGCATGCAAGCCTTCGAGCCGATGCTCATCGAGGGGAAGGCAATTCAGCTCCACCCCTTGGTTTGCGCTGCCTTCAATGCAGACTTTGACGGGGATCAGATGGCGGTTCATGTGCCGCTGTCGGTTGAGGCCCAGATCGAAGCGCGTGTTCTGATGATGTCTACGAACAACATCCTCAGCCCCGCAACGGGTCGCCCCATTATTGGGCCTACTCAGGACATTGTGCTGGGTTGTTATTACATGAGCCGCGAAAGGCCGGGTGTGCGGGGCGAGGGGATGCGCTTCTCGAGCCCTGACGAAGTCCGAATTGCCTACGATGCTGACGCTTTGGATATCCACGCTTCGATCCATGTGAGAGTGGGTGAGGAGGTGGTTGAGACGACCACAGGGCGGATTCTTTTGCAGGATGTCGTGCCTGAGGAGATTCCCTTCGAGTTCATCAATCAAGTGATGGATAAGAAGGCCTTGGGGGAACTGATCGATCAGTGTTATCGCCGCCTGGGGAATAAGGCGACGGTGCTTTTGGCCGACCGTCTACGCTCTTTGGGGTATGGGCACGCGACGTCAGCGGGGATTTCCATCTGTCTCGACGACATGGCGATCCCGCCGGATAAAGAGCGGTTTCTGGATGAGGCCATGACCGAAGTGGCCCAAATTCAAGATCAGTATCAGGAAGGCCTGATTACGGATGGCGAGCGATACAACAAAGTTGTCGACATCTGGGCCCAGGCAACCGAGCAGATCACCGAGCAGCTCGTCGATGGAATTGCGACTGAGTCCGTGATCGACGAGAAGGGTGAGGAGCATACGGTCCCGAGCTTCAATGCGATCTTTATGATGGCTGACTCGGGGGCACGCGGATCGACCCAGCAGATGCGTCAGCTGGCGGGCATGAGAGGTTTGATGGCGAAGCCTTCGGGCGCGATCATTGAGACCCCGATTACCTCGAACTTCCGTGAAGGCCTGTCGGTGCTCCAGTACTTCATTTCGACCCATGGTGCCCGTAAGGGTCTCGCGGATACCGCACTGAAGACGGCCAATTCCGGCTACTTGACGCGCCGACTCGTGGATGTGTCTCAGGATGTCATTATCCGCGGCGCGGATTGCGGAACAGAGGATTATCTTGAGATCGGGGCCTTGGTCGAGGGTGGAGATATCGTGGAGCCCTTGGGTGAGCGAATCTTGGGTCGCGTCACCGCAACGGACGTTCTCGATCCGGTGAATGGCGACTGCTTGATTTCCGCTGGGGATGAGATTGACGAGGAGGGCGTCCGGAAGATCGATAATGCTGGAATCGAGACGGTGAACGTTCGGTCAGTGTTGACGTGTTCTCAGGGTTTCGGAGTCTGCGTCAAGTGTTACGGCCGTGACCTGTCCCGCGGAACCATGGTGAACTTGGGCGAGGCGGTCGGGGTCATCGCTGCGCAATCCATCGGCGAGCCCGGCACGCAGCTCACCATGCGCACTTTCCATATCGGTGGAGCCGCAACCCGCCGGGCCGAGCAGTCGCATGCATCGGCGGGCAGCGAGGGCGAGGTTCGATTCCACAATATCCGGTCTGTGAAGGATGCCGAGGGCAATGAGACCGTGATGACCCGACATGGCGAAATCGGCGTTGTCGACGCGAGCGGTCGAGAGCGGGAGCGCCATCCGGTTGTTTATGGAGCCACGCTCCGGGTCGAAGAGGGAAGCCATGTCAAGAATGGCGACAGTCTGCTCGACTGGGATCCCTTTGCGAGCCCGATTCTTTCGGAAGTGCGAGGTGTGATTGAATTTGCGGATATCATCGAGGGATCGACCATGCAGGAGCAGGTGGACGAGTTCACCGGCGTTTCCTCGAAGGTCATCATCGAATCCAAAGATCCTGATCTTCGACCCCGCATTACGATTCGCTCATTGGAGGACGGAACCGAATCCCGTTCTATCCTGCCGGTCGGTGCCTACCTCTCCGTTTCTGAAGGGGAGGAAGTCGGGGCCGGACAGGTGGTGGCGAAGATTCCGCGGGAAGCGAGTAAGACAAAGGACATCACCGGCGGACTGCCGCGGGTGGCTGAACTTTTCGAGGCTCGAAAACCCAAGGAATGCGCCGTGGTGACCGAGATCGAAGGCATCGTGTCTTTTGGAGCAGACAGCCGAGGGAAGAGGCGCGTGATCGTGACGCCTTCGGATGACTCAGGCGAGCCGGATGAGTATCTCATCCCGAAGGGCAAGCACGTCAGTGTTCATGAGGGTGATCGAGTGCGCCCCGGTGAGGCTCTGATGGACGGTTCTTCGAATCCGCACGACATCCTGAAGATCAAGGGTGAGAAGGAGCTGGCCTCCTACCTTGTCGATGAAGTTCAAGAGGTCTACCGGCTTCAGGGTGTGAAGATCAACGACAAGCACATCGAGGTGATCGTTCGCCAAATGCTGCGAAAGGTTCGTGTGACCGATGCGGGCGATAGCGACCTCTTGCTGGGTGAGCAGGTTGAGCGGAATACCTTTGAGGCGATCAACGAGCAGCTGATGTCTGAGGGGCGGCAGCCGGCTCAGGCCGAGGCGCAGTTGCTGGGAATCACTAAGGCTTCCCTGTCGACCGAGTCGTTCATCTCGGCTGCCTCTTTCCAGGAAACCACAAAGGTGCTGACTGAAGCCGCAATCTGGGGCAAGACCGACGGCCTTCGAGGGCTGAAGGAAAACGTCATCATGGGCCGATTGATCCCCGCCGGAACTGGCTTGGAGGAGTACAAGGGCATGGGGATCCAGGTTGAGCTCCCGCCGTTCGAGGCCACCATTGACACGACAGGCGAGTCGACGGCCGGTGAAACGGTCGACTTCGCTGAGGAGGCTGGTCTTTCCGCGGAAAACCTTTCTGCCTTGGCGACGGATCTTGGGCCCATCGAAGGCTGAGACGAGTTCATGTCCGATTAACGAATGCGCCCCCGGGGAAACTCGGGGGCGTCTTCGTTGAAAAGGGAGGGGAGCGAGTCGGTTGGTCGCCTGGCCGACCCCACCACGTGTGCCGGCCGCCTCGTAGAAGGTTTGATTCCTGGAACCTGAGTCCATTCCAGGCGCAACGGAACCGAGAAGCCCCTGTAATCGTTGACAGCACCCCGCAGGTCGCTAAGATGCGTCGCGCTTCAGATCCATGACCGCTC